>WFPK01000052.1 GCA_015487555.1 Phycisphaerales bacterium
AAAAGTATCAATACCCCAAATATGCCTGATGAGCGCATCCTTTTGTGTCCGATGGGAATATTGCCGAGCGACACCCTGTTGACCTTGCACACCAACTTCGGTACAGTCTGAGCACGCCTATGAGCACCCGTTTCCTCGCCATCCTGATCCTCCTGCTGCCAACGCTCTCGGGCGTAGGGGCTTTGGTAAGACAAGATGGGCATGCGGGGACGGCATCGGGGTGCTGCGAGATTGTTGAAGTTGTCTCTTGCTGTGGAAAAGTCAGCTACGAAAAAACCTGCCCTGCCAGTGGTGGTGAATGCCAATGCGCAGCCAGCCCTGCGGACATGCCGATCCCATCTTCTCTCCCGCTGCTGCCTTTGACACTTGGCAGCATGACCTACAAAATCCCCCCTTCGAAGGAGCTTCTCTTTGAAGCGGCGGTCGAGGCGCCAACTGCTCGCCTGCTGGGGATAGATACACTCAAAAACAACGATCCCTCACACAATCAGGCCCAAGCAATCCTGGGTGTCTGGCGAATCTAGCTCGGTTCAATAAGAGCAATATGCGCTGCGCATGTTGAAATCTCTTATCATTGAACCAAGCACGATTTGACCCGAAACTCAGGAGCCTTTCTATGGCTATGCACAACGCGGTGCGCCTTTTGGGCGTATCGGCTGGCGTCGTGATCCTCGCAGGATGCACCAGCCCATTTGATCCCCCCGCAAACACACGCACCACCACCCGATTGACCATGCCCGCCAACCAAGCGGTCCTTGATTCCGCCTATCGGCACGCAGAATCCCAGGACAGCACGCCGGTATCGACCATCCAGATTGATACTTCGCCCGAATCTTATGTTCGTTACGCCTTGTTCAATAGCCCGGCTGTGGAACAGGCCTACCAGAGATGGCGGGCAGCATCTCAGCGACTCCCGCAGGTCAAAGCGTTGCCTGATCCGCGTCTGAACATCGGATTCTTCCTCAACGAGGTCGAAACCCGGGTTGGCCCTCAGCAGGGCAAGGTTGGTATTCAGCAGACCTTCCCGTGGATCGGCAAGCTCCGCGATCGTGAAGACGCTGCTGCCAAGGGCGTACTCGCTGCGTGGTACCAATATCAGCAAACCCAGCTCCGTGTCGCCGAGCAGGTGATGAGCTCGTTGCACGATCTGGTCTACCTTGATGAAGCGATCCGTATCACCAAGGAAAACTATGCACTGATCGAGTCTTTTGAAGAGGTCGTTCGTGCCCGGTATCGTGTGGGCGCAGGTTCACACCCCGAGCTCATCCGTGTGCAGGTGGCGATGGGGCAGCTCGAAGATCGTGTGCTTGGGCTCGAAGCCCTCCGCCCGGCGTATGTCGCCTCACTCAATGCGGTGCTCAATCGGCATCCTCAGGCCGATGTCCCCGCGGGGATCGCGTTGGCAAATGCGGTTGCGTCTGATGATGCCGAGCAAATCGCCCAGATGGCCTATGAGTGGAGCCCGGTCCTCCACTCCATCAACCAGCGCATCGAGCAGGCACGCATCGAGACTCGAGTTGCCCGCAAGGATGGGTATCCAGATTTGACCATCGGCATTGACTATATCGTCACCGATGAAGCAGCCAACCCGTCGATCGCTGAGAGTGGCGATGACCCGATCATACTCGGATTCGGGATCAATCTACCGATCTGGCGTGAGAAGTACGACGCAAAGGTCCGCGAATCGATCGCCCGTCGCCTTTCGATCAGCCGAGAGTTCGATGCCCAGACCAACACGATCTCGGCCCAGGTCTATCAGGCATGGTTCGAGCACACCGATGCCGATCGGCGGGTTCGGCTCTACGAACAATCGCTGATCCCCAAAGCCCAGGAATCACTCTCGGCCTCGCTGGCGGGTTTCCGCACCGGCGACCAAGAGTTCCTCGATCTGCTCGACACTGAGCGCACCTTGCTCGAGTTTTCCATCGCCGCCCAGCGTGCCCGCGCAGACCGAGGCAAGGCCCTCGCCACCCTCAACCGACTCGTCGGGCGTGCAGTCCCGACTGCCCCCACTCCCCCCACCACTGATTCACACCCCAACCACACCGATCCCATCCCAAGCGAGGTCAAGCCATGAGTGCACTCAACGAGAAAGCAATGCCCATCATCCGTTGGATCTGGCAGCGAATCTCCGCTGCGGTCGCGCTCGTGCTGATTATCAGCGCATTGGTCCTCGGATACAGAGTCGGCACCCCGGCCCCCGAACCCGAGCTCACCGATGTCGCGCAATCCGATGGTGACGATGATGCTTCGCCTCAGATGTATACCTGCTCGATGCACCCGGCGGTTCGACTTCCTGATCCCGACGCCAAGTGCCCGATCTGCTTTATGGACCTGATCCCGGTCGAAGAAGACGCTGGGGGCGGAAACCCGATGCAGATGACGCTCTCCGAAGATGCCAAAATCATGAGTCAAGTTGAGACCGCCAAGGTCGGCCGATTCTTTCCCTCGGCGCAAATCCGACTCTATGGCAACCTCGTCTACGACGAGACCTCCGTCGCCCGGCTCACGGCCTACTTCCCGGGGCGGATTGATCGACTCTTTGTCAACTACATCGGTGTGTCGGTCCAAGAGGGCGACCACCTCGCCGAGCTCTATAGCCCGGACCTGCTCGCAGCGTTCGAAGAGCTCCGCCAGGCGAAGAACTCATTCGAGAACTCGCTCAACGCGAGCGCGTTTCTCCGTGAAACCGCTGGCCAAACACTCACGGCTTCACGCGAGAAGCTCCGCCTCTTTGGACTTACCCAAGAGCAGGTCGAACAGGTCGAGTCCGGCGAGTTCGACTCGGATCAGCTGACGGTCTACGCACCGATCGGTGGCGTAGTAACGCATCTGTCTGCTCGCGAAGGCGACTACCTCAAAACTGGCGATCCAATTGCCACCGTGTCTGATCTCTCTCGCCTCTGGCTCGATCTTGAGGCCTACGAATCTCAACTCCCCCTGCTCCGATGGGGAATGCCCGTTACCTTTACCGTCGAAGCGCACCCAGGCGAGACCTTTGAAGGACGCGTTTCATTCATCGAACCGATCGTTGATGAACACACGCGTACCGCAGCTGTGCGCGTCGCGGTGGATAATACTGACTTGCGTTTGAAACCCGGAATGTTCTCAACAGCGGTCGTCCGAGCCAAGATCGCAGCCGACGGCGTGGTGCTCTCCGATGAGCTCGCCGGGCGGTGGGTCAGCCCGATGCATCCTACCCATATCAGCGACACGCCGAGCGTCTGCCCGGTCTGTAGCATGGATATGGTGCCCGCCGAATCGCTCGGCGTCGTTGGGGACTCGTCCGAAGTGGAAATCCCCTTGGTGATCCCACGAACCGCGGTGCTCTTTACCGGCGTTCGCTCGGTGGTTTATGTTTCGGTGCCCGATCAAGAACAACCGACCTACGAAGGACGCGTCGTTACGCTTGGGCCACGGGCGGGCGAGTTCTACACCGTGCGTTCAGGATTGAAAGAAGGCGAAGAGGTCGTCGTCAATGGCGCCTTCCGCATCGACAGCGCCATGCAGATCTCGGCCAAGCCGAGCATGATGATGCCCGAAGGTGGCGGCGGTGGCGGCGGGCACAACCACGGCGGCGCTCCCAAAGCTGCTGCAATGGGCGATATGAACCGTGCTGCTCCGGAGCAATTCATTGAAGACCTCACCCCCATCTACTCGGCGTATCTCGATGCACAAGAGCGATTGGCCGACGATGATCTTGGCGGATTCATCGACGCGGCGGCGCGGCTCCGCGAAGCTTCTGAATCGGTCAAGCCCATCGGGCTGCTGGGTTCTTCGCTGGGCATCTGGCGTCGATCCGCTGCGATCCTCGACGACAACCCGAGCATCACCGCAATTGACGCTGCCCGTGTCCGGTTCGAGGAGCTGACCCTCGCGGTGCTGCATCTCCAGAACCAGTTCGGGCATACCGGGCAAGAAACCATGTACGCAGCCTATTGCCCGATGGCCTTTGACTTTGAAGGTGCCAAGTGGATTCAGCGAGGCACCGAGATCAACAACCCATACTTCGGAAGCGAGATGCTCCGGTGTGGTGATATCCAGGAAACCATGCCTCCGATTGATGCCGGCGTAACCGACGAGATCGACATGGGTGAGATGGATATGAGCACGGACGAACATAAGGGGCACACGAATGACTGAGTTGAATCATTCACCAAACCCAGGCCCCGTCGCCCGGCTCATCCGGTTCTGTCTCGAACAGAAAATCGTCGTGGCGATCTTGCTTTTGACCGTGATCCTCTGGGGTATTCTCGTTGCCCCGTTCGACTGGGATATCGGCGATCTCCCCCGTGATCCGGTGCCTGTCGATGCCATCCCTGATATCGGCGAGAATCAGCAGATCGTTTTTACGGAATGGATGGGAAGGTCGCCTCAGGATATTGATGACCAGATTTCCTACCCGATGACCGTGGCGCTCTTGGGCATCCCGGGGGTCAAGGATATTCGAAGCTACTCGGTCTTTGGATTCTCGACCATCTATATTGTGTTCGAAGACGACATCGAGTTCTACTGGTCTCGCTCGCGTGTGCTCGAAAAACTCAACTCGCTCCCCGCGGGCACACTCCCGCCGGGTGTCTCGCCTGCGCTGGGACCCGATGCGACCGCGCTGGGACAGGTCTTCTGGTACACACTCGAAGGACGCGACAAGGAGGGCAACCCCACCGGTGGGTGGGAACCCGACGAACTCCGCACCATCCAGGACTTCACCGTCAAGTATCAGCTCGCTGGCGTCGAGGGGGTCAGTGAAGTCGCATCCATCGGCGGGTTTATCCGCGAATACCAGGTCGATGTGAACCCCGACGCCATGCGTGCAGCCGGGATCACCCTCAAGCAGGTCATCAGTGCCGTCCGAAGCAGCAACCTCGATGTCGGTGCTCGAACACTCGAAGTCAATCGCGCCGAATACATCGTCCGTGGGTTAGGATTCATCGAAGATCCAAAGGATCTCGAACAAACCGCCATTACATCCCGCGACGGCATCCCAATTCTGATCAGTGACATCGCCAAAGTGTCGTACGGCCCTGCCCAGCGTCGAGGCGTGCTCACCAAGGGCGGTGTCGAAGCTGTCGGTGGCGTGGTGGTTGTCCGGTATGGTGAAAACCCAATGGCTACGATCCAACGGATCAAAGACCAGATCGCGCTGACCGCATCGGGACTCCCATCGAAGATTCTCTCCGATGGCACCGAAAGCCGGGTGACGGTTGTTCCGTTCTATGATCGCTCGGGGCTCATCAATGAAACCCTCCAGACGCTCAACTCGGCCATCGAACAACAAGTCTATGTGACGATCATCGTCGTCGTACTCATGGTCATGCACCTGCGGAGCAGTATTCTGATTGGTGCGATGCTTCCGATCACGGTGCTGGGCACCTTCATCGGGATGAAAACTTTCAAGGTCGATGCCAACATTGTCGCGCTCTCGGGAATCGCGATTGCGATCGGCACGATTGTGGATATGGGCATTGTGCTCAGCGAGAATATCCTCCGGAATCTTGATGAAGCTGATCCGGAAGAATCGAGATTGGAAGTGGTCTACCGCGCCTCGGCCGAAGTCGGCGGGGCGGTATTGACCGCGGTGGCGACGACGGTTGTCGGGTTCTTGCCGGTGTTTACGATGCAGGCAGCCGAGGGCAAACTCTTCAAACCTCTGGCGTATACTAAGACCTTTGCGCTCATTGCCTCGATCATCATCGCCTTGACCATTTTGCCCGCTGCTGCCCAAATTTTGATGGGATTCCGAATTCCCAGAAAATCACTCCGTGTGCTTGCCTCGGCACTGCTCACGCTTGCCGGTTTAGTGATTGCGTTCATGATCTCCCCATTTGGCGGCATGTTGATCGCATCGTTCGGTGCGTTCTACCTGTTTGAACCGGTCTTGCCAAAGCTCGTTACGCGCACCTTGCAATGGTCGGCCAATATTGTGGTCGTGGTCGTCGTGCTTGTTGTGCTGGCCAACTCATGGGAGCCATTGGGCCCTGAACCCGGAACCTTTGGCAATGCATTCTTTATCGCAGCCATCGTCGGCGGATTGCTGTTGACCTTCTGGGTCATCCGGATTCTTTTCCCTTATGTGTTGGGATGGGCGCTACGCCACAAGATTATTGCAATCTCGCCGGCCGTCTTCGTGGCCCTCTTTGGCGCAACCGTCTGGCTTGGATTCAATCAGGTCTGGGGATGGCTCCCTGAGAAGATTCGTCACAGCGAGCAGGTCGTCAAGATATCCCATTCTTTGCCTGGGCTTGGCTCGGAGTTCATGCCTTCGCTTGATGAAGGGTCGTTCCTCTACATGCCCACCACCATGCCTCACGCTTCGATCGGCGAGGCGACCGATATCCTCAAGGAGCTTGACCGGCGCATTCTGAGTGTGCCCGAGGTCAAATCTTCCGTTGGCAAAATCGGACGCGTGGACAGCCCGCTCGACCCTGCGCCGATCTCCATGATCGAAACACTCATCGAGTACAAGGATGAATACATCACCGACGAAGCTGGGCACCACATACTCTATGAGGTGGATTCGGATGGTGAGTATGTCCGCACAGATACAGGCGAGCTTATCGAAGACCCCGACGGCAAGCCCTACCGCCAGTGGCGCGACGAGATTGATTCGGCACAGGATATCTGGGACGAAATCGCCCAGGTCGCCAAAATGCCCGGCGTCACCGGCGCGCCCAAGCTCCAGCCCATCGAAACCCGCATCGTGATGCTTCAGTCCGGATTCCGCGCACCGATGGGGATCAAGGTCTATGGGCCAACACTCGAAGCCATCGAAACCTTCGGGCTCGAGCTCGAACGACTCCTCAAGGAGGTCCCCACGGTCCAACCCGAAGCGGTCTTCGCCGATCGTGTGGTCGGCAAGCCCTACCTCGAGATTGATATCGACCGCGAGAAGATCGCACGCTACGGCATCCAGATCACCGATGTCCAAGATGTGATCGAAGTCGCCATCGGGGGCAAGGCGCTCACCATGACCGTTGAAGGACGCGAGCGTTATCCGGTGCGTGTCCGGTATCTGCGCGAGCTGCGCGATCAGCCTGAGACACTCGACGATATCTTGGTTCCTGCTCCCGATGGGACACAGGTTCCACTGAGTGAACTCGCAACGGTTGTCTACCGCCGAGGCCCGCAGATCGTCAAGAGCGAGGACACCTTCCTTGTTGCCTATGTCCTCTTCGACAAACAGCCCGGCGTCGCCGAGGTGACGGTTGTCGAAGATTCCAAAGCATACATCCAGTCTAAAATTGATTCCGGCGACCTGATCGTCCCGGCGGGGGTGAGCTTTGACTTTGCAGGCTCCTACAAGAATCAGCTCCGGGCTGCCAAGCGTCTGAGCATTGTGCTTCCGCTCTCGCTGGTGGTGATTTTCATGCTTCTCTACTTCCAGTTCAAAAAAGTTGGCGTGACGCTGATGGTCTTCTCAGGCGTGTTTGTCGCCTGGGGAGGCGGTTTCATGATGCTCTGGCTCTATGCCCAGCCCTGGTTTCTCAACTTTGATTTCATGGGAACGAATATTCGAGAGCTCTTCCAGATTCGTCAATATAACCTGAGCGTCGCGGTCTGGGTCGGTTTCCTGGCGCTCTTTGGCATCGCAACCGACGACGGCGTCATCATGGCTACACGGATCGAACAATCCATGAAAGAGGACAAGCCCGATACCATCGAAGCGATTCGCAAATCTGTCATCACGGGTGGGCGTTTGCGCATCCGGGCAGCCGTCATGACCAGCGCCACCACCATCCTTGCCCTCCTGCCCGTGCTCACCAGCACCGGGCGAGGGTCAGATATCATGATCCCGATGGCCATTCCCACCTTTGGCGGAATGGCTGTGGCATCAATTACTTGGTTTGTTGTTCCTATCCTGTATAGCTGGGCCCAGGAATGGAAACTCCGTTTGTTCCCAAGCCCCAGCACCAACACGAAACCCCTCACTCAAGGAGATATTTCATGAACTACCTCTCAACCCTGACCGTGTGTGCCTGTTGCGCACTCTTGACCCCCACTGCTCTTGCCGGCCCTGAGCATGGGCATGGGCAGCAAGCCCACACCGAAAAGGCATTCGCTGAGCCCATCAACAAAGTATGCCCGATCGGGAAAGAAGCTGTCGAAGACGACGGCGGGCGAACCGTGTACAAAGGCAACACCATCGGGTTCTGCTGCCCAGGATGCATCCGCAAGTTCAATGCCTGGGACGAATCCCAAAAGGATGAGTTTGTCGCCATGTCCATGATGGGCGAAAAGGCAAGCGGGCACGCCAAGATGAAAAAGGGCAAATCCTCCAAGGTGCCCAACACCGGCCCTTACCTGCTGAGCACCTGCCCGATCTCGGGACAGAAGCTCGGGTCTATGGGCGCTCCGGTCGTCAAGGAGTATGACGGACGCGAAGTCAAGTTCTGCTGCAAGATGTGCGTGCCAAAGTTTGAGAAGGACCTCGACGCTTCCTTTGCCAAGCTCGATCAGCAGATCATCGAATCACAAATCCCGTTCTACCCAACAACCCAGTGCATTGTTTCCGATCAGCCGCTCACTGGTGAAGACGGGATGGATGAGCCGGTCGATTTCCTTTACAACGGGCGTCTGATCCGTCTGTGCTGCAAGATGTGCAGAAGTGATTTCAAGAAGGACCCGCAGACCTTTATCAAGGAGCTCGACAAAGCGGTCATCGCCCAGCAGAGCGAAGACTATCCATTGGAGACCTGCCCGATCTCAGGCGGCAAGCTCGGCTCGATGGGCAAGCCCGTCGAGGTCGTCTATGCCGGTCGCCTGGTCAAGTTCTGCTGCAAGATGTGCATCCCCAAGTTTGAGAAGAACCCAATGCCAACCATCGAGAAAATCGACGCTGCATGGATGGCCAAGCACGACGGCTAACCCAAGGAGACCGTAAATGCAACTATTGAAGATGATCCAAAGCATCTGCGCGGTCGGTGTGCTCATGCTCGCACCCAACGCATTGGCCCAAGATGACCACAGCGACCACGACCACGCCTCGGCATCAACAAGCCCGCAAGTCGCCGACCAGCCCATCAACATGATGTGCCCGGTCACCACCGACGAGGAGGTTGATCCGAGCTTCACAACCATCTACAAAGGGCAGACCATCGGATTGTGTTGCAAAAAATGTCGAACCCGTTTCGAGGAAGACCCCGAGGCCTACCTCGACGAGCTCCCAATGCTCCAATCCGTGTCGTTGACGGCATCGCCAGAGTCATCCACCAACGATGCGCACGATGATGCGGACGAGTCAGATCACGCTCATGGCGAGTCTGATTCGTCCGCCATCGCGGAGCACGATGACGCAGAGCCCCATGACCACGCCGTCGATCACGGCCAAGAGGCGGGGTTCAAACTCCTCCCCTTCCTCGGGCGATTCCATATCCTCATTATCCATTTCCCGATCGCATTGCTCACCGTCGCCGGGTTCTTTGAATCCATCGCGATCGTCCGCAAACAAACATCCTTCGACACCATCATCCGCGCAATGGTGGCGCTGGGGGCGCTGAGTTCGGTCGTTGCGGTGGTGCTCGGGCTGATGAATGCGATCGAAGCCCAATACGCGGGGAAACTGGTCTCGATCTTCTGGTGGCATCGCGCACTGGGCATCGCGTCAATGGTCGTTGCGATCATCACTTGGATACTCGTTGAAAAACGCGCCAAGATGGAGCCCGGGTCTGCATTCATGCCCGCGCGGGTGTCGATCTTATGCTCGGCAGCACTCGTCGGCGTCGCGGCCCATTTCGGTGGCTCGCTGGTCTATGGGTGGACCTACCTCTTCCCCTAAACCGGGCTCAGGAGCACCCCGATGAGAATGCAATCAAGAAGGCGGAAATATCGAAGAAGTTGAATGTGCCGTCGCTGTTGAAATCTCCGTTTGGACTCTGCGCTGCGTAGGCGTTGAGGAAAGCGGAGATATCAAAGAAGTTGAGTGTGCCATCGTTGTTGAGGTCTGCTTGACATTCTGGGAAGAGCATATCATTCTCAGCGATCACGCCGTCGCCATTAAGATCGAGCAGATCAAACTCGAACCCAAAGTTGGCGATCGTGACCTGCCCATCGACTGTCCCATCCGCATCGCTGGCGGTGCCGTCACGGTCGGCGATGGCGTCGGCGATGACCTGTGAATCTTGGCTGTTACTCAGATCGTCATTGTTGAGATCGCCAACGATTTCATCGAATCCGGTATCGGTCCAAACGAAGAGTGCGCTGGTATCGGAGACGATCGGCGCAGTTCCGAGCAGTGCTCGGACATGCCACTGGGCGGGCTGGCGGAAACCGGAAACCGTCGCTTCGTCCCACCCATTGACAAGCACCGCCAGCGGGCCCGTAGCGAACGATGCCCCCCAGATCAGATCATCGATCGCTTCTTCGATTGATGTCTGGTTGAGCAAGCTCGAATCAATTGGCTCGGGAAACTCCCCAGCGAGCCCCGCCGCTCCCTCGTTGGTAATCGGGTACACAAAGGTCACGGTCGTTTGATTGGCGATCGGATCATGGGCGAACTGGAGCTCAACAATCGGATCAAACAACCCGGCCTGCATCCCGCCGAAGAGTGAGCTCTTGTTCTGGAAGGATGTGAAGCGTTCAAAGAACCGCCCGCGGACGATCCATGTTTCACCTTCATCGAAGATCGAATCCATATCGCCATCTTGTGAAACGATCGTGGGGGTGAAGCAGCCGCACATGACCAGCGAGAACTCGCCTCCGGTGCGCTCGAACTGTGGGTCGGAAAAGAAGTTGGCATCGAGATCATCGCCATTGCGCACCATTCGATCCGAGATCGAACCTTCCGGGCTTTGTCCAAACCGTCCGACATTGGCGAGGTACCGATCCCTCGCCTGGGCCATCAACTCTCCGCCAGTTTCATCGTTGTCATCAATATCAATCTCGAAGAACCCATAAACCGGGCGATCGCCGAAGATATCGGGAATGTAATCGAATCCGTCGATCGCCAGCGGGCCCGGCGGGTTGACCAGCCCGTCGAGCACAATCTGCATGCGAACCAGATCCGCATCATCGACGACAACCACACCCTCATAGGGGTCAACTGTCGGCACAAAAGGTTCCCACCCCTCAAGATGAATACGCAATAAGTCAATCGGCTCAAACTCGAGCGGCAACACGGCATCGTTGCCAACATCAGTGCGTCGAATCACAGCATCCCCACCGGGATCCATCCAGATGCCGTTGGTGACATCGCTGCGCCCAGGTGCAACCGATGAGCCCCCCACCACCAACATCATGCTCAAGACAATCATCCTCATCGCTGGGCAATCTCCTGGATGATCCCCTCGATGTTGTATCGCTCGATCCGATACCGGAAGCTTGATCGCTGCATCCCGATAAGCCGAGCCGCCTTGGACACATTGCCTTGGGTGTGTTCGAGCGCCTGAATCATCAGCTGCTTCTCAACATCTTCTGCGCTATGAATCCCGTTCTCAAAGTCGAATCTGAGCATGCCCCCCTGCGTCGATTCACGCTCGGCATTGTGGGCGAGCAAAGGTGAGCGATCGCTCGAGAACCCAAGATCACGAGGCTCGATCTCATCACCATCGCAAAGCATCGCAGCCCGCTGAACCATGTTGAATAACTCGCGCACATTCCCAGCCCATGTATGGGTCCGGATCGCACTAGCTGCTGCCGGGCTCAACTCGATCGGTGCCTGTCCATACTCACGCCCAAGCCGATCAATCAGGTGCCTGGCAATCAGAACGGCATCGTCTTCACGATCACGCAAGCTTGGAATAGGGACAACAAAGGCATTGATCCGGAACAACAAATCCTCGCGAAAGGTCCCCTCCTTGACCTTCTGATCGAGATCGCGATTGGTCGCAGCCAACACCCGAACGCGGATCGTTCGTTCCTTGGATGACCCAACCCGCCGAATCTTGCCTTGCTCAAGGACCGTCAACAGCTTGGCCTGGAGCTCGAGGGGGAGATCGCCGATTTCATCGAGGAAAATCGTCCCGCCGTCGGCCATCTCGAAGAGCCCCTCACGCGCCTCCTTGGCATCGGTAAATGCGCCCTTTTCATGCCCGAAGAGTTCGCCCTCAATGAGTGTCGCAGGCAAAGCAGTGCAGTTGACATGAACAAATGGTTGATCTGGGTCCGATCCAGAAGCATGAATATGCTGGGCAACCACCCCCTTGCCTGCGCCGGTCTCGCCGGTAATGAGTATGGTGGTGATTGCCCCGCCGCTGTCGCTGCCCAGATCGGCGGTGCGATTGACCACCGGAATCCGGGCGAGGCGCTCGGCAAACTCGAGCATCTTCTTCCAAGATTCGGACTGACCAACCGGGCGCTTCTGTCGCTGCCCTGCCTGGCTGAGCCGACGGTAGAGCCTGAGTTGTTTGGACTGTCGATACTGCTCGATCAATCGCCGGGTGATGAGGGCCAGCTCGTCAAGACGGACGGGCTTAGAGAGGTAATCATCCGCCCCGAGCTTCATCGCGCGAACCGCATCGTCCACCGTCGCAAAGGCGGTCATCACAAGGATTCCCCCGCCATAGCCCGACTCGCGTAGCTCGTGGATGTAGTCGATCCCCGAATCCTGCCCAAGATGCACATCGGTGAGCACCAAGTCATACGATGCCGACTCCATATGGGCCCGAGCCTGTTCAACCGACTCGACCGAATCGACCTCGTGTGATTCTTTGCTCAGCGCACGAGCGACAGCAAAGCGCAAAGTCTCGTCATCCTCGATGAGCAGAATATTGGCCAAGCTGAACCTCGTATGGCCGGGATTGGCCACCTGTATTATGTTCCGGTCTTCGTATTGATGAGCACCGTGAGTATGAATGCCGTTCCTGATGCAGAAACTGGATTTATCGGCGACTCCACAGCGACAGTCCCCTGATGCTGCTCGATGATCCTCTTGACCATTGCAAGCCCGATACCAGTCCCACTCTTCCTCGTTGTAAAGTATGGACGAAAAATCGCCATATGCAAGTCCGGTTCGATCCCCGGGCCATGATCGCACACCCGAAGCGTCCAATAACGCTCGTTGGCCCCCAAATTGATCTCCACCGCCGAGTCTGGAACCGAAAAATCGATCGCATTGCTCAAAATCGCGGTCAAAGCGTGTTCCAGGTGGTGTGGATCGCCCACACAGTGCTCGGGCACCCCATCATCGTGGATTATGAGCTCGACCGATTGGGCCTTGGCAGCATCGCGATGAGCCGCGACCACATGCTCAACAAGCTGCCTGGGGCTGTACCGGATATGCTCGATGGCAAGCGGGGATGACACCCGCAACATCCCCTGAAGCCAGATCTCAAAGCGATCGACGGTGCTCAGGATCCGATCCTGAATAGCATACAGCTCCGAGCCCGGCTCGAGCTCATCTTTGGTGGTCTCGGCCAATGCACGGATCCCCGCCAAAGGCGTCCGCAGATTGTGCACCGTCCGCTGGGCCATTTCGCCGACCGCTGCCAGTCGTTCTCGCTCGATCCGCTCGTCCTGCATCGCCATAATCAACGAGGACATGGTGTTGAACTCATCGCCGAGCTGACCAAGCTCATCGTCGGCAGCAATCTCAATCCGATGCTCAAACTCCCCGCGTCCAAATCGCCTGGCCCCCTCGCGAAGCTGCCTGACGGGCTCGATGATCCATCGCCTGAGCAGCACCGCAGCGTAGACCACGCTGGCAAAGGCCCCCGCCACCGAGACGCCGACGAGAATCAGCACGACAAAATCAAGCTTCTCGCCATAGTTGGTTGCCAGTTTCGCATCTTGAAGAATCCGCCCCTCAACCCGCTCGATCAGCTCATGGCGTAGCTCAATATGCTCGACAAGCTGGGCATACAGGACAGGCAAACCGGATTCAACCCACTCGTTGGCGAGGTTCATAATCTTCTCAGATCGGGACCGAAGGTTCTGAATGGTCGAAACCCCCGATCGCACAAAGACGGTCGGGATATCTTTGAGTTTGTCGAGCTCGATCCCTGCTTCTCGCTCTGCTTGGATAATCTTCAGCCCCACGATCCTTGCATCGAGTAAGGGTGCTTGATCTGCTTGAAGGTGCGTATATCCAGATCGTCCAACGCCGAGATTCTCGAGCTCTTGCTCGCCGAGCCGTTTGATGTGATGCAAACCCGTAAGCACAGGCTGCGCCGAACGCAAAGGCCAGGCAAGCTCGCGCTCGAGAAAACGAATACTCCACACGCTGAGCACCACATTGACAACCAATGCAATACCCAGAAGCATCAATACGATCGAAAACTTGAGCTTCAGGGACATGAGTATACTGTACGCGATCAGCGCATCGGTTGGTAATCCCAGTCCCAGGCGCTTTCGCCCGCAGGATCACTCGAGCTCTCGACATGCCCATCGACAAAGGCTACATTCGCCTTGCCATTGTGCCGAAGTGCGGGGAACCAGAGACGGTCATTGGCGTAAGCTCCCCGAGAATCGAGTGAGGGCGCGATATAAACCGGATTGACCCTCAGCTCCTGAGCCCGCGCTCCGTCAATGTCCATCAACAAAGGGACATTGGCATAGGACAAGATACGCTCGCGCAGCTTGACACGCACCAATCGAGGACGCCCCCGGGAATCAATGACCTCGGCCCGGTCGAGTCGAGCATTGAACCCATACGAAATGCTCACACTGGGTCCAACCGCCCCATTGCTACAAGGGACATTGCTCCGAAGTGACATCGGCGTGCGCACACTGGGGCATCGCATCGGATCATTCCCCTGGGCATCGGGCAGCTCGATGCGTCCAACTTCATCGCCCCAGCGCCAGAACTCATCGACCCCGTACTGGCTTTCCTGGAAAGTCTCGATATGGAAGGTTGATCGATCGCCATCGTCTCCGCGATCGCCATGGAGCTCTTCGTCTGCGAATATCTGAAAATCGAATGCAACAGACCGCTGAGACATCTGGCATTGGAAGCTGCGTGCCCGCGCCATCGCACCGCTCAAAGTTGGAAGCAGAATCCCAATCAATGTGGCGATAACGCTGATGACAATGAGCAACTCCACGAGGGTGTACCCCCTCCGTCGCCATCTTAGCGTGCGTGCATTCACTGGAATCTCCATGAGGCGATGATATCGGATCTCTCTGGGCGACAACATAGGGTTGCTCAAATTTGGACACAAAACTCGCGAACCGTGCGTTTGGCCAATACTTTGGCCACACAAGGCCACCACTGGCCTGCTCCGGCCAAGCCTGGTACTCCATCGGTGTTTCCACCCAGTAGACCATCGTTATCGGAATGGCACACCCCTTGCGACAGCAGAGTCGGCCCCGTTCAAACTGTGTGTCTGACCCCGGGCGGGTGCCATTTTTTACCCCCATCGCCGTCGTGCCTACCGCACGAGCACTCACGGCTTCCCTCATGTGCCCCCTGGCACAAAACCAGCACCTTCGGGTGCTGGTTTTCTGATTCAGATATCCAAATCCGCCACCACCATCGCATGGTCCGAGACCTCAAGCCCGCTCTGGCGATCAATAAAACAATCCGCCATCCGCTTCCTGGCTGCTTTGTTCATCAATAAATAATCAATCCGCCACCCACGATCCAACACCCGCGCCTGTCCACGATTCGACCACCAGGAATAGGGTCCATCGACGGCACCATATTTCTCCCGAATCACATCGCTCCATCCCATATCAAGCAGCTCGCCCATCCACGCCCGCTCGTGGGGCAGAAACCCCGAGCTCTTCTCATTGCTCTTGGCATAAAACAGATCCCTTGCTTCGTGCGCAATATTGAAATCTCCCCCCAAAATCGTCGGTACCCGCGATTTCAACAGCTTCTCCGACCACTGCCCAAAGAGTCCCAGCCAACGATCCTTCTCCGCCTGGCGTTCTTCCCCTGACGATCCCGAAGGTAGATACACGCTCACCACCCGCACGGGCCCAACCCGAGCAACGACCACCCGCCCTTCAGGATCATCTTCCCCCGCGCCTCGCTCTTCTTCTTTCATTTCGTCCCTGGCCCATACTGCCGTCCCTGCATACCCCTTCTTCTGGGCAGGATGCCAGAGCACATTCCATCCGGGAGGGTTTTGCCATTGCATCGGCAGTTGTTCGGGCAATGCCCGCACCTCTTGAAGCAAGAGCACATCGGCCCCGACCCGATCGATATGCTCACCATACCCTTTCCGGATCGCAGCCCGAAGCCCATTCACATTCCATGTCGCAATTCTCATGCTGCCATACTAGGCGGTGTCTGATGGCTCAAAAACATCCCATCGGGTACCACGACTCGCCCGAAGGGCGCAGTCGTGGTACCCGGATTCGGATTGATAAACGAGCCGTCAGACACGGCCTAGGTCGTCCCCCTAAAGCCGAACGCGTATCACCGAATCCGAGTCAATCTCAATACAGCATAATCCCGCAGCCGAGCCCTCGCTCGTGCTGCGGGATCAGGCCGCATGTCCGCCCCTGATGTACCTATGCCCTGCTATGGGCACCCGGCTGAGAATATCTGGAGGAAGATGGACACATCGAAGAAGTTCCAGGTTCCGCTGTTATCAAAGTCGGCAATCGGGTCCTCTTCGTCAAAGGCCTGGAGGAAAGCTGAGACATCGAAGAAGTTGAGTGTGCCATTGCCTGTCAAGTCCGCAGGCGAGCATCCGGTGGACTCGACCACGATCACCACCGTCGCAGGGTCAGAGACAAACTGCCCATCCTCCGGCACCGGCAGGCCCTCGAGGATCGTGCCGATGAGCCGATAGGTAAATGTATCAACCCCTGTAAATCCTGCATCTGGCGTGTATTCAAATGAGCCATCACTGTTGAGGACCAGATCACCATTGGCAGGAAGTGCGCCAAATGATGGATCAACAACGATCGAACGATACTCCTGGGGAATGTCATTGGCCATCACGCCCTGGAGCGCGTCGATAGTGATGCCCGAGTTTCCCGATGCGTAAGCATCATCACGAGCAAGTGCAAAGACGAAATCACGCACATCGTTGAGCTCTTCGAGCATCCACTCGATGTATGGCGCAGACTCGAGCGGCATCTCGATGGCCCGGTTGATCTCGGCATGGACGAAATCAATGCGATCATTGAGAATCTGATCGAGCACATGGAAATCAAATGCAGGATTGGCAGCACTGCGTGGATCACGAGCGTCTGCTGCTTCCTGGAACTCAATGATAAGCTGAAGGATATCACTCGATCGAAGCCCGAGCTCGCTTTGTCCCGGAGCTGCCCGCAGGGCACTACGGAGAATCTCGCTCCTCGTCATTGCCTCTGGAGCAGCGATCGTAAGGTAGGCATTGATAAGCGCGACAGTGTTGTCGATCTGCTCCATCGCCGAAGTGATCGAGGAAAGTTCATCGACAAAGGCAGCGTTGATCATCGGGCGGATGATCCCCTCGCGATATTGAGTAAGGAACTCGAAAATGTTGCCAAGTATGAGGGTGTTGCCATCACTGCTGTTTGCCCAATCGCCCCACGGGCGGAATCGTAAGATATCGACATTGTCCATGTAAGGCCAGTTGTCACCACACATATTTTGAAGCCAGCTGTAATTACTTGCGCTGACATTTGAGTTCTGAAGATCGGCCCCGGTGATACTGCCAAACGGCATGCCCTGTTTCAGCGTATCCCATTCAACAGTACCGGAACCGTTAATGAAAAACTGATAAGCACAATCCTGAGGATTGCTTTCGTCCCAGAACAGTAATACTGGAATCCAAGAAAAAGCACCAAATCCATCGCCCCAGACATCAATCTCGGTTTGAATTCGGCGCCGATAGATGATCTGCATATCCGTGATTGCTGGATCAGGATCGGCATCCATCCAGTGAATGACCTCAAAGTTTGGGTATGTTGAAAATGATCCTCGATTCAGCGGTGCGGGAACATAGGCATCCCATCGCAGTTCATGCGCATACTTTGGGCTTGCGTCAAGCTGATTGAGATATTCAAAGAGAACAGCTCGATTGGCATGGTCGGTGCCCCCGCCTGAGACGACTCGCGCTTTTTCAAAGTAGCTCAGTGTCGGGTTGGTCACGCTGTCAATCTGAAAGAGTGTGCCTGTTGGCCCCCAGTCAGGCGATGAATCAGTCATCTGGCTCAATGCTGGCACATGGTCAGGGCTGTATTGGGCAAAGAGTGTTTCGATGCCTGTCTGGACACCATCGGTGTCCCACAGATCAACCTGGGCAACTTCTTCTCCATTGGTCCACCGCAGCTGTTGTGTGCCCATCTCCGAAAAAAGAACCGCATTGATCTCTGCCTGAAGATCAGCCGTTTGCTGCTTGTATCGTGCAACGAGGGCATCAAAGAGCACCTCGCTTCGAGCAGCATTGCCCAGGTCAACCAGCGCATTGCCCGACTCGATCAGCTCATCGAGTTCCGGGAGCGATTCATTCTGAGGGTCAGCGAGATAGTCTTCGAGCTGGCTTTCATACCGGAACGCGAAATACCAGGGGTTTTCTTTCACAAGCTGGACATAGGCCGACGACGCCTGTGCCCAAGGCTCTGGGCCTGAGAGCGGCGTGAAAGTCAACGGTGCAAGCCCGAGCGACTGAGGCAACACCGCCAGATCATTCAAATACCGAGCGATCGGATTGGCTGAGAGGTACTGGTCCGCGCTCGTCAGCGTCACCGACGGATTCTCGCGAGAGCCCACAAATGCCTGGCTCTGAGCGGTAACGGTTGCAAAGGTGAAAAAGTCTTCCGATGCGGTAATGAAGCTCGGGTTCTGGTTGGCATAGGCCAGGTCGATATTGTTCTCCCCTCGATAATCGAGCACCGTGTTGGCTGCATCGGTGAGTTCGGTGAGCAGAATATCCTCCGCAAGCCCGAAGAGCGCGGATTCGAGCTGGCTCAGCTGCGAGCGAACAATGTGCATATCTCGAAGGATAGCATCATTTTGATTTCCTAGATCGCCAATCGCGTCGCCGATCGCGTTGAACCCAACGACCATCTGGTCATACATGAAGTTAAGCTGCTGCTCGATCCGATCGAACCGAGCATTCATCTCGATGCGCATCGCTTCGACTTGCTGACGAAGTTCGATAAGCTGGGCATAGATTTGCTCATCAACCCCAGGCGTATTGCCAAAGGCCCCAGCGTTGTCTGCGATCCCAATGGCATTGGAAACAAGACCGAACACACCTCCAATGGCAGAAACCGGATCACCAGCCATCGTGCTGGCAGTGAGTGTGGCGACATTGGCTGCAATACTGAGCCCAAGTTGAATCTCTGCAATAGTGTCAGACGCTTCGAGCAAGGTCGCGTTGTATTCCAAGGTTGCAAATGAGTAATCACCGAGTTCATCGAGCGGGCTTTGGCCAAGGAGAAAGGTCGCACCGAACATCGACGATCTGGCGTAGCTTGTTTCTCGGAGTTGATCCCGCAAATCGGCAGCGAGCTGGTCGATGATACTCTGGTCCTGGGCCAGATCGTACCCATCCTGGAGTGTTGGCTCGGCAGCTAGCGCATCGCTGAGCGTGAGCACACGCGAGTCAATCTCGATCTGAACACTCTCGGTCTGCGCATCGACCATACTCACAATCGTGTTGGAGACAAGCGACTGATTGAGGGCGGTCGTATATCCCGCATAGTCCGCCGGCAAAGTCAGAATCCCCGCATTGACATCATCAAAGCGTGGATCAGTGTTGACCATTCCCAAGCTCGGCGCATACCCGGCATTGGTCAGGTATTGATTGAGAGCCATTGCAAGCTCTGGGCGAGCATTGCCATCCTGAGTGACGCCGTAGAAACCATAGGCAAGAATCTGCGCGAACCCGTTGTGATGAGTGTATCGCATTGCGATCCCTTGCCCAAACCGCACCATCCGCCGCTGCGTCGCTGCGAAGTTATCCGGAGCAGGAACAACCACATCGAGCAGCTCGGCAGCCAATGCACCCACATGGGTGTTGGTACCTTCGAGCCCAGGCTCATCGAGCACAATAAATCGCAGGGCAGTCATGAAGTTGGCCGAGCGAAGAAGGTTCGGATCACCCGAATACTGGCTCTGGATTGCGGCATCGTAAGAACTGACAAACTGATCAAGCTGCGCCTGGCTCGCCAGCGGATTGAGCTGGGCATACGCACTCAAAGCCGTCACGCTGGCAACAACCCTCGGATTGCGATCAAGGACAATGTAATCCTCCCGGACATATTCCGTTGCCCGGATCGCATCAACAAATCGTGCATAGTCAACATCATCAGCGATCCCAAGGTCAATCGGGTCCGCTTGAGCCAAAGCCCCTGCCCACCCGGCAGCGATCCATCCCAAAACAGCGACAAACTGAGGAATGTGCGTTCGCCGGGACGATGCGTTGATGCGTGTTCTGTGAAACATACTTGCTCCTTCACTCTGGTCTGTGTGCAATAGAATGCTGCCTATTCTCCTAAACGAGAATCGCAAGCCCGCTCCCTTGCAGTTTCAAATTTTTATTCGACATCCTCCCCGGCAACGCAAGAATCGCCGACACCAGGCCAAACTCGCCGCTTTTGCCCGCCTATCGGGCTCAAGTTTTGATAGGATATCAACCATGACCACCGAGCCCACCACCCCAGGCGATCCCAACGGCGAGCTCTTCGCCCGGATGTATGCAGAGCTTCGGTCAATCGCCGGATCGATGTGTTTCGCTTCGGGCTCGCCGGTGACACTCCAACCCACCGCATTGGTCAACGAGGCCTACCTGAAAATTTTCAAATCGCTCGAATCCGATGGGCTCGAACAGACTCACCTCCTCTCGATCGCTGCCATCGCCATGAGGCAGGTCTGCATTGATTCCGCCCGTGCCCGCAAAACACAGAAACGAGGCGGCGGATGGAACCGCGTCACCATCTCAAATCTACACCGAGAACATGGAGGCGAACTCGCTTTCGATCTCCTCGCGCTCGACGAACTCTTGACCGAACTGGGAAACTACGATCAACGCCAACTCAAAGTCGTCGAACTCCGATTCTTCGGCGGGCTCACCACCAATCAAATCGCAAGCGTGCTCAACATCTCACCCAAACGAGTCGAACTCGACTGGCGGATGGCAAAGGCATGGCTGGCGATGAAACTCAAGGAATCAAATCCGAATGAATCCTGAACACTACGCCAAACTACAATCTGTCTTCGAACAGATTTGCGATCTGCCAAGCGATGAGCAAGAGGCAGCACTCGAGAAGCTCACCAAGGACGATCCAGACCTCCGCAGCGAAGTTCGCAAGCTTCTTGAGATCGACACCAATATGGGCGATGAGTTTGATTCGATCAACTTTGTGCCGTCGATGGCTGCGGGCGATCAACCCGCCGACCTCCCCCAAACCATCGGCGACTACACCATCACAGGCATCTTGGGACAAGGCGGCACGAGCGTAGTGTATCAAGCCATCCAGATGAACCCCGAACGAGCCGTCGCCCTCAAGGTGATTCAATCCCGCTCGATGGACGAGCACTCGATCCGTCGATTCGAGAAAGAGGCCCAGATCATGGGCCGACTCTCGCATCCGTGCATCGCCAAGGTCTACGAATCAGGCGTCGTCCCAGGAAAACACGGGCTCGATCGGTTCATCGCGATGGAGCTCATCGAAGGCTCGAGCATCATCGAGTACACCCGGAACAACGCGCTCAAGACCAACGAGATCGTCACGCTGTTTCTGAGCATCTGCGACGCGATGCAGTATGCCCATGAACAAGGCGTGATCCATCGTGACCTCAAACCCGGCAATATCCTTGTCGATGGTTCAGGTCATGTCAAAGTGCTCGACTTTGGAATCGCCCGGCTCACCGCCAAGCACCCCGACCTGACAACCATGCACACACAGGCCGGGCAGCTCATCGGCACACTTGCCTTTATGAGCCCCGAGCAAATCCAGGGACAAGCCCACGAGATCGACGAGCGGAGCGATGTCTACACCCTCGGCGTGGTGCTGTTTCAGTTGCTCGTTGATAAGCTCCCCTACGATCTTGACCAGCTTTCGTATTTTCAGGCTGCCAAGCTGATCGAAGATACAAACCCGGTTCGGCTCAGCACGATCAATACCAAAATGCGAGGCGATCTCGACACGATCCTCGCCCAATCCCTCGAAAAAAGCCCCGCCCGCCGATATCCCTCCGTCCAGGCACTGCGCGATGATCTCACTCGATATCTCCACAACGAGCCAATCAACGCCAGGCCTGCATCGACCTGGTATCACACCCAACGGTTTATCCGCCGACACAAAGGACTCTCCGCGGGCCTTGGCATCGCAACAGCAGCGATCATCTTTGGTTTCATCTCGCTCTCGATCGGATTCACACGCGCGATCGAATCAAGAAACATCGCCCACCAGAACGCACAGATCTCGGACGCGATCACCGAGTTCCTGCTCAAAGACCTCATCGGGCAGGCCGATGTGCGATCCTCGACCAACCGATCGCTCAGTGTCGCGCAGGCTTTAGACCTAGCCGCTTCAAAGATCGGCGACCGCTTCGGCGATCTGCCGCTGGTCGAAGCAGAGATCCGCATGCTCATCGGCCGAACCTATGTTTCATTGGCCAAGTTTGAACAAGCCGAGCCCCACCTCAAGCGTTCGATTGAGCTCTTCACTTCGCACCGAGGCGCAGATGCACCCGAGACCCTCCTGGCCCGCGAAGAACTTGGCGTGCTGTATTCTAACTCAGGACAGCTCGACCAGGCCCAAAAGACTTTAGTCTCGCTGCTCGATTCAAGTCGCCGATCCCTCGGCGAAGAAGACCCCGCCACGCTTAGAGCCGCCAATGATCTGGCAGTGCTGTATACCCATATGGGACAGTTCCAAAGATCAAAAGAACTCCACACCAATCTCCTCAAAACACGCCAAAGACTCTTCGGCGAAGAACACTTCGATACGCTCCTCTCAATGCACAACCTTGGGCTCGCAATGCTTTACCTCGGGGAAACCCAGCAAGCAGCCAAACTCTACGAGCAGCTTGTCCCTCTGCGAATCAAGCACCTCGGTAAAGAACATACCAGAACACTTCTAAGCATGAACAACCTCGCCAGCGCCTATCAGGATATGGGTGAAGCCGACAAAGCATTGGACATCTTCCAAAGCGTTGATGCAGTCCAACGCCAAACACTCGGCGAGCTCCACCCCAGCACCCTGCGCACACAGGCCAACATCGGCTCGCAACTGACTTCTATTGACCGTGAGTCCGCAAGGGAGTATCTCACCACCGCGTACAAAGGTCGGCTCCAAACACTCGGGCCCGATCACCAGGAAACAATGCACAACCAGTTTCTTTTGGCATACCTTGATTACAAAGACGGGCACCTCGAAAAGGCGCGTCAGAGCTTGGAAGATATCTACCAGGCTCAACTTGCCAAACTCGGGCCCGATCACCGCGATTCCAAAATCACCCTTGAAACGCTCAACACGCTCACTGATCTACTCCAAGCCCCTGCCCCCTGACCGCCCCGCGATCCAGAGTCCACCCAAGGGGCGTTCGATAGAAAGCCTGCCAAAAAGAAAAACCACTACAAACCAAAGAGTTTGAAGCGGTTACAAATGGGCGTAATTGGACTTGAACCAACGACCTCTGCCATGTGACGGCAGCGCTCTAGCCAACTGAGCTATACGCCCCGGAGGGCAATACTAGCCCCTGGCAAGCGCAGGCTCAACTCCGTCTCGGGCAGGTTTACTGTTTCTTTGTGAGCTCGACAACGAGGTGCTTGCCCGATTCGTGCATGAGAATGACTGTCCGATCCTCGCCATTGATTCCAACAAGTTTCCAGCCGCCTTCGAGCTCATCTCCAATCCGGTGAGGCTTGGAGTTAATCACCGCCATCGGATTCTTAGGATGTGGCAAGATCGAAGTAACATTTCCATCAAAGACCTCCTCGCGAAAACTCCGAGGCGACTCTGGCAATGAAGCAAACAAATCCGACTCATCCTCATACTGCCCTTCATCAATCCAGAGCGGCGACTCAATATTGCCCAGCCTTTCTTTTGCGTCCGAATGCCCAGTGGACAAAAGATGAACATCGGGAAACTCGATCATCTCCGGCACTTCAAAGGCAGCCGTCCCCGCCTTTGTAACCGATGATGCCTGCCCGACATACCTGGCGCCAAACATCACCGACCCGGGGACCGCCAGGCCCATAAAGAGATAGAGATAGGGAACACTAAGTTTCATCATCAAGCCCTCCGGCATCTGTCATCTTGGTATCCATCTTGGTATCCGTCACTTTGAACGATTCAAAGAACACCGCGGGCGCTTCGGCAAACTGATAAACAGAGACCTGGATATTCATGCGAGCAGAATCATTCGATATCGGAATGATTCTGAACGAGCCCACCTTGGCAAGGTGTGTCCCATTACTCAACTCCCTGATGAACCCCACAAGACCTCCATAGGAGCCCTCGCACTCGATTCGATACTCACTAATCCCAAGCTCGATCTCGCTCTGGTCCACCTTTCTCACACGCTTGTTCGTCTGCATGCGTACAGGTTCAACTCGTGAAACAGTCAAATCATACGACTCGGCAGCATCTTGCAAAATCTGATGCACCTTTGAAGACTGAACCATGTCGAGATGCGTAATCATCTCGTCTCTGACTTTCTGCATGCGTTCAATAGAAGTCTCCAGCTGATCGGCATGCCGCTCAATCTCCTGCTCGCCCTGTAAAATAGCTTCTGTCTGGCTCGCAAATGTGCGTTTGAGTTCTTGCTCACGCTCGAGCTTTGCGCCAACGAGTATGTGCCAAGAAATCGCGCCGATAAGCGAAACGATGCCAAGCCGGAAGAAAAAGGACCTTTGAGTATCGTAGTTCATGGTGTCCCCCACATATTTTCTCCACCAGTAGCATCCACTATCCTTTGGTATGGAAGTGAAGTTTCTTTGAGCTCGACATTGAGCCGGAACTGGCGGGCCCATTGGTCTTCGCCTACGCTGACTCGGGTTGTTCCCCCGAGGGTCACTCGCTCAACATATTCGTCTTTCTCGAGTGCACTGACAAAGCTGTTCAGGTCTGCGCTTGACTGCTTATCAGAGTCCCCAGCAGCCAGCCCGCTGATTTCAACAATCGAGGCTCCATTCTTGAGACTCCCGCGAAGCTCATGCAACCGAACACTTTCTGGCTTGATGACCGAAATATCCGCCAGCAGTTCATACCACTTTGGCACGCTTTGGACATTATCCAAAATCAGGCTCGACATATCACTGATCACCGTCGAGAGTTCAAAGGCCTTACTGCGCTGCTCATAGAACTCGTTGACGACATTGAGCCTGCGCTCGGCCTTACCCATGAGGTAGTCAATCTGCTCGCACCGAACAGATGTTTTGGTAAACTCGCCACCGAGTGCAATTATCGCCATCAGGGCGCCGACCGTAAGCCCCCGCGAGAGAAACTGGTGCATATTGGCATCGTGGGCGACATCTGGGAGAAGACCATCGGGACATGAGTTTGCCACCACAATGGTATTCTCGAGTGTCCCTTTTCCGAATGCCGAAACCACCGAGAAGCTCTCTACCAAAGGATCAAGCTTGATATGCATATCAATATGCTGGGCAATGACCTTGGAGATATGAGGGATGCCCGAGCCCGGGCCACAAATCATGAGCTTCTCAGGCATGGACTCTCCACTGAGCCCAAAGCGGAAGGTTTGCTTGATCTCGATACAAAACCGTTGGAGCACCGGTGCCAGCATCGGCATCACCGCCGATTGCAACTCGACCCCGTCGACCTCCGTTTGCCCAACAGGAACACCATGCTCAAAGAGCATCTCGATTGCCCGTGCGCTCACATCCTCAACCGACGCTGACGAATCCGAGTCTTGCTTGGACGCTTGGGTTGCCTCACTTGATCGCAGCATCCGCACATAGCAATCGGCAAGCTTCTGATACCCAATGGCAACAGAACGAATCAGCTTGACCCCCGATTCATTCGCATAGGCCATGACCGATACATCCGCCCCGAGATAAAAGATCGCAGTCTTTGGCTCGGCATCTTGAGCAATCTTCGCAGCAGTATTCATCACTGCCACACTCGATGGAACCAATGATTTGACTTGCACATTGCATCGGTTGAGCCATCCATAGAGCGCCATGAGCTGCTCTTCGCGTTCGCTGTAGACCAGCGTGGTCGCTGATTCACTCCCTTTGCCCCCTTGAGCAAACACGCAGACCTCGACCGGGTCTTCAAACCCAATCGCTTCCCGGATCTTCGCGACTCCTGCCTCTCTGGCAGCCGATGGATTCAGGTCAAACTTATGGACCTGCTGGGTGACCGTTGGCGAATGATAAATAAGCGTTGCAGGCAAAGACTTCTTTGAGGAAAACCGGGACATCAGTTGCCGGAGTGGCTGATCGAGCTTAATCAGCCCTTCATCCCAAAGCTCTGACCACTCGCCAGGATCAAGTGCGAGCTGCTCGGCCTGCACAATCTTCTTCTTGCGTGTCCTCGCCACGCTGAGCATGTCGGGTGATAGACTGATGATTAGTTGGCTGCTCGAGTTGCTCATCTCTGGTTCTCTGCGCTCGGGTATAGGGGCGTGTTTCAAGAAATATCGGCGAGAAACAGGGCAAACTTCGCCCGCAACCAACACTTCTTCCTGATGTGCGGTTATTCGGTCGTGAACTCAATTCGGCGCGTTGCATCGCCACTGTTCCCCTCAACAATGCCAACACCTTGCGCATCGGGCACTTGAACAAAGATTATCGTCTGATCGTTGAGCTCGATGACATCGCCATTGCTCGGCATCGTGGCCTGCCCGATAACCGCGTTCATCATGATGATCGCACCGCTCTCGGCTGCATAGAAGGCTCGGGTGGTCTCAACACGCAAGGTCGCCAGATCTGACTCATCACGCACCGGGCGAACTGCACCGGCAATCACCAACGATAGAATCGCCATCACAATGACAATCACCACCAGTACCGTTCCGCGGCGTGAATATCTCCTTGATTGCCGATGAGATCTATTCATGGAATCACTGCCCTATCCAGACACGCGGGTGCGCAAGAACAGACATCTCCACACCGGCCGTTGTAATCGTAAACGCAAGTCGATGGCTCTGTGTAGGAGTCAAGGCCATATTGGTCACACCATCCTCACCAAAGTATTGAATCACAAAGGAATCAACATCAAAGCACAACGGTACCGGATTCCTGCCCGGAACCAGCATCTCCAAGGTTGTTCCCGAAAGCTGAACTCCGGTGCCATCTGAAAAAACGACCTCGCTCTGGGTGGCGGTAGTAATCCCAACTCCTGTCTCGCCATCCCCGATAGGTGCCTCGCGCACGATGCGGGTGATGCGATCGAGCGCAAAGGCTGCTCGCTCGGTCGAACTCCGCACAGCCCGTGCGTTGGCATACGAATCGGAAGCACCGCCGATCACCGGCATCAGCGTCACGCTGATGACTGACATCACCACGATCGCGGCCATCATCTCCAAAATCGTAAAGGCATAATCTGTTGCCCGAGAATGATTCATCTACAGCTCCGATACCATGATGGAAACCGGCATCATAAACGATGCACTATTGGCCGACACGAAACCCACATTGACCGTGACCACACGGAAGATATTCTCACCAGTATCCCCCGAAACCACACCGTTGGCGGAAACGAGCGGTCCAATTTCCACTGTATAAGTCAGACCAACATCCGTATAGCTCGCCATGATCGGCGCAAGACGCGCATAAAGCCCGGTGGTTGGCTCGTCGAGATAGGCCGCCGAATCGGCGAGTGCGTCAAACCCCAAACTCGAATCCGTGCTTGTCAGGTCGGCCAGCACCGTTTCGAGTACCGCGGTGCTCAGGCAAGTTGCCCGAGTGGTATTGATTGCATTGACTCGACCCGCAGAGGCCGAGTCCATCAAATTCAACACCGGAGGAACCGCAAGCGCCAGCACCACAACCGCAATGACAACTTCGATGAGCGTAAAACCGGATCTCTTCTGAAAACACTGCTTCATCATACCCCTCCCGGAACCTGTGCCGCGATGGTGCCCGAGTATGGATAGACCACAATCTGCTCTCCCGACGAGAGCGTGATTGTGACAGTCTGTGTATTCAAAGAGAACACCTCAGAACTCGTGTTGTAGGTCATCGGGTTTGACTCAAAGTCGAACCACACGATGCCCGATCCACCGGCCCCATCGCCGTTGGTCATGCCCTCGATGGTAACGCCTGGATAGAGAGTTGAAAGATTGATCGCACGCGCAGCATTGGTCAACGGATCGGTCTCAATCTCCACTGCACCAAGTGCGTCAAGCTTGACAATCCTCAGCGATGAATCCGAGAGATCAACCTGAACCCCACGCGAGGAACCCGAAGCAACCGCACGCCCGCGGGCAACATGAATATACCGTACAAGATCATCCCGCGCAGCCCCTTGGCGCATCGCGCGAACATTGCCCATCGCAGGAATAACCGAAACCGAAACAACCCCCATAATCACAACCACCACCATCAACTCGATGAGTGTGAATCCTGCGTGTAAACTACGCGATCTGTGTTGTGTCGCATATCGCATCATCTTATATCTCGTTGGCAGTCAGCGTCGAACCGTTCCCATCGGGTGCCGTGGTTGGAGAGGTTGTGTTGGCATAGAAGATCGCAACCGGAGGCGTGGCGTTATTGTTGACAAAGTAGTTCCACCCGTACCCATCCTCATTGGTTGCCGACCGACTCAAAGCCTGATTCTCGGTGACACTTTGCACTCCCCCCACTTGCGTAAATGGGTTGACCGGAATATCCGTCTTCATAACCGTTCCATCGGTGAGTTGGGCCAGCGTTGGGTAGGGCGGGGTCCCTTGAATCACCGCATTGGTGCGGAATGAAGCGATCGAAGAGCGAACACCGGCAACGGTGCTCTGGACGGCTGCCGTGCGTGCGTCATCGCTCGCCGAGGCAAACTGTGGAATCGTCATCGCTGCGAGGATCCCGAGAATCACAACCACAATGAGAATTTCGATGAGTGTAAAAGCTTTCAGTGTCCGTTTCATGAGTCCCCCGTGCTTATTTGTTAATACTGATCATCTGCCACATGGGCAAGAAGACCGAGAGCGCGACGAGCAGCACAATGCCGGCCATCGCGATGGTAATCATGGGTTCGATAAAGGTGTTCAGATTTTTCGCAAGATGATCCGACTGACGGTCATAGTGCCGGGCAATAATCGAACCTGCGCGAGAGAGCTCCTTAGAATCCTTCCCAGACCCAAAGAGCCTCCTGGCAAAGCTCGGTAGATAAGTAGAACGATTCATCACATCACTGAGCGACTCGCCGCTTCGCATCCGATCACACATCCGAACACACTCGTCCTGAAAAACAGGACGCCCGGTGGCACCGCCAGCAATCTCCATCGCCTCGATCGCATCAATCCCCGATTCGAGCCCGATGCTCATCACCCGGCTAAACCGCGCAGTCGTCACCGATGTGAACATCGCGCCGATATATGGAATCTTATGAATAAAAAGCTCCAAACGGAATCGACCCTTAGGGTTCTTCCATGCCTTGCGCAATCCCCATATCGCCGTCAAAGCCATGCTTCCATACGCCCACCAATACGCGGTCAGCGATCCGCCCATCGCACGGATCACACGGGTCGTCAACGGCAGCTCTACACCATTGGCCTCGAAAATTCCTGCAAACTTAGGCACCACAAAAATCACAATCACCCCCAACGCCATCGCAACAAACGCGATCACAATCGCGGGATAAGTCAGGGCCCGTCGAATCTGTTGGTTCGTCTCGATATTGCGCTCGAGCATGTCGGCCAGATGCGCAGATACCGGCCCAAGCTGCCCAGTCTTCTCCGCAGAACGAAGTGTCTGAATATATACATCTCCAAACACATCCTCATACTTTGAAAATGCAGCTGTAATTTTCTCGCCCGATTCGATCATCGTTGCGATGTGAGTCACCATGTCACGCAGAACTGGATTCTTTTCATGTTCGGCAACCGACAGAAGACCACGCCCAATCGGAATGTTGGCCTCGATCAAAACACTCATCTCACGAGTGAGCGTAGCGATCTCCAGACGCGTAACCCGCTTGGACTTGAACTCGAAAAGCGCTCCCGAAGACTCCTTCAGTGACAACGGAACAAGACCACGCTTTGAAAGACGCTGAAACGCATCCTGCTCGGATGACGCATCAATCGTCCCTCGGCAACGAGATCCGCCCGACTCGATCGCTCGATACTTATATGTTGTCATACTCATCTCGCACCCTTCATGGATTACGCGCTCATCTTGTATCCATCTCCACCAGTATCCGCCGACAGCTTCGTATCAATAGTGGCATGAAGCTTGCACACCTCGGCCAGAGTCGTCAGACCCATGCGGGCCTTTTCAATCCCATCCTGAAGCATCAAACGCATCCCCTCACTCCGGGCCACTTCATAAATCTCGGCAACCCCCGCATCCTGCTCGATCAACTCACGAACACCCTTCGATGCACTGAGAAGCTCGTAAACACCGATCCGCCCCTTATATCCGGTGTTCATACATTTTGGACACCCATTCCCTGCAATGAACGAATCATCCGGAGAAATATCTATCCCCAATCTCGCAATCCCTTCCGCACTGTTGCTATCGGTGAAGCAGCAGTTACCACAGACCCGACGCACAAGCCTTTGGGCGATTACACCCAGCAGGGCATTGTTGATCGCAAACGAGGGCACCCCGAACTCGCGAAGGCGCGGAATCGCACCGATCGCATCATTCGTGTGCAGCGTCGAGAAAACCAGATGCCCGGTCAGCGCCGACTGCACTGCAATTTTGGCGGTTTCCTCATCACGAATCTCGCCGACAAGAATCACATCGGGATCTTGCCTGAGCATCGATCGCAGCGCACTGGCAAAGGTCATCCCGATCTCCGGGTTGGCCTGGACCTGCCGGATCAATGGCAACCGAATCTCAACTGGATCCTCGATCGTCATAATGTTTCGGTCCGCGGTATTGATCTCATTGAGTGCGGTATAGAGGGTCGTGGTCTTGCCCGATCCTGTTGGCCCGGTTACAAAGACAATCCCATAGGGTTTGTGAATCATCTGTGTAAATGCCTCGCGCACATCCATCGGCATACCCAAGCCCTTGATCTGACCGATCGAACTGGCAGTGCTGAGCAATCGCATCACCGCATTCTCGCCATGGATCGTGGGGATGATGCTCAGGCGGATATCAATGGGAATGCCATTGTGTTTGAACCTGAACTTTCCGTCTTGAGGGCGCCGAGTCTGCGTCACATCGAGGTGTGCCATCACCTTGAGCCGTTGGACGAGTCCTTGGTGCATGGTGATGTCTGGGCCGCGATGCGATTGGAGCACCCCGTCAACCCGATACCGGAGCAACAGGTTCTTCTCGTCGGGGTTGATATGAATATCACTGGCCTTGAGTTCTGCACCAGAAAACAAGATCTGATTGACCGCGGCGACCACGGGCTCCATATCTGATTCGACATCAATATCTTCGAGCCCATCGTCGTATTCTTCGCTCCCCGAATCGAGCGTGTACGAACGGGCAATAAGCATCCGAAGCTTCTGGGCATCGCACACCACCGGATCAATCTGCTTCTTGAGAATCTGGCGAAGTTCGTCGATCGCTTGGAGGTCCAGCGGGTCTTCCATCCCCACCGTCGCAATATCCCCGATGACAAAGAGCGGAAATGCTCCCAGACGCTCCGAAGCCGACTTGGGCATATATCTTGATTGCCGAATATCAATATCAAACTTCGTAATATCGACAAATGGATACTCACAGATCGAGGCTTTGACAAGCCCGACATCATACGGCGAGACAAAGCTCGAACGGATGACGGCCTCGTCGAAGTCCATCTCCTTTTCCTGCATTGACTCCCGAAGGCTTGCCGCCTCGGTCTCGGTCAGTTTCTTGGCTTCGACAAGTGCCTGAAGAATAAACTCGGAGGTATCAAGCATCGTTGCTCTCCTCATCCTGATCGCCCTTGCTCATTCCAAGCAAACGCTCGAGCATGGTATCAATCTCAGATTGCGTCTCATTACTCTGATTGGTAAAGGCACATCCCACAAAGTATGCCGGTCGGCGATCAGTCATCTGCACACGCTTAACAACCATCTCGCAAGAAATCATCGCCCCCCCATCAAGATCGAGCATGTCGGATATCTCTACCTCAAGCGCCAGATCCCTTGCGAAGAACACATCAGTCACAAACCCTACCCCCCCTTGGGCAAAGTCAATCACATCGACATTGATCCAACCCCCCGCATCTGCAATCCCCTTGGCGAACTGCACGATCTCCTGGTGATTGGCAGCGACACGGACCCGCGCCGGGAGCGAAATCTCGAATCGTTCGGTGCGTCTAACTATGAGTCCCGAGTGAGGCATCTCAAATCTCCGATTATGCCGACCGTTTCGGTCGTGTGGATATACACCCTGTCGATCGACCCCTTTGGGGGGGCGATCAACGAGAATCCATGAAATTCGCACACAGAACTGCCCGCCAACACACCTTCAACCCATATTTGTTCGGGCAATTGTCGCCTATCTTCCCCGCCTGCCCCCTTGTCTGCCCGATTTGGCTCTCTATACTTATCCTGCTCAGGGTGATCGGCTTTGGGTATATCCCCCGTGTGGGACCGTATTTGTTTTTGAAATGGCCGACGATTCAACCACTATCGTCGGCTTGGGATTCGTCACCAAAGCGCCCTCAGCAGTGCCCGATCACGCTGCCGGTGTCGCTGGTAAGGAACGGATAAGTATCATGGCCAACACACTCGTACAAGATCTCATCGAAGCGGGCATCCACTTCGGACAGCGATCAAGCAACTGGAACCCGAAGATGACGCCGTACATCTACGGCAAGCGCAACGGGATCCACATCATCGACATCAAGGAAACCGTCAAGGGACTCCTGCTCGCCCGTAAGTTCATCACCAAAACCGTCGCAGGCGGCAAAGATGTCTGCTTCGTCGGCACCAAACGCCAGGCAAAGGGTGTCATCGAGCAACGCGTTGGCGATGTCGAGATGCACTATGTCACCGAACGCTGGCTCGGGGGCACGCTCACCAACTTCTCCACCATCCGAAGCCGACTCAAAAGACTCGAAGAGCTCGAAGCCATCGAGGCGGATGACAACTTCGAGAGCTACTCCAAAAAAATGGAGTCTCAGCTCCGGCGAGAAATGCGCAAGATCAAACGCAACCTTGACGGCATCCGACGCATGAACAAAATGCCAGGCTGCGTCGTTGCTATTGATGTCAACCGCGAGACCACCGCGCTCCGCGAAGCACGCAAGCTCGGAATCCCGACCATCTGCCTCATCGACACCGATGGCGACCCAGATATGGTCGACATCGCCATCCCCGGCAACGACGACTCGATGCGCTCGATTGATGTCATCATCCGCGAGCTCTGCAAAGCCATCTCTGATGGCAAGCAATCACGCGTCGAGACCACCAAGGGGCGTGACGAAAAGGCCCCTTCCGATGCGGATGCACCGCGCCGATCGAGCAGGGCTCAGTTCCGTGCAAGCGACAGCACCTCAACCCCGCCAGCAAGCGTTGATACAGAAACCTCGGCACCCGCGACCCCCGCGCCTGCTGAATCCTAACCGAGTATCGACACACAAACACCGTCTCCCAGGCACCGCTTGAGGAGCATAACCCAATCAAGAACACTTGGGGTTCGCAGAATCCCAACGACTGATGCCCAACGGGGCAAAGGACAACCGGAATGTCAACGATCAGTGCCAAAGATGTGATGAGCCTTCGCAACAAGACCAGCCTCGCGATGATGGAGTGCAAAAAAGCGCTCATCGAAGCCGATGGCGACATCGAAAAGGCTGAAGTCCTCCTTCGCAAAAAACTCAAAGGTAAAATGGAAGCCAAAGCCGATCGCGTTGCAGGCGAAGGACGCGTCGAGATCGCCGTCTCAGAAGATGGATCATCGGCTGCCCTCGTCAAAGTCAAAGCCGAGACCGACTTCACTGCCAAGAACAGCAACTTCATCGACGCCGTCAAGAAAATTGCACAACTTGCCCTCGAAGCCGACGCGGGGGTTGTCACCCCGACCGATGCCATGAACGAGCTTGTCGACGAACTCCGCATCACCACCGGCGAGAACATCTCGATCGACAAAATCGAAAAACTCGTCGGCGAGCCCGGAAAAACAACCTACGGCACCTATGTCCACCACGATGGAAAAACAGGCTCGCTCGTCCAAGTCGAAGGGACAATCGACGATGATGTCCTCAAACAACTCGCGATGCATGTCACCGCAGCGATGCCACGCCCTCTTGGGCTCACTTCCGACGATATCCCATCCGACATGGTCGAAAAAGAGCGCAAGTTCCGGCTCGAACAAGCGGTCGAGTCTGGAAAACCAGAACAAATCGCAGAAAAAATGGTCGAAGGCGGGATGAAAAAATTCTTCTCCGAAGTCGCACTCCTCGAACAACCATTCGTCATGGAGCCTTCCAAGAAGGTCCGCGATCTGGTCGGCGATGCCGAGCTCTCCGTCTTCCGCCGATGGGTCGTCGGCGAATCCGAAGACTAAACCAACCACACACCCAATTTCAACAATCCTTTTCGAGCAGACCCGCACATGCGGGTTTGTTTTTCTATACACTTCTCCCAAGCAGCCAGAAAGGATAATCCACATGGGCGTCACACCTGCACCCAACGAGAAATACACCATCCGGCGCAAGGTCTTCAAATTCTTCGGAGCCGCCTTCCATGTCTACGACGAGCACGGCTCGGTGATCGGATATTGCAAACAAAAAGCGTTCAAACTCAAAGAAGACCTCAAGCTCTACACCGGTGAGGATATGAGCGAGATGCTCCTCTCGCTCCAGGCCAAGAGCGTGATCGATTTTAGTTCCACCTATGCCATCACCCTCCCCGACGGGACTTCGCTGGGCTCGATGCGGCGCAAAGGAATGAAATCTTCCTTTGTCCGTGATGAATGGCTCATGTTCTCCGAATCTGGTCAAGAACTCGGCACCATCCGCGAAACGGGCTCGGTCGCACCGCTCATCCGGAGATATGTCGAAATCGCTGCCTTCCTTTTTCCCCAACGATACGAAATCATCCGAAGCGCCGACTCCAAAGTCATCGGCCACTTCCGCCAGCACTTCAACCCATTCATCTATCGGCTTGGCATCGCCATCCTCGAAGAGGACGACGGCATCGACGAGCTCTACATCCTGGGCTCGGCGTGCCTGATCTCAGCAATCGAAGGGCGACAGGACTAATCCCCCCCTCCCCAGAATCACATTTTATCAGGAGTCACACCATGAATACACCCGACACACCAATCTCACGACGCCATGCAATTGCAGGCCTGAGCGCGCTGGGCGCGACTTCAGTATTGGCTTCAACAAACGCCCACGCACACACGAACGCCCTGCTCACCAACACCGATCTGGGATGGAACCAAGAGACCAAACAGTTCGCGCTCCTCCCGCTGCCCTATGCCTACGACGCACTCGAGCCGGTCATCGACGAGCAGACCATGCGCATCCACCACGACAAGCACCACAACGGGTATGTCAAAGGCGTCAACAATGCGATGAAGCAGCTCGAAGCCATCCGCTGGGAACAAGGCGACCCAGCATTGATCCAACACTGGCAACGCCAACTCAGCTTCCACATGGGCGGGCATGTCAACCACACCCTCTTCTGGTCGGGCATGAAACCCGAAGCCCTCGGCGGGGGCGGACAGCCCACTGGCAACCTCAGCCAGGTCATCAAACGCGATTTCGGTTCCTTCGGCAAGTTCGCCAAGCAGTTCACCCTCGCCGCGACCAAAGTCGAAGGCTCAGGGTGGGGATGGCTCGTCTACGAACCCGTCTCTCGCCAGCTGATGGTCACGCAGGTCCAGAATCAGCAGGATATGATGATCGCTGGCGCGGTGCCGTTGCTGGGCGTCGATGTCTGGGAGCACGCCTACTACCTCAAGTATCAGAATCGCCGGGCCGACTATGTCGAAGCCTTCATGCGCATCATCGACTGGGAAGAAATCTCCCGCCGATTCGAAGCGGCAAGGCGATAATCAACCTTCAGCAGCCGCAAAGAAAAACGCCCGAACAATCGGGCGTTTTTTTATCGCCAACGGTGCCCGAACTCACCCGACATGCTTGGGATCAAACGCATCTTGCAAAGCATCGGTGAGAATATTGAACGCCAGCACGAGCACAAACATAAAGAAGGTTGCTGAGCCGATCTGCCAGAAGAACCCCGCAACCACTTCTTGTTTGGAGTGCGAGATCATCGTCCCCCAGCTCACGCCCTCCTTGAGCCCAAGCCCCAAGAAGGTCAGCACCACTTCGCCCTTGATCGCCCCGATAAAGAGCAGCGACGAGTTGATGAACATCAGATGCGAAGTATTGGGAATGATATGCTTGAGCAGAATCCGTGCCTTGCTCGCACCCAGTGCCTGGGCGGCCTGCACATAATCAAGCGACTTGAGCTTGAGTGCCTCGCCTCGTGTCACCCGGCATGGACCAATCCAGAAGGTCAGACTGAACGCGACATACAACGGAATCAGTGTCTTTTCAAGTGGTGAGCCGGTGAACATAAACGCGAGCACCACCAACAGCACCAAGTACGGAATTGACGAGAAAGTTGAATAGAGCCAGATCACCAGATGGTCAATGATCCCGCCAAAGTACCCGGCTGCTGCCCCGATGATCGAACCAAAGAGCACCGCACAGAACGAAACGATCAGCCCGACCTGAATCGCGATCTTCGCTGAATACAGCGCCCGAAGCATGATCGAGCGACCTTGTTGATCGGTGCCGAGCATGATGCGAAACTTGTAGATGAAGCCGTCGATCCCGGTGGGCATCGGATACAACTCCGCCAAGATCGGCTCAACATCGGCAAGCTTGGCATTGACCGCCGCGTCGATCCCGCTGCCCGCTGTATCAATCGCCCCCTGAATCTGGTCGATCAATCCTTGGTCGAACACTGGATTCAGAGGCTCATACTCAAACAACGCATCCATCGCTTCGACCAAAGGCTCGGTGTTAATCGTAGCAAGCGGATCATTCTCGACGGGAGCGATCTGGGCATACTCATCGAGATGGTTGATGATATCTTCGAGCACATACCCGGTATCCTCGCACAGGTTCTCGAATGCCTCGTCATCTCGGACTGCTGCACGCTCGAGCTGTTGGCGAAGCGTGACAAGCTCTTCAAGGGCGATATCGATCTTGATGATCTTGGGGCGAAGCCGACGCAGAGTATCTTGGGCAGCGAAGATCGCCATGCCTTGATCGTAGAGCTCGCGAAGCTCTTCGATCGGTCGATCCACAACATGCAACTCCGCCAGGCTCGTCGATTGGATAATCTCTTCCATCGACCGAGCATGTTCATTGCTATCGTGCTTCTGACCGATCTCGTTGAAGATTCCCTCGATCTGGCTGAAGTAGAACTTCACCTGCTCAGTCCGCTTGGAAGGCTCAGCCGTCAGCCCAAACCCGAGCTGGTTGCTCGCCCCGACCCGCTCGAGCGTTCGGCTTGGCAGCAACGCCCCCATCACCGGCCGCTCGGCGAGATCGAACGAACCAGTCTTATCGCCAACCCATGCCACAACCTGCATACCCGCGATCCAGACGAAGAGCATCAGGTAAAGCGCGATGATGCTCATCGCAATCATCGCCCCGCGATTACCCAAAAGCTTGCGCATCGAAGGTGATTCTTTGAGTCGATTCATGATCTTCATGAAAGCCTCACTCTCGGATCCGCCAGTGCATAGAGCACATCGGTGAGGATATTCGACGCGATAAACAACGCCGAGAATAACGCGGTAAAGGCCTGGATCACCGGGAAGTCCTTGGCGTTGATCGCATTGATGAGCGTGCGCCCCATCCCCGGGATGCTGAAGTAGACCTCAATCAGGATCGACCCCGTAATAATAAACGGCAGCGAGATCATGATCCGCGTAATAATCGGGATCATCGCATTCTTGAGCATATGCACAAACATCACCCGCTTGATACTCGCCCCCTTGGCCCGAGCGGTGCGGATGTAATCCCGCTGCGATTCCTCGACCATCACCGCGCGATAGAACCGCGTGTCATACCCAAGCGCCACCGTCACATTAATCATCACCGGCAACATGCAGAACGCCACCCAGTTGGCAGGGTTGAAAAAGAACCAAGGCGTCTCGCCAGCCGAGGCATCGACCGAAATCTGGAACGGCCAACCATCCACCTTCTGCGAAGGCAAAAACGCGCCCCAATATTGACCGATGATGATATAGACCAGCACCGAGATACTCATCCCGATCACCGCGACGAACATCAGCGTCTTGTCGATCACCCTGCCCCGATTGAACGCAGAAATCAGCCCAACGCAAATCGCGATCGACGCGGTGATGGTCAGGGTCGGAATCGTCACCGCCATGCTCGGCGGGATCGCATTGAGAATCATCTCCCCGACCGGAAATCCCTGATCCCAAGAACGCTCATCGAAATCAAGCCGAACGAGCTTCCAGATGAATCGACCATACTGCTCCAAGAACGGCTGATTGAGTCCCATCTCCTCGGTCAATAACTCTATTTGCTGCTGGGACGCATTCTTGCCGAGCTGCGCCGAAACCGGGTCATTGACCCGCAACGCGAGCATCACCACAAAAATAATGCTCAAGAAGACAGGAATGTTGTACAGCGTTCGCCGAACGATATAAGTCCACACGGGTGATGCTCCGGGATCGGTTCAAAGATGAGGAAGCGTGCTCGATCGAGCATGACGAAATCAGTCCCTCGCCTCCTCATCCACATCGAGAAACTTGAACCACCCATAATAGCGTTCGGTTGGCTTGCAGTTGCGCAGCCAAGGGTTGATGAGGTAGAATCGTTCGCGGGCCATGCCCCCGACATAGACACAATCTTCGAGCACCATATCGCGCATCTGCTCATAGATCGCGGTCCGCTCATCGCTGGGCCCCATTGTCAAAATTTTCTCATACAGCGCATCGTACTCAGGACGCTTGTAGTTGTAATGATTCGACCCGGGCGATTCATTGGGCCCATAGAACAACGCGAGGTTATTCTCAGCATCGGGGTAGTCACTCGCCCAGGCAAACCCAAACATCGGTGCCTTCTTCTTGTTGACATTCTCGATCATCGTCGAGAAATCAAAGTAGACCGGCTCGAACTTGATATTCACCTCGGCGAGCTGGCGCTTGACCATCTCCCCAACCGCGTTGTTGAGTGTGGTCTGCGAAGAAACAAACCGGATCGGCGGGAGTCCCTCGCCGTTGGGATACCCTGCCAGTGCAAGGAGCTCTTGAGCTTTCGAGAGGTTCGGCCCGCGAGCCGCTGCTTCGGCACGATGATTCTCGGGATGTCCATCGAGCCCGGGAGGAATCGGCCCGTCGTAGACAATCCGCCGCCCGTTGTAGAAAGTCTTGTTGATCTCCTCAAGATCAATCGCATACGAAATCGCCCGACGGAGCGCAATCTTCTCAGGCGTATACCCCCCGAGCAGCTCATCCTCCATATTGAACCCGCGGAAGGTAAAGTCAAGGAGCATGTTCGAATGCGGACGAACGCCCTTGCGGAGCCAATCCTCCTTGAGCTCACGCGACGCCAGGTCAAAGGCCTCGGTGAAGTACTCCTCGGGCACCTGCGTATACCCGAGTTTGCCCTTGGAAAACTCAAGCCACATGGGCTGAGGCTCAGCAAACATCGTAAACTCGACCCGATCAACAAACGGCACCTGCTTGCCACCAGCACGATGCAAACGGTTCCGCTTATCCGCTTTTGACCACTCACTCCGCTCTGGGTAGAACACCGGATGGTAGTTGGGATTCCGATTCGCAGTCAAAGACTGCTTAGGCACCCAGGTATCAAGAATAAACGGCCCAGTCCCCACCGGATTGCGGGAAAAATCATCGCCATAAAACTCGACCGCTTCACGAGCAACGATCGAAGTCTGGAACATCGAAAGGACATAGAGGAACCGATACACAGGTTTTTCGAGCACAATCTCGAACTCTAAATCATTGATCTTGCGGAACCCCTCCACCGGCGCATCATAATCAAACCGGTCCGCAGCATTCTGCTCATCCTTATACTGATTGAACCCCAGAATCGTCCCATCAAGGAGCCACCAGTTTTCGAGCTTGTGCTGAGCGTCTGCCAATCGTTTCAACGAATAGAACACATCATCCGCAGTAATCGCCCGTCCCTTGCCTCCGGGAAAGCATTCGTTGTCGTGGAAATACACATCGGGTTTAAGTTTGAAATGCCAGGTGGTGCCGCCGTCGGATGATGTCGGCATCTCGGTGAGCAGCAAGGGCTCCATCTCCATCGGATTCGTATACTTGTTGGTCAGAAGCGTTTCATAAAACTGCGCACAGGCCATATTGTCGTAGGTCGTCGAGCCTTCGACCGGGTCGAGACTCTTTGGCCCATCGGTCAAAATGGGGAGTTGGATGACCTTGAGGTCATCCTTGTCGACCACACCAGCCCCCTGCGTTTGTAGGGTCAAGGCACCCACAACGGCGGCCGCGATGGTAAGACTGATGCGAGTACGGGTCCAGATCGACATGATGTTCTCCTCAATAACTCAGTGATACGCCGACACCTCCCATCTGGGATACCACCGGCGGCCGGGGAGTCTAGGAACAGACCCCGCCATGCTCAATGCGGACAGGCACACGATCGACATACAGGATTCCTGACCAATTACAGCGCCCCGTCCGCCTGACCTGACGATAATCAGGCTAGATGCCCAATATTCCCTCTGATTTTTGTACCGCCACCACCATCCACCGAGGATCAGCCGCATATCTCTCCTTCGGCGGGTGCAACTATCTCGGATTTGCACACCATCCACAAATCCTCGAAGCCGTCCGCAAGTCCATCGCCCTCTACGGGTTATCGAGCTCCGCCTCCCGAGAAACCACCGGCAACGCCCGCCCCCATGCCCAACTCGAATCCCAACTCACCGCATTCTGCGCCCACCAGGCCGGGCTCTTGGTCCCCGACGGGTATACCGCCAACCTCGCCGCCATGCAAGGGCTCGAAGCGATGGGCATCACCCACGCCCTGATCGACACCCGCGCCCATGCCAGCCTCAAGGATGCTGCGACACTCGCCGGGATGGATATCCACCTCTACGACCACCTCGACGCCGAGCATGCCCGATCCATCCTTCATACCCTGCCCGCCCCCACTGCCATCCTCACCGATTCCGTCTTCACCACCGATGGCGATCTCGCCCCAGCCCACCCTCTCCACGCGGCACTCCGCGAGCACGACTGGCTCGTCCTCGACGACTGCCACGGATTCGCCGTCCTGGGCGATCACGGCAAAGGCACCCCCAACGAACTCGACCTGTGCTCCGATCAACTCATCGTGACGACCACGCTGGCCAAGGGACTCGGGTGCGCCGGCGGAATCGTCATGGGCGCACCGACTCCCGTCGAGTCGGCCCGCAATCACTCCATCGCCTACCGATGCACCACCCCCGCAGCCCCGCCACTCGTCGCGGCCGGGATCGAAGCGTTGCGATTGCTCCAAACCGATCACGATCTCCACCCGACCCTCCGCACCAACATCGACCATGTCCGTGAGATCCTGCGTTCTTTCGATCTCCCCGCCCATGACCTGTTCACCTCGATCTTCGCCTTCACCGTTGGCGATAAATCCACCATGAAACGCATCGAATCGCGATTGCTCGATGCGGGGATTATCCTGCCTCTGATGGAGTATCCCAACGGCCCAGCCCCGATCTACTTCCGCCTGGCGGTCAATGCCGCCCACACCCCCGAGCAACTCGAGCACCTCCGAGCCGGGCTCGAAACCGCCCTGAGCATCAAGGCCCGAGCCACCACATGAGCACCGATCTCCAAAAACGACTCGACTTTGCAGTAGCTGCAGCCCAGGCATCGTCCAAAATCACACTCGAATACTTCGGGCAATCCAACCTCGACCAATCCGCCAAACACGACGGCACACCCGTCACCATCGCCGACCGCGCCTGCGAATCCGATCTGCGCGAACGCATCACCAACGCCTACCCCCAAGATTCAATCCTCGGCGAAGAGTTCGATCGCAGAGTCGGCACCTCAGACTACGAGTGGATCATCGACCCAATCGACGGCACCATCTCCTTCATCCAAGGCGTCCCCCTCTTTGGCACCATGCTCGCGTGTATGCGCAACGGGTTCCCAATCCTCGGCGTGATCGTCATGCCCTGCCTCGACGAGACCGTCTACGCCGCCGACGGGCTCGGATGCTGGCACACCATCAAAGGAAACACCCCAACCCGGGCGCAAGTCTCGAATGTCAAAAAGATCGAAGAGTCAATCATCAACACCACTTCGATGAGCTACTTCATCACCCCCACCCACCGCCGACTCTACGAACAACTCGACACCCACGCAAAGCACACCCGTGGATGGAGCGATTGCTATGGGTGGGTCTTGCTCGCGACCGGGCGCGTCGATGCGGTGATCGAACCCGTCCTGAGCCTATGGGATTTCGCTGCCGCCATTCCCATTACCACCGAATCAGGGGGACAATGGACAGATCTCGCCGCCAGACAATCCCTCGATTCGGGTGAGATGGTCGCAACGAATGGGTTGCTTCATGATGCGGTCATGGAACTCATCCGTAAGGCAAATCACGCAAGATAAGCCCGTGATCGAGAAAAATACGGTCGAAAGCTGTTTCTAGGGTTTATCATGATCGCATATTCCTTCTTTTTCCTGTTTCTTTTCCCCGATCAGTGCTAGACTTAGATGCCTCACCATCCGGTGTCGCAGTCGACGAAGAAGATGCCCGACTCTCTCTCGATATTGACTTGACTCACGGGCATTTGGAAGACAGCAATGCTGAACCTGTATGTAGGGAACCTCCCGTACTCGATGAACGACCAAGAACTCAACGACCTCTTCTCCCAGATTGGCGATGTCCAGTCTGCAAGGGTGATGAGCGATCGTGAAACCGGTCGTTCACGCGGATTTGGTTTCGTCGAAATGGCTGACAATGATGCCGGTCACGAAGCAATCGAAAAACTCAATGGCCAAGACTGCGACGGTCGTGCACTCGTCGTCAACGAAGCACGCCCACGCGAAGAACGCCCACGCAGAAGTGGCGGCTTTGGTGGCGGCGGCGGCGGTCGTGGCGGCTACGGCGGTGGTGGCGGCGGTGGTGGCGGTGGCTACGGCGGCGGCGGCGGTGGTCGCAGCGGCGGTTGGTAAACCACCCATTTCATGCCAAACACATACCCGCTGTCATCACAGCGGGTTTTTTCGTGCCTTCATGTGCATGTCTTCAAGCGAACGATGCCGGACAAATGATGCCGACAAATGATGCACTCAAGAAAGCCTTGCCTGCCGCGATCAGTCCTGAATCCAAAGCGTATCGAAATCCATCGAATCCCCCGCAACCGATTCGGCAAACGCCTCGGCTTGTCCCTGGGTCGCAAACGCGGCGATATGCGAAGCCATCGGCGTGCGCAACTGATCCGATTTCACAAACCAAGCATCCCCCATCGCCAACCATTCACGCGTCGCATGGTCATGGCACCATCGGTCCACGATTACCAACTCATCGTGCTTGGCTTCAAAAATCATCTGGCAGTTGAAGTCATCGAAGAGCAAAGGCTCATCTCCACGCGCACCTGCAATCACCGTCGAGGTGGCAAACCGCTCATCAGAAATAATCATCCCACACTCAGCGCAGACCGAATCCCCATACCGAACACTCGGCGGCCCACCTTGCCCACCACCACCACAACCCGGAAGTCCGAACACCACGAGCAAACAACCAAACCCAAATCCGGCCCAGCCCAGAATACTCATACCGATCCTCGCTTGGAAAAAAGAATCAAAGCAATCACCAAAGGCACAATCGTCCATACCCCGAGCACCAACGCCAACACCCAAGGCAATGCGCTCCCGAAAGTCTGCGAAGCATACATCCCCACCGGACCAAGCACATCGAGCGAAGCGTTCATATTCACAATGACCGCCATCTTAAAAGCCTGCAGCGGGTTCATGACCCCGATCGCAAACACCTCCTGCACACGAAGCTTAAAAAGGATCGTCCCGGCCATCAGCCCAAGATCACTCAGAAAAACAAGAATCAACCAGGCAAAGAGCCCGAGCCCCGTTGCCACGCCGCTACGCCGAGAGATCACCGAGAGCAGAATCCCCACCGAGAGCATCGCCAAAGCTAACCCACAGGTAAAGACAACGAGCATCACAAAGGCGCTGATCCCCACGCCGCCGACGCGCCATGCAAGCACGCCGGCGCTGAGCCCGAACCCCACACACATCGAGCAACACAGCGCAAGTGCCAAACCAATATACTTTCCAAGCAAAAGTTCAACACGCGAGATCGGCTGGGCAAGCAAATACAGCAGCGTCCCACGCTCGCGTTCGCCCGCGATTGAACCCGCACCGGCAATCAGCGCCATCAAAGGCACCACCAGCATAATCAGATTCAAAAGGCCCGCAGTCGTTCGTCCGAACCCGGCAAACCCATGCGAACCCGAGCCCGCCAACGACATAAACGATACCGCAACCGCCAACACCGTAAAAGCAAGCGTATAAAGAAGAAACCATCGGCTCGCAATCGCATCGCGAAACTCACGCCGGGCAAAGGCGATCACACTCGACACACGAGAGAGATGCGAACCCGATTGGGTTACAGAAGGTGAATCGGTTGCTTCGATTGGAAGGGTGCTCATGCCTGGTCTCCCTGAACTTCGTCGAGAATCTCGAAATCACGAACCTCTATCTCGGCCCTGGCCAACACCGCCACCGGCTCGGCCTTGCGGTTGCGAGGCACCGAGACGCACAATCCATTCCCATTGAGATTCACCGCATGACCCGCTTCACGAAGCGCAACTGCAGCGGACTCCTCGGTGCCCATACTCAGATACAAACGCATCGTCTGGATCCGTGATTCTGTCGGCCAGAGCTCCGTCGGGGTGATGTCCCTGATGAGCTTGCCCTTCTCCATCACCAACACACGACCGCCCAAAGCGAGCACCTCGTCGGGGCGATGTGACGCAAAGAGCAGCGTCTTGCCCTCGTCACGAAGCTGGCACAGCGTATCGATCACCTCGCCACGCCCAGACGCATCAAGATTCGAAGTCGGTTCATCGAGCACGATGATCGGCGGATCTGCAATCAACGCAATGGCCAATGCCAGACGCTGCTTCATCCCGCCGGAAAGATCACGCACCCGCTTCTTCTCGTGCCCCTGCAATCCAACCTTGGCAAGAGCAACCGCAGCGTTTCGCCGATTGACCCTTCGCAGATTCGCAAAGAATAGAATCGAAGCCCCAAGCCGAGCATCATCATGGAAAGCAAGTTCCTGAGGGACATACCCAACAAACGAACGAGCCCGCTTGCCCTGCTTACGAACATCGACGCCGTGGATAAAAACTGTGCCCGTAGACGGAAATATGCCCAGCAGGCTTCGGATGAGCGTCGTCTTGCCCGCGCCGTTGCTCCCCCAGAGCGCAATCGACTCGGACTCGGCGAGCTCAAACGAGAGATCGTCAACCGCGACGACACTCCCAAAGCGCTTGGTAACATGCGATGCCTTAATCATACAAATGCCCTTTGTGAAAGGTCAGAATCCGAAACCACAGGCAGACGAGGTTGATGTGCGATAACCCACCCACCGACCCCCGAAACCAATAGTAACCCAACCGCAAAGCCAATCATCGGAACCCGTGAACCCCGCTGAGAACTCACAAACAGATCAAGCTCGGGCGGACGCGTCAAAGGCGATGCGTCCACAAAGATCGGCTCGGGGCTCAAATCCGGAAACGCCCGCGCAGTGAGATCGACTGCTTGCTGAGCAGGGCTGTGAAGAAAAATTTGAAGGTTGGGCTCACGAGCGAGCAAGCTCCGAAACAAACTCCGCGGCGCATGAGGAAAATCACCAATCCCATCACCATCCTGGTCAAACCCGGAATAGTTCGACCAGAAGTTCCCCACGCCATCGGCAGAGAACTCATTGAGCATCAGCTGACCACGACCATGCACCGTCACCTGCTCCTCATTCTCGACAAAGGCATTGTGCGAAATCACATTATCATGCGTGATCGGCGTCGCAAGCAGACCGATCTCATTGAATGCGATCTTGTTGTCGATGATGAGCCCATAAGAATCAACCGATGAAGGCGAGTTGTCGATATAAATCCCGACACGGTTGGCGAGCAACGCATTGTTCTCGACCGTAATCGCATCGCAATCCTTGAGCCCAACCCCATACCCACTTGTCCCACGATTATTGACAATCGAGTTGTGGATCAGGTGAATCTCGTTGGAATACATCAGGTAGACACCCACCGAGTTGGCGGTGAGCTCGTTGTTCTTGAGCGTAGTGCCATGCGAATACATGAAATGCAGCCCGTATCGGCTATTGCGAACATGGTTGCGAGTGATCGTCAGGTTCTCAGAGTACCAGAAGACCATATCACGAACGCCATCGATCACATTATCGACGATGATGCAATCATCGCTCCACCAGAGCCGAACTCCATCGCCTCGGCGTCCGGGACCGAGCGCCTTGCCAACAATGGTGTTGTTGCGGATGATCGATTCGGGCGCAGGTCTGAGGTCGATCCCGAAATAAACATCCTCGAAACGATTATGCTCGATAATAACAGGCCCGGCGAAGGCACGAACCCCGGCAGGCTCTTGATCGACTGTTGAACCAGAGCCTCGGATCGTCAAGCCACGGAGGGTGATGTCCCCAGCACCCAACTCGATGACCGTGCCCTTGCCGAGCCCATCAATCGTTACAACCCCTTGCCCATCGAGCACAACAGACTTGTCTATGCGCAAGTTGCCCTCATAAACACCCGCGGGGAGAACGATCGTTGAACCCGGATCGGCCAGTTCAATCAAACGCGATATCTCATCAACGGATTGAGGTGACTGCTGCGCCTGTGCGCCGAAGGCCGCAGCAAAGAGAACACACAAGGCCGCGATGGTTTGGATGACACTCACGGCTGAGCTTCTGCCTTCTTTGCTTCCTGCTGCGCCTTGACCAAAGGCGAATACGCCCGCCAGTGGAAGAACAACGCGATAAGAATCACAAACGACGAGATCGTCGCCAAGATCAAACCAAGACCAGGCATCGCCACCGTCTTAAACTGCCCCACCATCCCTGTACCCAAAACCGGAGGCACAAACGGCTCGATCGAGTTCGAAAGCGGCGCATCAGGGTCAAGGTTCTGCCCAAAATAACTCATCCAGAGATGCAAATCTATCAGAAAGACCGCAGGGAACAAAAGCACCGGAAGAACCAACAGCACCGTCCATCGGCTATGAATCCAACTCGCCAGCTCAAGCAAAATCACGAACCCAATAAGAAGATACACACCAACAGACCGTTCGATCTGGGCCGCCTCTTCAAGCGGGCGCATCCCGATATAGTGATTCAGGCTGTCGATCTCGGCAACATCACCCGCAAGATGAGTCACATACGCGATCAAGTGCAGATTCTCAGGGTACTGCGGGGCGACGAGTTCCATATGCCAAAAGGGCACAAACAACGAAACCAGCAAAAGCACACGGGCAATCAACAACAAGAACCCAGGAGCCCCATAGGTCAGGCTGTTCTTTTCAAGTTCCGATTGGTCAACACGCGGACCGATCACTTTTTCGAGGAATGGGGACATAAAGCGTATCTCCTGGGTGCGTATCCTGCATGAATCTCGGGTTTGAAAACGCCACACACGCTCTCACGCGTGTGGCATGAAGAGAATATTAATCGCGAGGCTCAACCATAAGGTACCCCATCATCTCCAAGTGAAGCGCCGAACAGAACTCGGTGCAGTAGAACGGGAAGGTACCCGCAGTATCTGCAACGAACTCGACCGTCGCGGTTTCGCCAGGCTCAAGACTCAGTGTGATATTGTACACCGGAATCGAGAACCCGTGGGTCGCGTCAATCGCACGCTCGGTGTTGGTAATCCGCCATTTGACGGTATCGCCCTGCTTGACAGTCACATGCTCAGGCGTAAAGTGGCTCCGCATCGCGGTCATAAAGACCTCGACTTCACGATCGCCCTTACGCTCGACACGCTCCATCTTGGCCCGTGGTGCCCAAGGATCGACCGACTGCGTGTGCGGATCCCAACCAATTTCTGGGTAAACCCACCAAGGATTGAGCTTGTCGGCCTTGATGATCTGAGCATAGTGAGGCTCACCAATACCCAAAGGCATGTCGTAGATCACAGGCATGTGGGTGCCCTGCTGCGAGATATCAAGGAGCTGGAAGTTCTGAGGAAGCAACGGGCCCACACCGATGAAACGATCGACCGCCCACTTGTTGTACGCAACAAGATACTTGCCGTCAGGATCAACCGTATCGCCCTCGGCTGCGCCAAGATGACCAATGTTATAATGCACAGGAGTCTTGGTAACAAGCGTCCAATCTGGCTCTGGATTCAGCTTGCCATACGAGCCCCCCAAGGTCCAACGGGCGACCGCCGAATCAAGGAAGAGCGAGGTGTAGGCATACCCGTCAGGACCAAACTGCGTGTGCAGCGGGCCAAGCCCAACTTCAACCTGGGCTTCGACAACCGCATCGAAATCGAGCACGGGAACGCCGAACTCATCTTTACCCGAGAAGGTCTTGTTGGCGATTGCCTTCTTGATCTTCGCGAACGAATAGATGGTCGTATGCGGATCAAGCTTGCCCGAAACCACAATAAAGTCACCCTTAGGAGCCACATCAACACCGTGAGGACTCCGAGGCTCGGGGGTCAGGTAAAGAAGCCCCTCAGCGATCGCGGTTTGAAGCGAGATCACTTCCATACCCTTGATCGTGCTGGTTTTGCCAGCCTCATAAACTTCCGCTGCCTTCTTCCAGTTGATGATGTGCAGATAGTCCGTCGCGTTCATACTCACGCCGGCTTCAAATGGTGGGTTTTTCTCACCCGCGACACCGATACCCCCAGTCGCCAACTCGGTATTGATCGAGTTGAGGAAGAAATACCCATCGCTCTCGAGTTTGCCACAGTCGGCAATATCCTGCCAATATGGTGGCAGCTCGATCGCAAACGATTGATCCACATCAATCCGACCCTTCTTGCGATCAAACTTCCACATGGTGACCGCACCACGGAAGTCCTCTTTGTAATCGCTCATCGGCGCATAATCAGCACCCCAAGGCACATTGTATTGTGCCGTTTCAAACACATAATCAGTGTTTGGAGTCACGAACGCACCGCCATGGTCATTGATGAACAGCGGGTTCTTGACGATCTGCTTGGTCTCGAAGTCACGAAGATCAATCACGGCCATGCGCGCGTTCGATTTATCGTTGACGAAGAGCCATTCCCCGTCATAGTCGCCATTGGTTTCCGAGAGGGCCGGGTGATGGGTATCGCCCCAACGGTTCTCTTTGCCTTGAACATTGCCCGCATCGAGGATGTCATCGCCCACGCCATATCCATACCCCTGCCAAGGCTCGGGGGTGAAGACAGCGATCGTGCGAAGAAGTCGCATCGAAGGGACACCGATGACAAAGACTTGCCCCGAGTGTCCACCCGAGGACATAATGACATATTCATCCTTCATGCCTGTCGGGGTGTAGGTCATTGCTGCAGCAATGAGGTCTTGAGTGGTCAAGCCCCGTTCCTTTGCAACCTTCTGAACATCGTTCATCGACTGCGCCATGGCCGATGATGCCGTTCCAAGTGCCACCACCCCTGCTGCGAGCATGAGCTTGGAACTAAATCGCGTGAGTGCCATTTTCTTTCCTTTCCTGCTATTTCTATCTGTAAGTCCTGAATTAGCCTTCTAACAAACGCTGCCTACGAGCAGCGTGATACGATGCTCAATCTGCGGTGTCGATTGAGCGGATGTAACTGATAATGTCCTTGAGCTCGTCATCGGTAATCGCCGGATTCCCACCCTTGGGAGGCATGTCAACCCCGGTGGTATTGGCTGCATCCCAGACAGGACGCCCCATCTTGATCATCGTTAGCAACTCCTTATCTGACGCGTCCTTCACAAACTGACTGGTCGTGAATGGTTTGCCCAATCCTTCCATCCCCTCGCCATTGGGCCCATGGCATGTCGAACAGGCCGAGACAAAGAGATCACGCCCGACGATCTCACCCCCCCCTTCGGGTGTCGCTGGACGCTCGATGATCCATTCGTCCATCGAGGCTCGTGGAGCCGACGGATCCTGAAGCGTGCGGATATAGGCAATGACATCCATGATCTGCTCGTCGCTGATCCCCTGTGCCCCCCGGGCAGGCATCGGCATCCCGGTGGTATTGGCCGGATCATCGGGCATACGCCCATTGGCGATATTATTGAACAGTTCGGTATCGTCGTTGTCGAGCACATAGCTCGTGTTGACCAAAGGCTTGCCCAACCCCACAATCCCCTTGGCATCGGGGCCATGGCAAACCTTGCAGGTGTTCATGTATACCATCTCACCCGGGGACATCGGCTCAACAAGCGATTCATAAGCGACCGCCGAGGCGTCCTCGGTCTTCTCCGAAACCGGAGGCCCAGCGATAATCACCGCGATGATAATAATCGGAAGTGTGATCATAAAGAGCACATTGACCCCGATCACTTTGAGTCGTTCGGGATCTGCCCCTGACGGAACTCCTGAACCACCGTGTCCTTGCTGGCTTGTCATCGAGTCATCTCCGCATGTGATAAAGTGGATATCCAGATACTATTTTCCGGCTATCCAGTGTAATTTCCTGCCACAGTAGAAATCAACCCCCTTTAATGAAAATTTTCAATCTATTCAACCCCATATCGCCTCGCGGTTGAGAATCAACCGCTTCAAGAGCACTCAAATACACTTTCTCGGAGAGATCGCCATCGAACTTCCGATTCTCGCGGCCTCAAGTTTTTTCGATTCTGGCGCATCATCTCTTCAAAATACCCACAACGCCTACCGGGCAGCGCGCCAAACAACGAAGAAGATGGTATCACCCCTCTCCATTTCGGCACCTACTATGTGTGCAATGCGACCAAATACCGACTCGATCGTGCAACAACTTGCCAACTCAACCGACCCGATCGCCCATGCGGGCGAGATCGCCCACAGGTATGCCCTCTGCGAACACCACACCCCTGTGGCCCCCTACCGGCTCCCCGCTGAACTTGAGTCTCAACTTGACCTCGCGATCCATGAGAATGGCGAATCTGCCCTGCAGGTCATGCAGACCCTTGAACAGCTCCTCAACGCAACGCCTCGGAGCACGAGCACACGATTCTGCAACCAACTCTTCAGCGGCTCAGACCCCATCGCAACCGCTGCCGATATGCTCGTGCCCGTCATCAACACTTCCCTCTACACATTCAAAGCGGCCGGTCCGATGACCATGATCGAACAGCTGGTTATCGGGCGAATGGCAGAACTCTTGGGATTCAAAGACTCCCCAAATAAGCCCGAGGGCATCTTCACCCCAGGTGGTTCCATCTCCAACCTTGTCGCCATGCTCATCGCACGCAATGAAACCTGCCCCGCGCTCCGCAACGAAGGGGCCCCGAGCAAGAAAATCCTGTGCTATGCCTCGGCCGATGCCCACTACTCCATCGTCAAAAATGCGGGGATTCTGGGGATTGGTCGCGGCAATGTACGCCAGATTCCGACCGATCGCTCGGGCACCATGGACCTCGACATCCTCGCCCAAAGGCTCCGAGACGATCGCGACGCCGGGCACCTCCCCAGCGTCATCATCGCCACCGCGGGCACAACAGTCCGTGGCTCGTTTGATCCCATCGACCAGATCATCCCGATCGCGCAGGAGTTTGGGCTTTGGGTGCATGTCGACGCATGCTTTGGCGGAGCAGCAGCCCTGAGCCCAACGCATCAGCACCTGCTCGCAGGTGTCGAGCTCGCCGACTCGGTCGCATGGAACCCGCACAAGGTCATGGGCGTGCCGCTCTCGGCAGCGGCACTCATCACCCGAAAATCCGGATACCTAAGCAAGAACTTTGACGAAACCGCTGATTACCTCTTCCAAGGCGACGATGATGCCCTGAACCCAGGCACCCGCTCGATCCAATGTGGGCGACGCAACGACGCCCTCAAGGTCTGGGCCGCCTGGAAACACCACGGCGACATCGGATACCGCGATCGCATCGACCGCCTGATGGGCATCGCACGCTACGCAGCCGACGCGATCCAAGCCCACGATGATCTCGTGCTCTCGTGCGATCCTATGTATGTCAATGTCTGCTTCGAGGTCCGCAACAAATCGAGCCGAGCGATCTGTGACCTGCTGCGTGAGCGCAACGAACTACTCGTCGGGCACGCCGAGGTCGAAGGTCGCCGGGTAATCCGCATTCCATTTGTCAACGGCTCACTCACTGACGACGACGCAAACGAGATGCTCGAACTGATTCTCAACGCTGCCGAGACACTCCCCGCAGGAGACAACGCGATCGCATCGGCACCGAGCAGCCCAGCCTCGCCCTACTGACCAACCGACCGACGCCTTGCAAAGAGCAGCCCCATCCAGGCGATGAGCAGATTGCCCAAGAAGAACGCGGCGACAAGTCCGCACCCGGCAAGAATGTAGTGATTCGAAGAATCGAGCCACTGCGGCCTGGCGAGCCCGTCATACCGCCGAACTGCAGTAATCAATCCCGAAACAGTCAGCCAACCAATCAACGCCACCACGCCCACATTGAATCCAATGATCCATCGACGAAATCGGCATGAAGAGAGCACGGTCGGATCTGTACCTCGGCGCGCATAAATCTCGATCACCATCCACGAAATCGCTGCAAAGAGCACCATCGCGTCGATCCCGATCTCCGCGCCCATCCCATGGGCCATCACCACCGTCGTCCCATGGATCAACGCATTGAGCGGCGGGATCGACATCAGAATCGAAGTCGCCAGGATGTATCCAGTCCACCACTTGGCCGAGGCAAGAAAAAGCTTGATCGGGCAAGGCGGCGAAGGGCACCTGCTCTTGACCATCGAGGCGATATCCCAGACTACCCGCGCGAGGATGATGATCTCGGTCATCGAAATCACAAAGCTGATCCACTTGACCATATGATTCTGAGGCAGGTGGTAAGTATGATGCCCAAAGTTCGTAAATGAGTTGAGCAACCCAACCCCAAAGAGCGCATAGGCCAAACGCGAATGAGCATATGACTCGCACTTGGTGATTTTGACGCCGATATACACCAGACTCCCATACACCAGCAGATTGAAGCTCCCCACCAAGGTACCCGTGGCTTTCCACTGCAGCCGAATATCCGTCAGCGGATCGGCAAACACACGCGAAAGCAACCAGGCATGCTGCTCGATGAAAGTGTAGACAAAAAACAATACCCCAACCGCCCACATCGAAACATGCACCGGGCGATGGAGCAACCCCTTGCCAAGGATCGCAAAGAAGTTCCAAGTAAAAAGCAGCCAACCGAGCAGCACAGGGATCGAGAAGATCGGATGGAACCCCAGATATTCACGCCCGGAGAACACGCCAAAGAGCAACGAGCCCAAAATCCCCCCCCCCGCGATCGCCCAAAGGATCACCTGAATGCGAAGCCTCCATCGCTCGGCTTGTCCCATCGCCCCCGCAACATCCTCGAAATACCGATGCACGACCGCGATGCCGCCGAGGAAGATAAATGCCGCTGCGAATGTCGTGTGGATCGGGCGTAAGGAGGCGAACTGAATCCCAAGCCGTTGCATAACTGATGCGATAGCAGGGATGTAATACAGAACCCCCAACACCCCGGCCCCGAGCGCGATGGCCAATGAAACAATCGACCCGCGCATAAATGTAAGTGTGGCATACCGACGAGACGGATCGACATCTCGAAAATTGGCCCCAAGAACAGGCTCGTCGAAGCGCACAGGCTGGGCATCATCAGATTGCGTCATTCATACTCCCACCAAGGCAAAGAGCTCCAGAATGGCTTTGACTCCTCGACCACACGGTCGAGCACACTTTGGCGGCGATCGGCGAGAAAAGAAATAAACGCTTCAACACTCGCCATTTGATCCGCCGAGAGCCGAGACGGAGGCATCATCGGCGGACGACCGAACTCGAGCACATCGACAATTTCCTGAGCACTGAGCACCCCCCCCGAGATCGAAAGGTCAGGCCCGCCAATGGCCGACACCGCATAGAGCGTATGACAGGCCTGGCATGTATTTGTCCGAAAGATTTCGTACCCGGCTTCAACCTCAACATCTCCCGATTCGGCGATCACCAACTCGAGGGCTTTGGTTTGAGCACTCTCCCTTGCCTGCCCAATGTGTGGATTCCGCGCCTGCCCGATCCCCGTCTGATCCATCGCTTCTAGAAACGCCCAGAGCGCATCGACCTCGGCAGTGCCCATTTCATAACGAGGCATCTGCCCTTCGCCAAGCGCCAAGCGGACATCGAGTTGATCGCGTTCCAAGCGTGCTGCTGCGTTGGTCAGGTCTGGCCCCAGAAATCCACCAAATCCATGGAGCTGATGGCAGGCTTGGCAGTTGTTCTGCATCCAAAGCCCACGCCCCACAACCGCCTGTTCATCGAGCTGCACGCTGGATTTGGTATCAGAATACACAAGGACAGTCTGAAGCACAAAGCCCATCGCCAACAAGACAATCATGCCCCCCTTCATCTGCGGACTGCACCTCGCTGGCCAATGCTGAGCGTTCCAATGCGAGATGGTCTTGAGGAAACCCATAAGCGACAAGTGTAGCGAACTCAAAGCAAAATGCAGAACCCGCCACCAAACATCCGCTCACCTGACTTCCCAAGATTCGTTCCCCGTTACCAGCGATTGCAAATCAGGCCGTCCACCCTTTTTCTTTGCATCTTTCTTTGCATCATCGAGCTGCTGATAGAGCAGTTGGTCGTAGGTTGGTTTGGATGGGTCGGCATAAAGGATACCCATTGGCTCTGGGAACTCCGGATGGGCCATCTGGGCATACATATTGGCAAGGAACCGGTCGGTCTCATCATGGACAATCAGGTCGGATTCGGTGATCCCATCTTCGCCGATGGTCACGACCTTGGGGCTCCCACAGTTGAAGATGATCCCCTTATCTCGATCATTCCCAAAGACCAAAGGCTTGCCGTGCTCGAGCTTGACCGTGGTCTCGTACATCGTCTCCTTCTGCGATGCATAGAACCATGCTTTGTGATTAAAGATATTGCAATCCTGATACACCTCGACAAACGAAGTGCCCCGGTGGGCCATCGCCCGCTTGAAGATCGTGTCCAACCCCTTCATATCGACATCGAGAGATCGGGCGATAAAAGTGCATCCTGTTGCCACCGCCACCGCAATCGGGTTGATCGGATAGTCGATCGACCCGGCAGGAGATGTCGGCGAAATCTTCCCCGTTTCGCTTGTCGGCGAGTACTGTCCCTTGGTAAGTCCATAAATCTTGTTGTTGAGCAACAGAATCGTAAGATCGACATTGCGTCGCATCGTGTGGATCGTGTGGTTACCTCCGATCGAGAGCAGATCACCATCGCCAGCAACAACGCAAACCTCAAGCTCGGGATTGGCACACTTGACTCCCGTCGCAACGGCCAATCCACGCCCATGGATCGAATGCACGCCATAGGTTGCCATGTAGTATGGGAACCGCGATGAACACCCGATCCCGGAGACGAAGACAAAGTCTTCCTTCTTCTTGCCCATGCTCGGCAGGGCTTTGCGTACCGCCGAGAGCACCGCATAGTCGCCGCACCCCGGGCACCATCGGACATCCTGATCGGAGGTGAAATCCTTGGCTGAATAAATGGGAAGCTCGGTGCTCTTTGTGTCTGTCACGCTCATTGTTCCAGCACCTCCGTGATGCGTTCAACCAGTGTATCAACCCGGAAGGGCTGCCCCTTGACGATGTTGATCCCGATCGTTTCAATCAGAAACTTCGACCGGATCAACATGCTCAGCTGCCCGAGATTGATCTCTGGGATGACGATCTTCTTGAATGATCGCAAAACCTCTTCGGTATTTGATGGGAATGGGTTGAGATATTGCAAGTGGGCCGAGCTGACGGCATGCCCATTGGCCCGCACCTGATGAACTGCGGTGGTGATCGAGCCATAGGTTCCGCCCCACCCCAGCACGAGCACATCGCCCGATGGATCGCCATCGACCTCAAGGAGCGGGATCGACTGGGCTGCCCGTTCGACCTTCTCTGCCCGCAAACGCACCATCATGTCGTGATTGTCTGCGTCATAGGACACATTGCCAGTCTCTGCATCCTTCTCCAAGCTCCCCACCCGATGCTCGAGCCCGGGTGTGCCTGGGATCGCCCATGGGCGGGCGAGTGTCTCTGGATTGCGGGCATAGGGAAGGAACTCATGCTCGGCGAAGTCCTCCTGAGTCGGATGCACGACATCGATATCAGGAATATCGCCCACATTGGGCACCTTCCAAGGCTCGGCACCATTGGCGATGTAGCCATCGGAAAGATAGATCACCGGGGTCATGAACTCAACCGCAAGTCGAACCGCCTCGATGGCCATATTGAAACAGTCCGACGGGCTTCGGGGAGCCACGATAATCAACGGGCTCTCGCAATGCCTGCCGTACATCGCCTGGAGCAGGTCGGCCTGCTCGGTCTTGGTCGGAAGCCCGGTCGCCGGGCCCGCCCGCTGGACATTGACAATGACCAAAGGCAGCTCGAGCATCAATGCCAGCCCCATCGCTTCGCCTTTGAGCGCCAGTCCTGGTCCTGAGGTGCCCGTCACCGCCAGATCACCCGCGAAGCTCGCGCCGATGGCGGTACAGATCGCCGCGATCTCATCTTCGGATTGGATCGTCTTGATCCCGAAGCGTTTGAGATGCGCCAACCCGTGCATCACACTCGACGCCGGGGTGATTGGGTAGCTCGCGTAGACGATCGACTTGTCGGCCTTTTGTGCAGCCGTCACCAACCCCAGGACGGTTGCCTCGTTGCCACTGATCTGGCGATAGGTTCCCTTTTCCTGTTTGGCAGGCGGAACCCGATACCGTGCCGGGAAGACCTCTGCGGTTTCCCCGAAGTAATATCCCGCTTCGAGCGCACGGATGTTGATTTTGGCAACCTCGGGCAACCCCTTCTTCTGGGCAAACTTCTCGGTGAGGTAGGCTTTGGTTTGTTCGATGGGGCGTTCGTAGAGCCAGTAGACGATTCCGAGTGCGAACATATTTCGGCACCGGTTGATGTCCTTAGCGCCCATCCCCGAATCGGCGAGCGATTCCTTGGTCAGCCGAGACATCGGCACGCGCACAAGGTGGTACTTGTTGTTGATCTCCTCATCATCGAGCGGGTTGTACCCGTCGATATACCCGCATTTGGCGAGGTTTCCCTTGGTGAACTCGTCTTCGTTGACAATCACGATCCCACCGGGTTCGACATCACCAATATTCACCTTGAACCCTGCCGGGTTCATCGCGACCATCGCGTTGACCCGATCGCCTGGGGTGTAGATATGCTCGGAGGAAAAGTGGACCTGGAACCCGGAAACCCCGAAGGTCGTGCCCTTGGGCGCTCGGATTTCTGCGGGAAAGTCTGGGAAAGTGGCGAAGTCGTTGCCGAAGAGTGCGGAAGTGTCGGCAAACTGTCCGCCGGTGAGTTGCATCCCGTCGCCGGAGTCGCCACAGAATCGGATGACGACGGAATCGAGTGTGGTTTCTGGGGTCTCGCTCGCTTGGTCGCTCGTCATGTGTGTCTCGCTCTCCCATTGAGTTGTTGTCAGTGAGCGGCCCAGACCGAGCCGGACTGAATGGATATTTTAGGCCTACTGAGAGCAAGATTGCTCGATCTTGGACGAACCAATTCCTATCCGCCCATCAATCTTCCACCCCACCTTTGGGAAAGATGATTCAGACGATACCTCTCCAAGCCGCGTTGCGCTTGCTATTATGCACCTCAAGCTCCCCAACTCCAACATGAGAGATATCTATGCGGATTGGAATACCAAAGGAAATTCATCCCGGCGAACGCCGGGTCGCGGGCACCCCCAAGACGGTCAAAAAACTCATCGAGATGGGCTTTGAAGTGGTCGTCGAGGAGGAGGCAGGGCTGGCAGCTGAACATCACGACGAGATGTACGCCCAGGCGGGCGCCACACTCACCGACGATGTCAAAGCGCTCTGGAGCGAATCGGACATCATCCTCAAAGTCCATTCCCCCCAGATTCACCCTACGCTCGGGGTGCATGAGGCGGATTTGATCAAAGAGGGTGGATGCCTGATCGGGTTCATCTGGCCCGCCCAGAACCAGGACATCCTCGACAAGCTCAATGCCCGCAAGGCCTCGGTGCTTGCGATGGACTGCGTGCCCCGCATTACCCGTGCCCAGAAGGTCGATGCGCTCAGCGCGATGGCCAATGCAGCCGGGTATCGCGCCGTGATCGAAGCGGTCAATGTCTATCCCCGGTTCCTCACCGGACAGAGCACGGCTGCAGGTGCGATCAAGCCCGCCAAGGTGCTTGTGATCGGTGCCGGGGTCGCCGGGCTCGCTGCGATCGGGGCTGCCAAAGCACTGGGCGCGATCGTCCGGGCCTTTGATACACGCCTCGAAGTCGGCGATCAGGTCCGCTCGATGGGCGCCGAGTTCTTGGAGCTCGACTTCAAAGAAGACGGCTCAGGATCCGGCGGCTATGCCAAGGTCATGTCCAAAGAGTTCATCGACGCCGAGATGAAACTCTTTGCCCAGCAAGCGATGGAAGTGGACATCATCATCACCACCGCGCTGATCCCGGGCAAACCCGCCCCATTGTTGATTACCGCGGGGATGGTCGAGTCCATGCGCGAGGGCGGCGTGATTGTCGATCTCGCTGCCCAGCAAGGCGGCAACTGTGCCCTGACCAAAGCCGACGAGCTCGTCATCCACAAAGGCGTCCGCATTGTCGGGTACACCGACCTGCCGAGCCGCATGGCGATCCAGACGAGCTGGCTCTACGCTTCGACCTTGGTCAATATGCTTGACGAGATGGGCGGGGCCGAGCACTTTACGATTGATCTCGACAATGAAATTATCCGTGGCTCGCTCGTGTGTCATCATGGCGAAACCACCTGGCCTCCGCCTGAGATTCCTGCTCCAGTCGTCGCGACTTCGCCCGACCAACCAAGGGCAGTAGAAACCCAGACGCCCAGTGCAACCCAAGAACCCAAGAGAAAGTCCAAAGCCCTGAGTTCCATCATCATGCTCGTTGCTGTGATCGCTCTTTTCGGGCTCGGGCGGGTTGCTCCGAGCGATTTCCTCGATCACTTCACCGTGTTCGTGCTCGCGTGCTTCGTGGGATGGCAGGTCGTGTGGAATGTGACCCCGGCGTTGCATACGCCTTTGATGAGCGTCACCAACGCCATCAGCGGGATCATCCTGATCGGGGGGATGTTCCATCTTTCCGGTGCTCCCACCGCTGCGATCACGCTCTTGGGGACCGCTGCGGTGTTCCTGGCAGCGATCAATATCTCAGGCGGGTTCCTCGTGACACGCCGAATGCTCTCGATGTTCCATAAGTAATCCAGAAACAGCTCGTTTCATCTGTTTTCCATTGCTCCATCCAAACCACAAACAGGTTCATGCAGGTTCACGATGCCCAACAACATTGCCACTGTCGCCTACATCATCGCTGCGGCGTTGTTCATTCTGAGTCTTTCCGGGCTCGCTCATCCCAAAACCTCCCGGCGAGGTAATCTCTTCGGAATCATCGGGATGCTCGTTGCGCTGATCGCGACCGCGTTTCATCTCAATGCGTCTGGATGGATGATGTTCCTGATCGCCCTGATCCCCGCGGCCATCATCGGTGCGACCTTGGCGAGCCGGGTGAAGATGACCGAGATGCCTCAGCTCGTCGCGATGCTTCACAGCTTCGTAGGTGCCGCAGCGGTGCTCGTCGGGTTTGCCACGCTGCTCGATCCACACGCCCAACTCGCTGGCAGCGAGCTACTGATCCACAACATCGAAATCTACATCGGGGTGTGTATCGGGTCGATCACATTCACCGGCTCGATCATCGCCTTTGCCAAGCTCCACGGGATGATCGGAGGCAAGCCTCTGATCCTGCCTGCGAGACACCTGCTCAATATCATCGTCATCCTCATCACCATCGTGCTCGGCGTGATGTTCACGCAGGCTGTGGGCGATCATGACATGACCAAGGCGCTCTGGGTGCTGGGGATCGCCACCGTCATCACCGGACTCCTCGGAGTTCACATGGTCATGGCCATCGGCGGGGCGGATATGCCCGTGGTGGTCTCGATGCTCAATAGCTACTCCGGGTGGGCTGCAGCAGCGGCCGGGTTTATGCTCTCCAATGACCTGCTGATTATCACCGGCGCCCTGGTGGGCTCGAGCGGTGCGATCCTGAGCTACATCATGTGCAGGGGAATGAACCGCTCATTTATCAGTGTGATCCTCGGTGGATTCGGTGCTGCCGAGGGGACCGCAGTGGCGGTTGAAGGCGAACATACCGAGATCAAGGTCGATGGCACCGTCGATCTGATCCGCAATGCCAAGAGCATTGTCATCGTGCCCGGATACGGCATGGCGGTGGCGCAGGCCCAGCACACACTCTCCGAGATTGTCAAAGAACTCGAAGCGGCTGGCACCAAGGTTCGATTTGCAATCCATCCGATCGCCGGTCGGCTCCCCGGGCATATGAATGTGCTCCTCGCCGAGGCCAATGTCTCCTACGACATCGTGCTCGAGATGGACGAGATCAACGAAGACTTCCCCGAAACCGACCTGGTGCTCGTCATCGGTGCCAACGATATCGTCAACCCCAGCGCCCTCGATGACCCCGCCAGCCCGATCGCCGGGATGCCCGTGCTCGAAGTCTGGAAGGCCAAGGATGTCATTGTGATGAAGCGGAGCATGGCCAGCGGATACGCCGGGATCGGCAACCCGCTGTTCGTCAAGGAGAACACCAAGATGCTCTTCGGCGATGCGAAGAAAAATGTCGATGCCATCCTCACCGCCTACCGCACCGGATGATCTCGCCCGAGTTTCACCCGATCGCCCACATAAAAACGCCCCGGATCAAAGCGATCCGGGGCGTTGTCTTTGAGTTCAAGCGATCTCACATGATCGAACACATGATCTAAATCGCGTTCACGCCCGATTCACCCGTGCGGATGCGGACGACGGTATCGAGGGTCTGGACGGTGATCTTGCCGTCACCGGGCCTGCCGGTGTGGGCGTGCTCTTGGATTACGCCCAGCACCTCTTGGCACTGATCGTCACGAACAATACATTCGAGCTTGACCATTTCAATGGCTCCAAAGCCCACGGCATCTTCAGAATCGCGCCCAACAACCCTGCCCATCCCGCGCACCTTCAAGACGGTGACGCCGGGGAACTCTGGGTGCTCGTGCATCGCGGTAAGCACCTTATCGAGACAGATTGGCCTGATGAATGCTTTAATTTCTTTCATCGTCATTCTCCTTTTATGGTGCTTATACAACGACTTCTGATTTCTTGCCCCCGAACCACGCATAGAGCGTCGGGAGCACGAACAGGGTCAGGATGGTTGAGGTAATCAACCCGCCGATGACCACCGTGGCCAATGGACGCTGGACTTCAGAGCCCATGCCGGTGTTGACTGCCATCGGGACGAACCCAAGGCTCGCCACCAACGCGGTCATCAGCACCGGACGCAATCGAGCAAAGCTGCCCTCGATCACTGCATCGCGGGTTGATTTGCCCGAATCGAGCAGCTCATTGATAAAGGTAATCATCACCACGCCATTGAGCACCGCGACACCAGAGAGGGCGATAAACCCAACCCCGGCACTGATACTAAAGGGCATCCCACGGAGCCAGAGCCCGAAGACCCCGCCGGTGAGCGCCAAAGGCACGCCGGTATACACGATGATCGCATGACGCACATTGCCAAAGGCGGTAAAGAGCATGATGAAGATCAACGACAACGCAATGGGCACCACGATCATCAGACGCTTGCGCGCCTTGGCGAGGTTCTCGAACTGCCCGCCCCAGGTGATGTAGTACCCCTCGGGGAGCTTGACCATCGCATCGAGCTTCTCCTGGGCCTCGGCAACAAATGAGCCCATATCACGCCCGCGGATGTTGGCCTGCACCACGATCCGGCGTTTGGCGTTCTCCCGGCTGATCTGGTTGGGTCCTTCAGCGATCTCGATATCGGCAACCGCTTCGAGCGGGATGTACCGGATTTCCGATCCCATCTCGCCCATTGTCCCGCCCATGTCCTGATCTGGAGCGGTGCTCTCGGGGAGCGGGATCGGAACCTGACTCACAAGATCCACCTTGCCTCGAATCTCTTCAGGCAATCGAACAATGATCGGGAATCGGCGATCACCCTGATAGAGCGTGCCGGCCTCCTCGCCACCAAAGGCGATCGAGACAACCTCTTGCACATCGCTGACATTGAGCCCGTACCGAGCGATCCGCTCACGATCAATATCAATCGTGAGTACCGAGAGCCCGGAAACCTGCTCAACCTTCACATCCGATGCCCCTTGAATCCCGGTGAGCACCTCGGCGATTTCATTGCCCGATTGAAGCAGCAGGTCCAGATCGTCGCCGAAGATTTTGACCGCCAGGTCACTTCGGACACCACTGATGAGCTCATTGAACCGGAGTTCGATGGGCTGGGAAATCTCGAAGTTCTGCCCGGGGATGGTTTCGAGGAACTCCTCGATCTCGCTGGCAAGCTCTTCTTGAGTCTTGGCCCGCGTCCATTCCTTTCTGGGATACAACATCAGGTAGGTATCACTGACATTGGGCCCCATCGGATCGGTCGCGACCTCAGCCGTCCCTGTTCGAGCAAAGATACTCTGAATCTCGTCGGGGAACTCTTCGACGAGTGCCTTTTCCAGATCTTTCTGCATCTCGATACTCGTCGTGATCCCGATGCTGGGAATCCGCGCTGGCTGAACCGCCAAAGCACCTTCGCCAAGCTGAGGCACAAACTCGCTGCCGAGCCCTGATGCGATGTACCCGGAAAATGCAAGAACAAGCGAGGCAACCCCGATGGTGAGCCAACGCATACGCATCGCAACAAGCAAAGCTGGTTTGTATGAATTCTTGATCCAGCGAATGACAAAACTCTCCTTTTCGGAGAACTTGCCTCGCAGAAACACCGCACACGCAGCAGGCACAAAGGTAAAAGTCAAAATCAATGCGCCGGTCAGTGCCATGAGCACCACAAGCGACATCGGCTTGAACATCTTGCCCTCGATCCCGGTGAGGGTCAGGATCGGGAGGTACACGATCATGATAATCAGAATACCAAAGAGCGTGGGCTTGGCGACCTGCTTACCAGCTGCGGAGATCACATTGATTCGCTCCTCGTTGGTCAGCTTCCTACCCTTCTTCTCCTGCTCTTCAGATGCCCTTCGGACAATATTCTCGACGAACACCACCGCGCCGTCGACAATAATCCCAAAGTCCACCGCCCCCAGACTCAATAAGTTTGCACTGACCTTATTCTCGACCATGCCCGTGACGGCAAAGAGCATCGAGAGCGGAATCGCGCACGCAACAATGACAGCTGCGCGAAGATTCCCAAGGAGCAAAAGCAAAATCACAACCACAAGAATCGCCCCTTCGACGAGGTTCTTCTCAATGGTGTGAAGGGTTGCATCAACCAGATAGGTCCGGTTGTAGAGCGTCTTGACCTCAATGTTCTCGGGGAGCGTCTTGCCGACCTCCTCCATCCGATCATGGACGCCTTCGGAGACGGTTCGGCTGTTGGCTCCAAGGAGCATCATCGCGGTCCCGATGACCACTTCTTCGCCATCGTGTGTGCCGGCACCGGTGCGGAGTTCCTTGCCGATGACAATCTCGGCAACATCCCGGATATACACCGGCACGCCATCGACACTCTTGACCTTGATATTCTCGATATCTTCGATACTACCGATGAGCCCGGTCGCACGAACAAGGTATGCCTCGCCAGCATGCTCGATAAATCCGCCGCCTGCGTTGGCATTGTTCTCAGCGATCGCCTGCATCAGGTCGCGGAGCGTAAGCCCGTAGGCCATGAGTTTGGCGGTGTCGGGGTTGATATGGAACTGTTGTTCATATCCACCGATGCTGTTGACCTCGGTGACACCTGCAACGGTGCGAAGCTGTGGACGGATGATCCAGTCCTGAACCGTTCGCAAATCCTGCTGGGTATATTCAGTCCCATCAGGACGAGGCCCGACCGCTTCGACCGACCACATATAGATCTCGCCGAGTCCTGTCGAGATCGGGCCCATCTGAGGCTCAGCAAGCCCCTCGGGCAACGACTCACGGGCTTCGGTCAGACGCTCGCCAACAAGCTGACGGGCCCAGAAGATATCCGTCCCGTCTTCAAAGATCACCGTGACCTGCGAAAGCCCGTACCGAGAGATCGAACGGATTTGCTCGACCTTAGGCAGCCCCCCCATCGACCATTCGATCGGAAAGGTGATTTGTTGTTCGATCTCGACAGGCGAGAGCGCCGCCACATTGGTGTTGATCTGGACCTGCACATTGGTGATGTCGGGAACGGCATCAATCGGCAGGCGTGTGAAGCTATATATCCCGATACCCGCAAGGGCAATCGTCGCCAAGAGCACGACCGCACTCTGGCGGATCGAAAACTCAATAATTTTTTCGAGCATCTCGTCCTCCTTTAGTGATCGTGTCCTGCCGAGCCCTTACCGAGCTCCGCCTTCATCAAAAAGCTATTGGTCACAACGATCGGGGTGCCGATCGCAACATCATCGCCGAGCAACTCGACGCTCACATCATTCTTCCGTCCAAGCGTCACCTTCACCGGCTCGATGCCGTCGGCGTCTTGAATGAAGACCACCGTGTTACCCTCAAAGGTCTGGATGGCATCAACGGGAACAATCCGCTTAGCGTGCGACTTATCCGTCTCGACACGCACGGTCACAAACACGCCGGGCTTCCATGAACCATCCGCGTTGTCGAGCACCACACGGGCAGCGACTGTCCGCGATGACTCGGAAACAATGGCACTGATGTAATCCACAACACCCGATGCGGTGCGGTCTCCGACATGCACCGTCACATGCTGCCCTTCCTCGATTATCCCGGCATACTGCGAGTAGATCGAGATATTGAGCCACACCGTGCTCAGGTCTGCGATGGTATAGACCGATGCGTCGGCCCCGACCTTCTCGCCCGGCGTGATGTGCTTGGCGACAATCCGACCACGAATCGGAGCGGTCAGTTCATACCGTGCAACATCGGTATCAGGCTCGGTCGCCACCCGCTCGACCTGCTCTTGGGTGAGCCCGAGCAGGTGCAATCGGCGCTCGGCGTTGTCCACACCAGACGAGGCGATCATCGCTGCCTGCTGCGCGGATTGAAGCTTGAGCCGGAACGAGAAATCGACATCCTCAAACGCCGCCATGTATTCTGCCTGGGCGCTGTTGAACAGCTCCTGGGCCGCGAGCAAATCGGCCTGCGTCGAGAGCCCCTTGGCATCGAGCTCCTGCTCGCGGGCGTAGTTGGCCGCCCCGGCCTTCATCTGGGCATACGCCGAGAGCAGCCGACCTTTGTTTACACCGATCCGAAGATGATCCGCCTTTTTCCTCAGCTCATCGGGCGATGGGTCCTCGCGGAGCACATCAAGAAGCTTGGCGGTATTCTCGCTGATCGTCGTCTGACGCGCAAGCTCGGCATCGGCGATGATCTTGGCCTGGATCGCTTGAAGATAATTTATCTTCGCCTCACCAAGCTCGGGACTCTCAAGCACCGCCAACAAATCCCCTGCTTCGACATTGTGCCCAAGGTACCCCTCGACACTGGCGACGATCCCCGGCACGCGAGGAGTCACATGGAGGACCGCATCCTGGTTCAAGCCCACTTCCGCCGGGAGCATGATATGAGTCGCGATCTCCCCACCACCGAGCGGCTCGATGACCACGCCAGCGCGCCTGAGCTGGGCGTCGGTAAGCTTGACGACTTCCTCGCCATGCTCATCGCCACCCTCGTCGCCATGACCACCATGGTCGTCATGGTCGTCATGTCCGCCGCCGGTTTCTTCGTGCCCATGCCCATCATCTTCTTGATGCTGAGCATTTCCTGCGTCCACACCGCCGCCACAACCATTCATCACAACCAGCGATGGGGCAAGAACTGCGAGCAAAAGTAATCTTTGAATATCCATTATTGGTTCACCTCCGCCTGGGGCTGATCCTCATTGCGAGGACTCCGCCAAGGAGCATTTGTTTGTGAAAGTTCGTTGAGCAACGCCGCTGCAGTGTGCAACTGTTGCAATGTGTTGACATACGCGATGCGAGACTCGACCACGACCTGCTGGGCATCGAGCAAACGCAGATAATCCGCCTTGCCACTCTGATACGCCTGGCGAGTCAGATCAAGTGTCCGCTCCGCCTTGGGCAAAAGCTGCTCCCGATACCGACCCGCTGCCGAATACGCCGATTGATAAATCGCCCACGCCTCGGATACCTCGGCGAGCAACTCGAGCTGCACGCTGCGAAGCTGCGACGAAGCCGACAACCGCTCGGCCAACGCTGCCTGAATCTCGCCTTGATTACGATCAAAGAGCGGAATCTCGAGCGCGAGCCCAATGTCAAGCGTCGATTCATTGTCAATATCCGAATACCGAGGACCAACCGAGGCAACAAGGTTCGGCACCGCCTGCGATTTGGCAAGTTGATGCGAACGCCTTGCCCGCTCGACCGCAATACGCGCCAACGACATTCGGCTGTTCGCTTCGAGCGTTGCTGCCTGCAACGCTTCAAGATCAGGCAGATCGGGTAAATCATCCACCGCCGAAACCAGCGGAAGCTCGATCTCACCCTCGATCCCGATCGCCGAGGCAAGCGCCCGCCTTGCCGCATCAAACTCAAGCCGAGCGGCATCAAGCTCGATCTGCGCCTGCTCATAGACCACCTCGGCGCGAAGCCGATCAGGCTGTGTCGCCGAACCCGCTTCTACCCGCGAGCTGGCAGCTTCGAGAAGCTGCGATGCCAACGCAGCGAGTTCTTCGCGTTTGATCAGCCGCTCTTGGGCCGATACCCCGGCGAAATACGCCTGGGTTACACTCGATGCGACACCATATTCCTCAGCGACAAACTCTGCCCGCGCTGCGAGCCGATCAGACTCGGCCACATTGCGTGCCTTTTCGAGCTTGCCCCCGAGCACAATCTCCTGCTCAACGACATATGTCGTCTCGCCGCCGCTGCCGGCATCCGAGCCAAGCGCCTCGCCGCCAAAGCTCAATGATGGATTGGGATACAACCCCGCCTGGAGCACACGCCCCGAAGCCGCGTCGATCCGATACCCCGCCGAACGCAATCGCGGGCTATGCTCGATCGCCATCCGAATCGCATCCTCAACACTCAATACATCGAGCGTATCGAGCCCGAATCTCGGGAGCGAATGAGGCTCGTTCGGCAAATCGGCAAGGTGCCGCTCGTGCTCAATATATCGACCCTGGATCGAGCGATACACGGGATCATCCCATCGCTTCTCCAACGGGCCAGCACACCCGGAAACCAGCGCGACACTGATACCCGATAAAAACCATATTTTCGTATTCATCTTTTTTAAATCCTTGAGAAGTCCGAAACTACATTGGCCTTCGCACAACGCGAGGGCAACCGTTCGAGATCAACCCAAAGATTTACAAGTTCAAAACAGTCGAACGAATCCGCACCTGCTGATCGATAAGCAAAAGCCCATCGGTAGATCGCGAGGCAACCACCACCGATTCAACTTCGGCAGCAGGCAGCGTCCATGGCATTGCAGCCAAGGACCCCACATGAACAACGCCCAACGCATGCCCGTGCTCGATATCGCGAACTCGAACAATCGTATACCCGACACTCAAAAGCTCGTCGACACACGGGGCATCCGAACAACTACTCAACTTCGCCTGAGGCGAAGTCGCGTCGGGAAGCTCACAAACACCCGCCCGAACCGCTTCTGTCACATACTCACCGACAAGCTCGATGTGCGAAGACCCATTGGCCTTGTGGCAAATCACCATCTGCCCCTGGCTGAGCCCAACGACAAGCAGCTGGGCGACAATCAGTGCCCAAGCGAGTGCAGAATGTATTCGTGTCTTGATCATTGGTGGTTCATAGTCTAGCCGGGCCTTGCCAAGAATCCAACACTTGCCCCCACCTCTCTATTCACTCATCGGCCCAATCGGTATGCCAAACACCACATTTGCACGCCCTCTCATGCACTTATCGGCCTGCCATTGCCCGCCTCCCCCCATGAACTTCCGCACTGACTCTCCTACCCTCTCTTCCATGACCAACGATCCCACCAGTGCCCACGCCATCGTTCTCGCAGGCATTCCCCAAACCAACCTCTCCCTCTTCCACAAAATCCGCTTCTCCGTCGGCGATCCCACCGTCTACATCCAACTCCCCACCGGCAAGCGAATCCTCATCCTCCGCGACATCGAAATCGCCCGCGCCAAGCAATCCGCCCGGGCTGACGAGTTCTATTCCAACGCAGACTTCGCCCCAGAATCCGGGCTCTCGGGCGATCGAGAAACCGCCACCGCCCAGGCGCTTGCCGAGTGCCTCAGGCGAAACGGGATCACCCAAGTCACTGCCGATCGGACGCTGCCGTTGATTTATGCCCACATGATCGAACACGCCGGCATCAAACTCGCCTGCGATCTTGAGATGGGCATCATGGAACGCCGAGCCAAGGACGAAACCGAACTGGCCCATCTCCGCAACGCCCAGAGCATCACCGAAGAAGTCATGCGCTATGCCTGCGAGCTCATCTTCAACACCGCTGCCGACAAAGATGGACAGCTCGTCCACGAGGGCACGCCGCTGACCTCCGAGCACATGATCTCTCTCATCGACATCGCCTTCCTCCAACGCGGCGCGTCCACGCCTCACGGCTCAATCGTCGCCGGCGGGCCCATCGGCAGCGATTGCCACCATCGAGGCGCCGGCGTCCTCCACACCTCCCAGCCCATCATCATCGACCTCTTCCCCCACATCCGTGCCACCGGCTACCACGGCGACTGCACCCGCACCATCTGCCATGGCGAGATCCCCGACCAACTCGCCAAGATGCACGCCGCCGTCTTCGAAGCCAAAGCGGCAGCCCAAAGCGCAACCAAACCCGGAGCCACCGGCGAAGATGTCCACAAAGCCGCCATCAATGTCATCCAGGATCATGGCTACTCCTTCGGCGTCGCCAAAGAAACCAACCCAGACACCCACACCACCATGGCCCACGGCACAGGGCACGGGATCGGACTCGATGTCCACGAACCACCACTACTCGATTTCAAAGGCCCACCACTCATCGTCGGCGATGTCATCACCATCGAACCCGGTCTCTACTGCAAATCCATCGGCGGCTTACGCATCGAAGACATGGTCGCCGTCACCGAGACCTGCTCCGAAAACTTCAACACCCTCCCAACAACACTGCACTGGTAGCATGCCGGTGGCCCGGTTCGCCGAACCGGGTTTCTTTGAATATGCATCCGTTTTCTCAAGACCCGGTTCGGCGAACCGGGCCACCGAGGGGACTTACTTCGCTTTCCCCTGGTTCGCCACCGCTGCCATCGCCGCTTCAACCGCTGAGGCATCCCCAAGGTACCGCTTCGAGATCGGATTCATCTCCGCATCGAGCTCATAGACCAAAGGCATCCCCGTCGGGATATTCACCCCGACGATATCTTCATCAGAAATCCCATCGAGATGCTTGACCAGCCCCCGCAACGAGTTGCCATGGGCAGCGACCAGCACCCGCTTGCCCGCTTTGATCTCAGGAACGATCTCTGATTCCCAATACGGCACCACCCGCTCGACCGTATCCTTGAGGCATTCAGTGCTCGGCACATCAATCCCGGCGTAGCGCGGATCATGGCAAGGATGCCGCTCGTCATCCCGTGACAACTCCGGCGGCGGCGTGTCGTAGCTCCGACGCCACACCAATACCTGATCCTCACCGTGCTTGGCTGCGGTCTCCGCCTTGTTCAATCCTTGGAGCGCACCATAATGCCGCTCGTTGAGCTTCCATGATCGAACCACCGGGATCCACATCAGATCCATCTCCTCCATCACATACCACAGCGTGCGAATCGCCCGCTTGAGCACCGAGGTGTAGGCGATATCAAAGTGAAACCCCTCATCACGGAGCAACTGACCAGCCGCAGCTGCCTCTTCATGCCCCTTGGGCGAAAGCGGCACATCCTTCCACCCAGTAAATCGGTTCTCTTTGTTCCAGGTGCTCTCGCCGTGACGGATCAATACAAGTGTGTACACAATGCGCTCCTCGATGGGGGTGAATGACGGGTGTGAATGGAGTTGTATTCTAGTCCGCCAGAATCTCCCCAACACCCGAATCAAACATCGGCACCACCGAACTCGTTCCGATCTGACATGCAAACGCCACATCATCTTCGAATCCAAGTTCAATCAGCCGTTTGGCATGAAAACTCGACTCGACCGCATAGCGCAACCCACCAAACCGCTCGATGGCTCCCTCCATCGCATGGAACATCATCGCGGCACTATCCGAAGCAACAAACCCAAGCCGATCCACAATCAACCCCGCCCCAAGGCAATCCTCGAACGACACCCGCCCATCCGTCCCCGAACACACCAAGACCACATCGCGCCCGTCGGCTCGAATCCAATCACACACCGCATCCACATTCGTGATCGCCCCAGCAAGCACCTCGTCAGCCTGCGTCGCCAAGTGCAGCGCCCGCGTCCCATTGGTCGTCGTCAGCACACAATCCAACCCACCAACCACATCACCCGTATATTCGAGCGGGCTATTGCCCAACGAGAACCCTTCGGGCTTGACCCCGCCTCGCTCGCCACAGAGCAACGCCCCATCCCGATCATGGGCCATCACCCGCGCCCCATCGACACTCGCCACCGGCACCACACATCGCGCACCATGCCCCAATGCCTCGACAATCGTCGTCGTGGCGCGCAGCACATCAATCACCACCGCGATCCTCCCACGAAGCTGGTCATCCACAAGATAGTCCGGCAAGGCAACCGCGTCGATTCTGGGCATGACGCATCTTATCCGCCAAACCACCCCCAAAGCACATCCATCGGCATCGCCTGAGGCTTGATCCGAGCAAACAACGCCCCCTTCGCCCGGTCAATCTCCAAAGGCGTCAACTCAAGAAGCTCAATCGCATCGAGCACACGCATAACCTGCCCAAGCACCTCAAACCCCGCAGGATCATGCTCGATGGCATAGGCAAAGACCGATTCAATCTCACGCCCATTGGTCTGCATCCAAAGCCACCCGATCGCCTGCTGCACCTGCGCATCACGACTCCGCACCATCGAATCCGCGGATTCCCGCGTCCCGAGCAACCCGACATACGCATCAGTCAGCCGGGCAACACTCGACCGCGAGAGCCGATCAATCGTGATCCCAAAGCTCGCAGCTCCGGCTTCATCAAAACGCAACACCCCATCGCGTACGCCATCTCGGCTCACCCGCGCAGCTGGATCACGCGGGTTCAACCCCAACTCAACAAGCACCTGCCGACCCGCCAGATATGGCTCGTCCGCCCGAAACTCCACGCCCCCCTCGTCGGCAAACGAACGGGCCAGATCGGCCAACGAATCATCTGGACCAGCAGCCGCCGGCAACGCCAGATCATACGGATACAACAAATCGCCCGTCCCCGAGAGCACCCCTCGGAACAAATCCAACGACACGCCGCCGGGGAAGATTCCGATCTCCAGCCCGGCCCCATCGCCAGCTCCGGTGTTATTGAGCAGCACCACATCGCCCGCGCCAAGCGTCACATCGTTGCTGAATACCAACTCGCCATCGAGCGTAATCGAACCCGATGCGATCAGCTCTGTCCCGCCGTCCACCAGCCCGTCGGCTTCGCGATCCGCTTCATTGCCCGAATAATCAACCTCGCCGCCCACCCGGTCGAGCAAACGGATAATCCCTCCGCCTCGTCCTTGCGAGATCACCCGCAGATCGCCGAGCACATTGAGATCACCGATCTCGACGAGTGTCGATCCATTGCCCTTGGCATTGAGCGAGAGCGATCCAAACGAGAGCATCTTCTGCCCCTGCCCCATCACGATCGACTCGCGGGCCAAGACCTGGAAGTGATACCCCAGATCAACCGAATCCGCGTTCATCAACTCGAGCCCAGCCATCGCCCCAGTCCCAAACAGAAACGCACTCACCCGCGACGGATCATTCAGATCGCCACCAAATCGGATATTCCCAAACGCGCCGCTCGCCGAACTGCCAGAGAGCGCAGACCCAACCCCGATCCCCGCCCGGAACTGGAACGGCGTCCTGGCCTCCCCATTGCCCACCCACGCATCGCCGTCATACACAAACGCGACATCACTGGCCCCATCCACCGACGAATACACATTGTCCGCAAATAGCGCGCTGCCGAACCCCACATCAAAGACCGTCGAATCACCCATCACCGCAACGGGCGCATAGAAGTTCATCTCCTGATTCACCGCCACATCGCCAAACACCTCGACACGCCCCGCCGAGACATCAAGCACACCCAGGCGCGAACCGCCCCCGACCGCATCACGCAAGCGCACCACCCCATCGCCCGCATCAATCACCAGATCGCGTTCTTCACCCGCTGCCGAATCGACCGTGCCATTGAAATCAACAACACCCGATCCACCCGTGAGCGTCATCGCCACATCATCGGTCAATACCAGATCACCATCGACGAAAATGCCATCGCCGTCGGCGTTCAGATTCGCCCCAAGCTCGATCCACGAATCCCCCTGCGCCATCAGCGTGATATCACCCGCCGAGATCGAAGAATCAATCGCCCCATGACCCGCGCTGACCGCGATCGTAGTGCTCGTCGCATCAATCGTCCCCGTATTCCACGCTGCCAGCGAGAACACATCGCCCGCTGCCAAGTCCAACCCTTCATACCCCGGATCACTCAACTGATCCGTATTGGCCAAATCTGTAGGCCTCTCCAGCTGCACAAATACATGCCCAAGGTGCTCACCAATCAACACCTGTTCACCCGCAGCCATAATCACCGTCCCACCAGGCGCCGAGATCGTCCCATGATTGGCAACCCGCCCCCCAATCAGCGCAATCAGATCCCCTTGAAGCAAACCCCGATTCTCCACCACCCCACGCGCATCGGTAAACCGGTACACGCCGTTCATGAAGTCATTGGTCGAGATATTCCCTGCTGCTGCATAGAGCGCCCCGACATTGACCACCGCGCCTTGCCCGAAGATCACGCCCGATGGATTCACCAGGAAAATCTGCCCGTTGCCGATCAGCGACCCCATGATCTCGGTGGGCACCCCCGAGTTGATCAGATTCAGCACCCGCGAGGTCTCGCTGGGCATGATGAACTCGACCGTTTCACCCGCTGCGATCTGAAACGAGAGCCACTGAATCACCGTGATCTCGCCAGTAATCACCCGCGTCCAATCGCCATAATCAATATCCGCTTCCCCCTCAACCACATCGCCGCCCTCAGGTGCTGCCAGAGCAACCCCTGTCATCGTCCCAGCAGCTGCAAGCAGCACCATCATCATCCGCCACGCGTTCTTCTTCTCTTGAGTTGTCTGCCTGTTCATCGCCGATCTCCTAATACACAAACTGTGCTGAGAAATGAAGTCGGGTATCACCGACATTTGTTGTCTGAGCCGCCCCTTCACCGATATTCGTCAGCGCCATCCCATAATCAAGCCGAAGCGTCAGGTTTGACCTGAGCTGCGCCTCAACGCCAACCCCCGCCCCCACCAACAGCTCCGATTGTTCAAAGAACGGCGCGTCGTTGACACTCAGCTGCGCCACATCCACAAACCCCTTGAGAATCACATCCCAATCCGCCCGCCCATAAGGCCTCGTCCTTGCCGTGCGGAACGGCTTACCGAACACCGTCATCGTGTCCGAACTCGCAGGCATCGAACGCCCAAGGTGGAACCGATACTCGACCGACCCCAGAATCGCATCATCACCCACCGCTGCCGACTCGGGATATCCACGAACCGTATAAAACCCACCCGCAACAAACTCGTAGTTGGGCACCAATCGACTCTCAAAGCTGTACTGCCCGCGCAGATTGATCGCCAACTCATGGGCCAGCGTCATCTCGTCAGGCCCTTTGTCGCCTCGGAATCCATCAGGGTTGAAGATCGGCTCGAGATAAAACGAATGCGTCAGCTGCCCGCGCAGAATCGTAAAATCATCATCGGCTCCAAACCGCCCAAGCCGTTGGACCTCTTCTTTGCTCGATCCAATAACCGATCCCCAATTCGATTCGAGAATCAACTCACCAAACGCCGAATGCACCGGCGTGCGCTTCTCAAACCGCACCCCCACATAAGGCAAAAGGAAATCATCCTCCCCCTCGATCAAAAACAACCGATTCTCCACCTGAATCCGCTCAACCTTCGCCCCCAAAACCACATCGACAAACTTGGCCCCATCCTGCCAGACATTGATCGCCAGCTCCGAACCAATCGCATACCCCTCGCCCTTGAAGTTCTCGAACCCCAACCCCACATCCGTCGCGGTATATTCATTCCACCGCCCATACAACTTGAGCCGAGCCTTGGGCCCGACATCAAACGCATACGACGCCAAGAGCGCATGGGTCGCATCAAACTCCGTCGTGATATAGTCCAGCGAGAGCACATCATCGCGACCAGTCAGCTGACGATTCACAAACCCAAACCGCTGCTGCCACTGCCCGGTGCTTTCTGTCCCGGTGTTGCTCGTCTGGGCATACACACTCCAGACCCTCGGCTCAGTAATCAGATAATCAACAATCACCTCGCCAGGCTGATCCGTCGGCCCGATCGCCGCATCCACCCGCCGACCCGGGTGCCGATTGAGCCGATAGACCTCATCATCAACCTTCTGACGCGTCAACAACGCCCCGGGCTCGAGGCGCAGCCGATCCCGAAGCCGTTGATGCTCCTTGCGATTCACATTCGATTCCGGATCATCCGCATCCACCTTCTCCGCCAGCCGATCACCATGGGCGACCGTCCGCACCTGCCCAACCACCGCCCGCCACACCAGAATCGTCAGCGTCGTATCCTCCGGCGATCGCAAATCCGCCCGTGTCGTGCGATACGCAATCTCCGAAGCATCAGGCGTCACCAGATGCCCGATCAACCCGTACTCGGCTTCGAGATAATCCCGGATCGCCTGATTGATCACCGCCAACGCGCTGCCATAGATCACCTCAACGCCGTGGGCCCCAAGATCACCAAGCCGAACCGCCACCACATCCGCATCCTCAATCGGCAAGACCCATCCATCTTCAGCCGGGCTCAGCAACACCACGAGATCATCGAGCACATCAAGATCAGGCAAATCCGGGTGCGCAAACGGATACGCATATTCCAGATCACTCACCCGATACCCGATCCCATCACGCTGGGCATCAACAACTGCATACCGGGCAACAGGCGCGCCAGGCTCGGCATCCATCTGCTGAGCATGCGCACCAAACCCGATCGCGAGCACCAAAGCACACACCATACATCGCATCTTCATCTCACAGACATATTTGCCCAAAGATCGGTTCCTTGATCTCGTCCCCAACCTCAGTGTACCACAAAATCATCCCGCGGCCGCCGATGCGTCCGAGAACCAGACCGCTTTTCTCAGATCATGCCCGAAGATGATCTGGAAGCCCTCATATCCTCACTTTTTTGCGCATCTTCAAGGGTTCAGATCATCGTGGACAAAACGCACCCGATCCACATCCACATGACCAAGCATCGCATCATCGCCCCCATCACCGCCCTCCCCATGCTCATGATCGGGTGCGCGCACCAAAGCCAACAAGTCCTCAACCCCAACGAGCCCGGGCACACCTCCCCAAGCCTGATCGCCGATGTCAACCCGTCAGCTCAGTCTGCACAGGTCCTCTCCGAACTCTCGATGTCCTCCCTGATTTGGCAAAATACCAATCCAACACCATCCATCACCCCCCAGCTCGTCGCAGGCGACTGGCTCGCCTGGCAATGCGCCATCGCGGGGAGCTACTGGGACATGCCATTCAAAAACGCCCCGGCCTATGCCGAAGCGTTCGATACTCCACCAATCGACTAAAACTCAGCTCCCCGACCGCGTCACCATATCCCGATACGCAATCAAATCCTGCAGATCGACCACCCCATCACGATTCACATCCGCGCGGGGATCGCTGTTGTTGTAATCGGTGACAAACGCATCGTAATCACCCGATCCCATGCGCCCATCGCCATCCGAATCGTACCGGTTGACAAATCGATCAATCTCGCGTTGCTCGAAGAACGCATTGATCGCGTTCTGCTGTTCTTCAATATTGAGCACCCCATCGCCATCAGCGTCGAACTCGTTCGTAGCGTCCTCCCTCATCGACTCCCACCGAGCCTGTCGCTCATCGCGCTGGACTTGTCTTTCCTCTTGCGAGAGTTCACCATCGCCGTCGGCATCATACTGGGCAAGCTGCTCTGCTCGCCGAGCATCCTGCTGCTCCTGGATATAGGCATCCATCGCCGCTTGCTCGGTTTCATCGAGCACCCCATCGCCGTCAGCATCAAACCGGCGCATCAGCTCCTGCCCACGATCCGAATCCTCGAACCGCGACTGCCGGGCTGCCAGGCGCTCTTCGCGTGAAATCTCGCCATCCCCATCGAGATCAAACCGAGCGAGCATCTCCGCCCGCCGGGCCTGCCGCATCGCTTCGCGTTCTTCATCGGAGAGGAATCCATCGCCATCGAGATCAAACCGGACCATCCGGGCAGCGAAATCGCCGCGTCCAAACCCGCCAGTGTCCCGTTGTCCGCCCCGTTTCCAGCTCTGCTGCTGAGCCTCAGGCACCCGCCGCTCCGCTGCTTGAACCTCGATAGGCACAAACGAATCCGCATCAACACGAGGCTCCTGGGCCATCGCATAGCGCGCCTCCGAGTCCTCATCCGCCGGAGCATCCCCCCCACCAATGAAGAAATACACCCCACCAAGAGCCGACGCGCTCACGACCAGCACGCCACCAATGATCAGCCTCGTTTGCATCGCAATACCTCCACCGAGCACGGGCACAACGCACCAGATTGCCCAGTATGACAGAAATGCCATAAAAACAACGCGTTGACCGTGATATCGGCCAGCGCGTCGTTTGTTGCAAATAAATGGCGAGAGAGAGACTTGAACTCTCGACCTATGGGTTATGAATCCATCGCTCTGACCGACTGAGCTACCTCGCCAATTGGCTCCAATCATAGCCAAGAAATACCCAATATCGAGCATTTCATCCAACCAATCATCACCCAATCAACCCATCACTCGTCCCCAGAGCCCTCTTTGACCTCAACCTTCTCCGCAGGAGCCGTCGAAGTCGTATGCGCCGAACTCAACATATCCGGATTCTTCGGCGGCTTGGCCGAGTCAAACTTCGCCCCCCCAGACCCCGCTTCCGAGCCCTCCGCCTTGATGTCATCCGTCACATCCTTGAGCCCCTTCTTGAACTCAACAATCCCTTGCCCAAGACTCCTCCCAACTTCGGGAAGCCGACGCCCAAAGAGAAGCAAGAGAATAACCCCGATGACGATCGTCTCGGTCGTACCCAACGGGCCGATGAGCGCAAGTGTGTATTCCATACCCTGATTCAATGGTGCAACCTCCCCAGAGTCAAACGAAAAACGCCAGACCTTATTTCATTTGGGCACGATCCTGGGCAACCTCGATCACATTATGGAGCAGCACCGCCACGGTCATCGGCCCAACCCCGCCAGGAACTGGACTGATCCACCCCGCAACCGCCCTGACCCCCTCAAAATCAGTATCGCCTACGGTTTTGGACTTCCCTTCATCGTTCTTGATCCGGTTGACCCCCACATCAACCACCAACGCCCCCTCACGCACCATATCGCCCGTAATCAGCCCCGCCACACCCGCTGCCGGAATCAGCACATCCGCTGACAAACACAGCTCCTTGAGCCCCCCGGTAAACTTATTACAGCTTACCACCGTCGCCTCACGCTGCATCAAAAGCACCGCGATCGGCCTGCCCACCACCGCCGACGCACCCACCACCACGCACATCTTGCCCTTGAGCTCAATCCCCGTCGAATCAATCAGCTTGAGCGTCGCCAGCGCGGTACACGGCGCCCGCATCGAGCGCCCATAGACCACATTGCCGATATTCGCCGGGTTCACGCCCTCGACATCCTTCACCGGGTCAATCAACTCCTGAATCCGATATGCATCGACCCCCTCAGGCAGTGGCATATGCACCATCATCGCATGGACCGAATCATCCGCATTGAGCTCTCGAACCTTCGCTTCGATCACTGCCTGATCCGACCCGACGGCGAGTGTATGAAGCTGATAATCAATCCCGAGCGTCTCACAGGTCTTGGCCTGATTCTGGGCATACACCCGCGCCCCATTATCCCCAGATTCCACCAGAATCGCATCGAGCTTGGGCACGAATCCTCGATCTCGCAGAACGGAGGCACGATCGGCCACCTGCTCACGAAACTGATGTGCCAACGCCTTCCCATCAATGATCTCTGCACTCATACCCCATCATAGCCAACCAACTCCGGGTGCCACGCCTTGACCGTCTTCGGCAAGGCGTGTCTTGTTGATCGTTCAACGCTCTGAAGACACTGCTTGCCGAAGACGGTCAAGCAGTGGCACCCTGCATGCAGACTCCATACCATTGCCCAATGCCCGATCAGCCATCACAAAAAGCCCGCATCATCGAACTCCGCACGCTCCTCGAACGAGCCAACAGAGCCTACTACACCGACGCCGCCCCCTTCATGGCTGACACCGAATTCGATGCCCTCCTCGCCGAGCTCGCCACCCTCGAACAAGCCAACCCAGACCTCGCCGACCCCAACTCCCCCACCGTCCGAGTCGGCGGCTCACCAATCGCAGGCTTCACCACACTCCCCCACGCCGTCCCCATGCTCTCGATCGACAATACCTACAACGAGCAAGAAATCCGCGCATGGATCACTAAGACCCAGTCAACCCTTAGCTCATCCTCCGAATCCGACCTCTTCCAATCCAACCCCACCACCTTCATCTGCGAACCCAAAATCGACGGCGTCGCCCTCTCCATCCGCTACGAAAAAGGCGTCTTCATCCACGCCCTCACCCGAGGCGACGGCACACACGGCGACGATGTCTCCCACGCCATCCGCACCATCAAATCCCTCCCCCTCAAGCTCGACCCCGATACTGTCCCCGAAATCCTCGAAGTCCGAGGCGAAGTCTACATCCCACTCCCCGAGTTCACACGCATCAACCAAGAACGCGAAGAAGCCGGCGACGACCTCTTCATGAACCCAAGAAACGCCTGCGCCGGCACCATCAAACAACTCGACCCCAAAGTCGCCGCCGCCCGAAACCTCGGGTTCATCGCCCATGGGATCGGCGAGCTCTCCGATCCGACCTACGCCGACGCATTCTCCACCTTCTGCCAAAAAATCAAAGCCCTCGGGTTCCCCACCACCGAGCATCGAACAACCGCCACCACCGCGGACGAAATCATCCAAGCCATCCACCACATCGACACACTCCGCCACAGCCTCGACTACGCAACCGATGGCGTCGTCATCCGCGTCGATTCCTTCGCCCAACAAGCAGCCCTGGGCTCCACCTCCAAATCCCCCCGGTGGATCATCGCCTACAAGTTCCCTGCCCAGCGCAAGACCACCAAGCTCATCGCTGTCGATCATCAGGTCGGCAAGACCGGCAAAATCACCCCCCGCGCCACCTTCGAACCCATCCTCCTCGCCGGCACCGAAGTCCAGCACGCCACGCTCCACAACTACGGCATCATCCGCCAACGAGACCTCCACATCGGCGACACCGTCGAGGTCGAAAAAGCAGGCGAAATCATCCCGCAACTCGTCAGCGTCATCCTCGAAAAGCGCCCCGCCGATGCCACACCAATCCTGCCCCCAGATCACTGCCCGACCTGCAATGCCCCACTCGAAATCGAGCCCCCCCAAGCCCTCGAAGACCCAACCCTCGAAACCACCCGCCGATGCATGAATCCCGAGTGCCCCGCTCAGATCCGCGAGAAGTTGGTCTGGTTCGTCGGGCGCCGCCAGATGGACATCGACACCCTCGGCGAATCCACCATCGACCTCATCCGTGCTTCGGATATCCCCCTCGACCACTTCGCCGACATCTACACCCTCAAAGACCACCGCGACAAACTCCTCGAACTCGATCGCATGGGCGAGAAGAAGGTCGAGAACATGCTTGCGAGCATCGAAGCCTCCAAATCGCGCGGGCTCGCCAGACTTCTCGCCGCGATGGGCATCCGCCATGTCGGCACCTCGACCGCCAAATCCCTCGCCAAAGTCTTTCGAGACTACGACGAGCTCTTCGCCGCCGAGCTCTGGCAGCTCATGCCCATGGGCATCAACCGCATGACCAAGGCCGATCGCAAAGCCATCCTCGGCACCGATGACAAACTCGACACCGAATATGAAACCGGACTCGGCGCAGACACCGCCCCGCTCTTTTATGCCTATCTCCATTCGCCACCCGCCATCGAAACCTTCAGCCGATTCAAAGCACTCGGGCTCGACCTCACCTCACACGACTTTGTCGATCCCGACCAACCGCTCGACAACCCCTTCGCCGGCAAAACCATCGTCCTCACCGGCTCCCTCGAACGCTTCACCCGCCCCCAGCTCACCGAGATCCTCGAAAAACTCGGCGCCAAATGCTCCGGCTCGGTCTCGAAGAACACCGATATCCTCATCGCAGGCGAAAAAGCAGGCTCAAAGCTCACCAAGGCCCAATCGCTGGGCGTTGAAATCTGGGACGAAGCGAAAGTCCGCCAAACCCTCGATTCGATCAACAAATCCGAGTGATATCACCGATAGATCGGGCAATGAAGAACCTCGAACTCAAAGCCGAGCTCCGCGATCCCAACCTCGCCCGCCTGATCTGTAAAAAGATCGGCGCTTCGCCCGTCGTCAAGCTCCGCCAGACTGACACCTATTACGATGTCGCCCGAGGCCGACTCAAAAAACGCGTCTCCATCGCTGTCGATCGGGCGGTCGGCTCACCCGAACCCGTCGAATACATCTTCTACGAACGCGAAAACCGCACCGATGCCAAGCTCTCCGACTACCACCTCTACACCCACGCCCAGGTCCAAGAACGCTTCGGCCAAGCCCCACTGCCCGTCTGGCTCGAAGTCGAAAAGACCCGCGAGTTGTACCTCTACGACTCCGTCCGCATCCACATCGACGATGTGATCGACCTGGGCTGGTTTTTCGAGTTCGAGATCCTCATCGACGACAACACCGATATGGACAAAGCCAACCAGCAGGCAACCGACCTCAAGGCGACCTTCTTGCCCGCATTGGGTGAGCCTGTAGCGACTTCCTATTCCGATCTGCTCGCCCAGCACCAGGGCATCGCTGAAGACCAGCAAACATCATGATTCTGTCGACGGTTGAGTAGGGAAAAACTAAGTCGCCCCGCCCTCAAACACAATCCGCTCGATCTTCCGATGCGGATCAGGCTCGGGCACCGCAGACAACAGCGACTGCGTGTACCGATGCTGAGGATTATCAATAATCTCGTCGCGGGTTCCCTCTTCGACAATCTTGCCCTTATACATCACCGCGATCCGTTCGCACACATGCTGAATCACCGCCATGTCGTGCGAGATAAACAGATAGCTCAGCTGGAACTCTTCCTGCAAATCCATCAGCAGATTAATCACCTGCGCCTGGATCGACACATCGAGCGCACTCGTCGGCTCATCGCACACAATAAACTTGGGCTCCAATGCCAATGCACGAGCAATCCCGATCCGTTGCCGTTGACCACCAGAGAACTCATGGGGATACCGATCCGCAGCCGCCTTGGGCATCCCGCACCGCACCAGAATATTCTCGACCCGCTCGCGAAGCTCTGCCTTCGACGAAACCATCCCATGAATCACCAAAGGCTCGCCCACAATCGCCGCGATCCGCATCCGAGGATTCAACGATCCCGCCGGGTCTTGGAATACAATCTGCATATCCCGGCGCAGCCGCTGGAGCTCTTGCCCCGAAGCAGCAAAGACATCGTGCCCATCAAAGATCACTCGGCCGCCCGAGTGAGGTTGAAGCCGAAGGATCGTCCGACCAATCGTGGTCTTGCCACACCCCGACTCGCCCACCAGCCCAAGCGTCTCGCCTGGCTTGATATGGAATGACACCCCATCGACCGCCTTGAAGTGACTCGTCACCCGCTGGAGCAGCCCCGACCGGATCGGAAAGTAAGTCTTCAAATCATCAACCACCAGCAACGGCTTCTCGGGCGTTGAATCGGGGGTCATCGACGCACTATCGTTGGTATCACTCATGCAACCATCTTAGCCAATCCATCCGCCGTCCGAAAGCCTCCCCCCAAAGAATGAATCCCCCACTTTGACACGCAAATGAGTTGACGCGTCCCCATTCTCGGGTATCCTTACCCCCGTGAGGCCCGCCTCACCCGAAAACGCTCCCGCAAGGAAGCAGTCGGGCATATAGCTCAGTTGGTAGAGCACGGCATTGAAAATGCCGGTGTCCGTGGTTCAAGTCCGCGTATGCCCATTGATTGGTTCTGCAAAGAACCGCAAAGACCAGAAGGGATCAGCATAAGTGCTGGTTCCTTTTTAGTTTGCGCTCCGTTTTGATCTTCTTTGCCGGTTGTTGCGGATTGCTGCTGCGCTGCCATTTGCGCCCCAAGTGCGCCGCATTCTGCGCCGCTTTTTTCAGTCTGCTTCATCGCTATCGGTGTTGATGCAGCACGCTCATAATCCTCATCACGAACCATGTGGTAGTGAGCCTCAGCGATCGCCTGGGAGTGCCCCATCCATGCTGTGCATTGAGCCGACGGATATACGGCCGCCAACTCGGTCGCCCTGCTTGCCCGCATGTTATTGAACAAATTAGGCCATGCGTTCAAGCCAGCCCGCTCGATGAGCCGCCGCATGTGCGTGCCCAGATTCGACCCCAAGTCCCGATACCGCCCCACGACGAACTCAGCACCATCGGGGGCACACTCATATGCCTGCATCAACACCTCTCGAAGCTCAGGAAACAACGGCACCATTCGCTCTGCCTTGCCCTGATGATGCTCGGTCTTTGGCGATCGAACCCTAAATCGGTTGTTTGCCCAGTCAATATCCGCCCAGCGAACCCCCAACACTTCCGATGGGCAACGCAACCCACCAAATCGAGCCAGTGCCACAATGCACCGCCAGTCAGCATCCGGGCATGCCTCCATGACCTTGAAGATGGCCTCTGGAGTGATAAAGAATGCCTTTTCCCTGTTTGTTTTTCGCCCGGCTTTCACATCTTCAAACGGATTGCTCGGGATCATCCCCCACTTCACTGCTTTCTTGAAGAACATCCGCGCCCCGCGAATATCGCGTCCGATTGTGGCCTCGGCGTATTTCTTCCCACACAACCATGCCCGCCATTTGTCACCTTCGAGTGAAGTAATCGAATCGAGTTGGCGTGAATCGCCAAAGTATGCAATGAGCCGCCGTTGAGTTTGGGCATATCGGATGCGAGTTGATTCCTTCACGCTTACCGTGGCGAAATACTCATCAAGCATCCCACCAAGCGTGCGGGTCTTGGCCGCCTCTCTTGGCTCTGCAAGACCTGCCAATACCAGCTTGGCGTAGGTGTCGTCTGGAAGGTCTGCAAGCCATTCGGCGGTCTGTGGGTTGATCGGTGTGTTGAGTCTGACCGAATCAATCAGCGATTCCACCCGAACCTTGAACGCCTCGGCTGCCTTGACATTGATCTTGCCGAGCCGAATCGTGCGCCGATTACCTTTGGAAATCATGAACTGGATGCGTTTGGAGCCGTCTTTGTCGCGAATGAGTGATGCCATTATTTTCTACCTTCCTGATCCGAGTCTACCGGATTCGTATCGCCGATGCGAGGTTCATTGTTCAGATTGGGGCCGCGAAGATCCACCGGGGGTATCCTGTTCAGTTGCTCTGAATCACATACACCGCCATTGTCCGCCACATCTCCCTCTATGGCAAAGTTGGCGGGCTTTGGTTCATCTTGGCGGTCTATGGTGGGCATTGCCCACATCCAGCGACCACTACTTGAGAATCCCTCGCGGATTGCTGTTGCCTTGATTCGCTTCTTGGCACGCTCGATCGTGCGCCATGCAAGCCCGTCCTGCTCGCCCATTCTCCTGATGTCACTTGATGCCATCGGGCCGTCACTGAGCACATCGCGGAGCCATTTCCCGGCTTCATCACCCGCGCTGCTCCCACCGGTGCTGTTAGCCAGCACCTCGGATGCTGTGATACTCACTGAATCGGCTTCCCACTGGACCCGAGCAGGATCATCGCCGATCGTGAATGCCAAACCCGGCGAGGGGATGGACAGGTTCATCTTGCCGGGGAGTAAAAACCGCCGATCTTCATCATCGGGATCACGCATCAAATGGAGCACCGATCGGGCAAGCCCAGTGAATGCCCTTGAGCCGAGCACCATGTCATCTGGGTTCGCCGCTGCGCCCTTGCGTTGGTGGGCTACCAGCACCACCGCTGCGCCTGTTTCTTGGGCGAGGGCAGCCAGTGGAGCCAACACCGCACGCACTTCATTGTCCCGATGTGCATCTACGCGCCCGCCCATATATGAGCCGATCGGATCAATCACGATCAGCCGCACATCGCCGATAGTTCTGAGGGCTTGGTGGAGTGGATCAATATCGGCCAGAGTGAATGCGCCCTCAAGCATGTTGCCATGCTTGCCCTGTGCGTGAACACCCTTGAGCATATGAATCTGCTCAGAATCAGCATTATGGGCATCGAGCCGAGGGCGGATGGTGTCTCCTGGATCGTCCTCAGCCGAAACCAGTAGCACGCTCCCCGCTTCGCACGATGCTCCATCGGGCCAGTCCTGCCCGGTGCTCACTCTCGCTGCCCAATCGAGCGTAGCGAACGATTTGCCCTCGCCGGGTCGGCCAACCAGTAGGCTCAATCGACCCAAGGGCAGCCGTCCAGCCCAAAGCCAACTCACCTTCTGCGCTTGCACATCGGCCATACGCAAGAGCACCGGGCTGCCACATTGGGGAGCGGATTGCAACTTCTTGGGCGCACACGCCTTTGCGAGTGCCTCAACTGCTTCACGCACCGCGCCCGTGTCACCTTGGGTAAGTTCCAGCACATCGGCCATGTCTCCGCCCTTGGGCAACTCAGGCCAACGCTCGATCAAATGCACGATCTTCACCGATGCTGCGCCCGCTTCGCGTGCAAGCTGATGCACACCATCGGCATATTTCTCACCTGGCTCATCGTGATCGGGAAGGATCACCACTTCGCGCCCGGCCAATGGTGTCCAGTCCGCATTGCCTGCGCTCTTGCTCCCATGTGGGCTTGTGGTGGCGATCAGCCCGCACGCTCGGGCCGCGTCCGCAGCCTTCTCGCCCTCACACACATACACCACGCCCTCGGCTTTGAGCAACTCAGCAAGCCCATACAAGGGCCTCGGTTCAGGCATCCCGCCGATGAACCAACCCGCACCGTTTCGGGACACCGGGCGCATCTTCTTGCCAGATTCAGTATCCCACCGCACCATCACCCCCACCGGTTCACCTTGAGCATCGTGGTATGTCCATGCCTTCGATCTTGGGCCGTGTTTGCGCTCCAACGCCTCAACCGCTTGGTGAGCCGTGGAGTATGTGACTTTTTGGGGCCTCGGGTGTCTGGTGTGGGGTGTTGGATGCTCTTCTGGGAACAAATTACGCATCTCCAATCCAATCGCCTCAATCACTGATTCGGTGGTGCAACCAGCATGGCACTTGAGCAATGCCCGTCCATCATCGCCGGGGGTGATGCTCAGGCTCGGGTTCCGATCATCATGGGCCGGGCATCGACACATCCAGCCAGTGCCAGATTGTTTGGGTTCGTGTCCAATGACTCTGAGCGCATCGAGCACACGCTGGATGGGATTCGAGGTATTCGTGTTGATGCTCATGCCTCACCCCCTACATGCTGCCCGACGGCGACCCACACAGCTGCGGGGCATCCGCGTTGGGTGAGCCGTCGATTCCCTGTATCTCGGATCAAACCCAGCTTCGCAAGCTCTCCGCGACGGGCGGAATAACTTGCAGCGAATATGTCGAGTTGAGTTTCGCCCTCATCGTCAGTGAGTCCATGCGCCCCACTTGCCAAGATCGCTCGATAGATTCGTGCCCGTTGGGTGGGCGTGCGGGCCGCGATCATCATGGCTGCCACTTCCGAGGTGCCTTTGGGCGCATTGTGTCGGAATGGTGGGCGCAGGTCTTGGGCCGAGGGTGTATGCTTAGCATGTTGTGAGTTTTCGGCATCGCCACCAATGGCAGGTGTGGGCGTGCCATTTCCAAATAGATCATTTTGCATCGGTCTGCCCTCCCTTGCGGGCAATGAACGCCTCCAACTCGGCAACTGGGATCAGCACGATTCGATCGAGCTTGAATGATCCGATCTGCCCGGATTTGAGCAGTGTGTGCAATGTTCGCTCAGACACGCCAAGGGCATTGGCGGCTTCCCGCTTGCGGAGGGTGAGCCGAAGATCGGATGGGGGATTGGGGGTCGGTGCGGGTGGTTGCCAGTTATTCACTCGGCACCCCCTTCACGCTCGGCATATTCGGCGAGTTTGATTCGGGCGCGTTCGAGGTGAACCAGCCACCGCCGCCCGGCTTTGATTGCAGGGATGCGCCCGGCCTCCGCTTCAGATTGAAGCCATGCGATTGGGACCCCCAAGTTTGACGCTGCACGCCTGATGGGAACAAATGTTGTTTGTGTTTCTTGGCTCATACTGCGAGCATTGCAGCATTTTGAGCAAGACCAAACCAATCCAATTCAGTTCTTCGGTTTGCTTACGGCCCCTTCGCTTTCCTTCGCCCGTTTGATAGCCGTTTTGTATTCAGGATACCTTTCATAGACTTCAATGATGGAATGATGCCAGCGGTCGGACACCTTCAAACTTCTCTTCAATCGTCCATCATTCGCGGCAACTCGTAATAAGTCTGCGTATAAGCCTCCATCAGTCGCTGAAGAAAACCATGCGGCATTTCTTCTCTCGACCGCAGACGATGAAAATAGCCTTTCCGAACCAGAAGTAGCCTTTTTTTGTTCTTCTACTGTCCCGTCAATATACAATGCCAACCCCACAATCAACTCCTCGATAGGCCGATAGGCCTCGGAAATCGCTTTTTGTGGATATACAGAATGCCCCTCTCTATCGCAGCGGAGTGCCCCTCTTTTGAGCAAATGGTCACCAGGCAGCTCGTTTTTCATTCCCATCAATGGGGGAGGAAATATATTGAGGGCGAGCGTGTTCATACCATCCATTGCTGCCCGTATGCGATCTTGTAGCTCTGGGCGGTGTATTTGAAATGTTGCGTCTCTCGCCCTTCGAAGAGCTGGCTCCCATGTCGCCCACCATTTTCGATTGTCCTCAAGCAACTCTATTTTCTTTGCCTTCAAATCTTCGCCATGTTCATGCTGAATCACATCAGCCCATTCAGACGCATTGCCTTGGAATACGCGAATATGCCGTTGCACATCACGCATCGCTCTACTCAGCTCGTCATACGGGTTGATTCCCGGCTCATCGCACGGCTGCCCATCACCAGTTGGAATCGTCATTCCCACTGGCATCACTTCCCCCGTCCGAGCACTCCATGTTGCTCGCTCAAGCAGATCCAACACCTCGCCGGGAGGGCTATCGACGCTGTTGTGTTCACTGTTTTCCCAACAAATCATGCCACGCCCAAGTAATCCGGGGACTTCCTCACCGAACTGCCAAGGCAACGCTGCAAACGGACACATTGATTTTGAAATATATTCATTGGCATTGGGATCAATCGCCAGCACAAGGGTGAGCACAACCATGCTCGCAGCGAGTTTTCGCTCCTCGTGCGGCATAGGCTCCTCGAATCGCATGTCAGAATACCCATTTGGGTACTCATCAGAGACTACGGCAACCTTGGCGCGGTCTAGCCGAGGAAAGATCAACTCTTCCGATGATTTTTCGGCCCATTTGCCATCATGGTCATCTTGTTTCAGATGATTCTCAGAGAAGATTTCTGTGAGCCGTTTCCCTGCTTCGGTAAAGACCTCACGATTGGCCTCGATCACTTTTCGAGTTGCACGAAGTAAGCCCTCTCGCCGGGCTGGGGTTGCATTTGATGCCATCTTGTTCACCTTCCTCGGGCCGAGCGAGCGCGGCTGGGTCGGAAGGTGAATGACCCCGCCGCGTTCGCTCATCGTCGGAGCAACCCGACAAACCCGTATTTGATGTAGATCATACCACACCGAACAAAGATGCGACAAAGCGGGCCCTCCATGATTTCGCAAAGACCCCCAAAATCATCATTTTCCCTGTTTTTTCCCTGTTTACCCAACAATCCATAGGAAACACTGGGAGCAGTACGCGCGCGTGCGCGAGGGGATGCCTCAAATCTACCCGCCTATGAATATCTCCCACCTGAAGAATGGACAAATCCGTCCAGATACACGATGATCTAGACACATGGATACACCCACATTTATCGCCAAATGGTCAAAGGCCCAGCTCTCCGAGCGGGCCGCCTCGCAAGAACATTTTATCGACCTCTGCCGCCTCCTCGGCGTGAAGACACCCGCCGAACTCGATCCCACGGGCGATACCTTTACATTCGAGAAGGGAGCGAAGGTCTCAGGGCCCGCCTCGATCGGCTCGAAGGGGGCCCACGGGTGGGCGGATGTGTGGTACAAAGGGCGGTTCGCTTGGGAATACAAACGCAAGGACAAATACAAGAACTTGGCCGAGGCCTACCGCCAGCTCCAGCAATACCGCGAAGACCTGGGCAACCCGCCGCTGATGATCGTCAGCGACATCACCAACTACGAAATCCATACCAACTTCACCGGCTACAAGCCCGAGGTCTTCACCTTCACCCTCGATCAACTCTCCGACCCCGGCACCCTCACCCTCCTCAAACGGGTCTTCACCGATCCCGAGTCCTTCAAGCCCACCGAGACCGTCGCCGCCATCACCGAGAAGATCGCCGCCAAGATCGGTACCATCGCCCAGCACCTCCGCGATCGCGGGCATGAGCCGCACGATGCCGCCCATTTTCTGATGAAGGTCATGTTCTGCCTCTTCGCTGAGGATGTGGAACTCCTCCCCAAGGGGCTCTTTGAGCGTGTCCTCATCAAATCCAAGGACGATCCAGCCCGGCTCAAGAAACAAATGGACGCGATCTTCGATGCTATGCGCACCGGCGGGGACTTCGGCGTAGACGAAATCAGCTACTTCAATGGCGGGCTCTTCGACAACGCCGAATCCATCGAACTCACCACCGACGAAATCGAAATCCTCATCGACGCGGCCATCCAAGATTGGTCGGTCATCGAACCCTCGATCCTCGGCACCCTCTTTGAACGCTCGCTCGATCCCTCAAAGCGATCGCAGATCGGGGCGCACTACACATCCCGCGAAGACATCATGCTCGTCATCGAGCCGGTCATTGTCCGCCCGCTTCGCAAGCAGTGGGAAGAGACCAAAGCGCAGATCGAAGACCAGCTCGAACGCCGACGCAAGGGGAAGACATCGGCCACCAAGAAAAAGGCCGATGCCGAAATCGCCAACCTGCTCGATGGGTTCCAAACCAAGCTCTCCTCCGTTCGCGTCCTCGATCCCGCCTGCGGCTCGGGCAACTTCCTCTATGTCGCCATCCAGCAACTCCTCTTCCTCGAAAAAGAAGTCATCCTCTACGCATCCCGTGAAGAACTCGGGGTCGGCGGGTTGCTCCCCCGCGTGCGCCCAACCCAACTCCTCGGCATCGAAATCAACCCCTACGCCTCCGAACTCGCCCAAGTCGCCATCTGGATCGGATACCTCCAATGGATGCGAGACAACGGCTTCAACGCCCCCAGAGACCCCATCCTCGAACCCATCGACACCATCGAAAACCGAGACGCGATCCTGGCGTGGGCCGATGAGGATGGCGAGCGGATCAGCGTGTGGCGTGAGGGTGCGAAGTGCTTGGGCCAAGCCAAATGGCCCGAGGCGGATTTCATTGTGGGGAATCCGCCGTTTTTGGGGTCTCGTAAAGCACGAATGGAACTTGGTGATGAGTATGTGGATGCATACCAATCAGCATTTTCCACGACTCCCGAAGGCGTAGATTTATGCTGCTATTGGTTTGAACTAGCTGGTGCGCAAGTAGTTCAGCATCCCACCTTGCGGGCGGGATTGTTGGCGACACAAGGAATCCGCGGTGGGTCAAGCAGATCAGTATTGCAACGAATCGAATCTAGATCAACAATCTTCTTTGCTATATCTGACAGAGTTTGGGAACTGGATGGAGCAACAGTACACATCTCAGTCGTGGGCTTTACTTTAGATTCTGACGAGCAATATATTTTGGATTGCCTGCCTGTTGACGGCATCAACTCCGATCTCACAGAGGGCGTAAATCTTACTAAAGCGACCAAAAAACCAGAAAACGCATCCATTTCTTTTCAAGGTACTATCAACAGTGGATCATTTGATCTCTCATATACCGAAGCGTGTCGCATGCTAACTATCCCAAACCCTATCCAAGCAAATAACGCAGATGTACTCAGGCCTTGGTGCAATGGTCGTGATTTGACTAAAAGAACAAGGGGGCAATGGATTGTAGATTTTGGTGTTGATCGTGATGAAAAAGAATGCGCTCAGTACGAAGAGCCATTTGATTATGTTGTGAATCATATAAAACCTCAACGAGACAAGCTGAAAGATGGAAAGCAAAAATACGCGCATTCATCGAAATATCCATTTTGGCAAATGTGGAATCCTCGCCCAGAAATGCGAAAAACGCTGCCCGCCGATAGCCGCTATGTCGGCACGCCAAGAGTCACAAAATATAGATTGTTCAAATGGATGGATTCAACTCATCTTCCTGACGCACAGATTATTGTCTTCGCCCGTTCTGACGATTATTTTTTCGGCACCCTCCACAGCAGCATCCACGAACTCTGGGCACGCCGGCTTGGGTCACAACTCCGAGACGCTGAATCAGGTTTCCGCTACACACCCACTACTTGCTTCGAGACCTTCCCCCTCCCGTGGTCGCCGGGGCATGAGCCGGGCGAGGGTGAGCCTCAGCGTCCGCTCCACGATGCCATCGGCGAGGCCGCCGCAACCCTCAACGAACAGCGCGAGCGATGGCTCAACCCGCCCGAGTGGGTGCAACCGATCGCCGACCGGATTGATGCCGAGGATGATTTCGCCGATGTGCTCGCCGTCAGTGGCGAGGAGGCCCAACGCTTGATCCGCCAGAGCGCGATTGATGCCGCCTGCGCCAAAGACCCCAAACTCAAGAAACGCACCCTCACCAACCTCTACAACGAACGCCCGACTTGGTTGAGACTCGCCCACAAAGCCCTCGACCAAGCCGTGATTGCCGCCTACGCCGCCGTTGATCCCGATGGCGATTGGGACACCGCTTGGGCTGAGGTCTTCGAGGAAACCGGAGCCGGTCAACCCTTGCCCGAGGGGCATGAGTTGATAGAACGCCGGGAAGAGGTGGAGCAGTTGATTTTGGGGAATCTGCTTCGGATGAACCAAGCGCGGGCGTGATCTGCCAGAAGCATTGATTCTTCGCCCCATTGAGGCCACGACACGCCGCTCGCGTGCGATGCGCGGGGTTTGCTAGAAACGGGTATTCAAAGTTCAGTAGCACATAAAGCGTGTTTTCGATCTGGATTGAGTTGCTCGATATGCCGCTGAAGTTTTTGTTTTTCTTCTTCAAGATGAGCGAAAACTTCGTCATTCAGATCATCGCTGTAAAGCAGCTCAAAGAACTCTTTGATTTCCCGTTTGGTCAGAAAAGCAACCCACCCCGCCCAATCTGTCTGAACTGCATGAATCTTTCCTGATTCTCTCCATTGGTGAAAGAGCGTCCACGCATTGCGCCCATCACGAAAGAATGGACTTTTCCGCTTCGGAGTCTTGGTAGCCAGCCCATTTTCGTCGGGTTCAGAATCATCCATGTTTGAGATGTATACATCGAGATATGGCATTGTGATTGCTTCCATGAAAAGATAGGCCTTTGAATCGAATGGTTCTATCAATCCGTAGGTCCTCAATGTTCTCCACCGCTGATCAACTCCAGAATCTTCCCTCGCACATCTTCACAAAGCGTTGGCCAGACTCGGAGAACCTGATCGAGGTCGGGATCGGCTGAGCTGGATTGGGGCGAATCGCCAGAAAGTGCGCCGCATTCTGCGCCCCCACTCTCTGAAATCGGCGTTTCTATATGCGCCAGTGCGGTATGTTTGAGTCCGCGTATGCCCATTCCCAATCAAGAAAAGCCTCGGGTCAAACCCGAGGCTTTTTTTCATCGACCACCTCAACCAACTCCACAGACTCCATCGAAAAACACCCCAAGCCAAAGCCAGGGGTGCCATTGAGTGTGTAAAGCTTCGCACCTGCCCTATGGACAGCCGGCACTAAACGCCGCGAGGAACGCCGAGATATCGAAGAAGTTCCATGTGCCATTGTTATCAAAGTCCGCTCCCGGATCCTGAGCAGCGAACAAAGAAAGAAACTCCGAAATATCAAAGAAGTTCAGGGCCCCGTCACAGTTGATATCCGCAGGGCAACAATCGAAACCACTTGGCCCATAAAGCACATGCTCGAACGAAGCCATCGGGGTGTAGCTCAGGCCTTCACATGCGAATCCGCCGAACCAGAAGAGCCCAGCGTGGAGGGTCTCGCCGTCTGAACCACCGGGTAGTGGTGCGTAGATTGCGAATGCATCTTCCTGACCAGTTGCACCCGGTATCGCGGTATCGAGGTCCCAGGTCCAAGTGCCGTCGCCGTTGTCGATCGCAGTCCCCTCGCCAACACCAAAATTGATGCCGATTGTTTTGAATGAGTCCGCAAGATCACCATCGATCACACCATCACCATCATGATCGGCTGTTCCGGGCTGGAAAAACCGAACCGACCAACCCCAATCAAACAACCCATCCTGGTCGAAGTCTGTGTCGGGGAAGCCATCGAAATCATGGTCGCCAAGCCAATACCCAGGCGTATAAAACGCAGCCCCCTGAGAGTCGCTATCCGTATCCCCAAGCTCAAAGGTCATCGAACTTGAGAACGAACCAGCAAGGTCAATGTCTGCGCTGTAGCCTGCCAATGCGCCATCGTCGAAGGGTGTGCCGGGCAAATCAGTGAGCCGAAACGAAACCAATGGGAAGCGGTCGCAACGATCACTTCGTCCATTTTCCCCGTCCCAATAAGTCCACTCACCCGCAAGCCCAACAACCCCATCGCCGACGCCATCGGAATCAGAATCCGTATCAATGTGCCCGGTCACCCAGTTGATATGCACCATATCAACAACCGTATCCACAGCCACATCGCCAAAGTCAAGAACAGTAATGCCAGTCGCCAACGAAGTTGTATCAGCGTTATTGTCAACCCCATAGAAAAACTCCGTGGTATACCCCGCACCCGCGCACGGATTCGACACCAACGATGACCAGATCGGCCCACTCATCCCAGCAGCAGGTGCTACCTGCTCGTCACCGAGCACCGTCACCACCCGCTCGCCACTCATGATGTTGTAGTAAATATGAGCAACATCAACCACCTGACCATGCGTCGGCGATAAAGTCACCGGCGATTCCGCAGCCTCAGCAACACCGCCGATACCACCGGCACAAAGACAAATCAAAAGAACGCCACTTCCTACACTTTTCATTTCATAGCTCCCATTTCCACTGCATTTCCCAAGCAATCCCCAAAAAACAGATCGCCGATAACCCGAGCAGGCCGTTGCCCCCTATCCGCACCGCTGAGAAAGCAGTTGCATCAATCTGTTCGATATCAATATATTCATCCTGCACAACATCGCCAATCTCTCACGCATATTCATAGAAAAACACCCGAAAAGGCTCGGGTGTTGAAGGATGATCGTGGAACAATGCCCACACTCATGGGCAGCCTGTATTGAACGCCGAGAGGAATGCGGAAATGTCAAAGAAGTTCAACTTGCCATCACCTGTAAAGTCCGCCTGCAAATCCCCAGCTGCAAACAACTCGAGGAACTTCGAAATATCAAAGAAATTCAACTCGCCATCACAGTTGATATCCACCGGGCAACAGCCGCTCCCGCCGCCAGGCCCAACAAGCTGAGCCCGGAACTGCCCCAGTGGCGTAAACCCCTCGGAGGTGCATGACAGGATTCCAAAGAGCATTCCCGCGTGCAAGCCATCAAAGTACAGCGCAACCCCCTCCTCCGCACCGTACCCGTAATCCCCTGGAGCAGGTATTGGCATCTCCCAAGTCCACGATCCATTTCCTTGCTCAACCCAAACCCCCGCAGGACGAGCAAAGCTGACTCCAATTGGCTTTTGCGAATCCGCAAAGTCGCCATCAATCACCCCATCACCATCGAGATCGGCCGTACCCGGCTGATAGAACCGCACCGACCAACCCCAGTCAAACAACCCATCGCCATCAAGATCCGAATCGGGCAATCCGTCAAAATCACGATCGGCATTGGCAATCGAAACCCCATCGCCAATCCCATCACCATCGGTATCCACATCATTGTGGAAATAAGTCGCAGTCGAGACGCCATCGGAATCGCCAATCTCAAAGGTCAGCGAATCCTCGGGCAGAATACTCCTGAGGTCAATGTCGGCTGTATACCCGGCGAAGAACCCATCTCCGAAAATATTTCCCGGAAGGTTCGCAAACAGAACTGAAATCAAAGGCAGCCGTGTCGAGACATTGATCGCCCGGCCATTGTCCGCATCCCAATAAGTCCACTGCCCACCAAGCCCGACAACACCATCGCCGATCCCGTCCGAATCTTCATCTGTGTCATTGTGCCCGGTGATCCACTCAATATGAACCATGTCAACCACGCTATCAAGGGCGATATCACCAAAGTCAAGAACCTCAAAACCGGTCATCCCCCCCGGCGAGTTATCGTCCACAACAAAGAACGGACTCCCACCATCGCTCACCGCAGGGCACGGATCATCCGACATCACCGACCAGATCGGCCCGCTCGACCAGTCTGCCCCCGCAGGGTCGGCCTGGTCGGGCAAAGAATCGTCCCCTGCCAGTGTAATCACCCGCTCACCGCTGGCCACATGATAATAGATATGCGCGACCTGAACAACCTGCCCACGCGCAACCGGAAGCTGGCTCGGCGAATCCTCGCCACGAGCAACTCCACAAACAACACCTGCTGAAAGGACCAAAATCAAAGCACTGCTACTTGCGTTTTTCATCGCATTTCTCCTTATCCAAAAACCAAACGACTACGGGCAACCCGCACTAAACTCGGCCAAGAACGCCGAGATATCGAAAAAGCCAAAAGTGCCGCTGTGATCAAAATCCGCCCGCGGATCACCAGCGTCAAACAACACCAAAAACGCTGAAATATCAAAGAAGCCCAACACCCCATCACCCCTCAGCGTCTCCACCCGCTCGACCGTCACGATATTGAAAGAGATATGCGCCGCATCAACCACCCGCCCCCGGCTCGCTTCAAGCGCCACCAAAGGCTCATCACCCGCAAGCAAACTCCCCGCACCGCCCGCACACAGACACACACCCAAAATCGCATTCCCTGCACTCTTCATTCCCCTGCTCCAAATCCCCTGCTCCAAATCCCCTGCTCCAAATCCCCTGCTCCAAACCTCACCGCCAACACTCGGCCAGACACCAACAACATCCGCATCCTACACCAAACAGTTTCGCATGTATATCAATTTTATTGCAAATTGATACAAAATATTTTCTCGCTGTAATAAATAACACCGCCTGCTTTCGCCACACGATTTATCGCCCCGCACGCCACACAAACGCCATATTTGACCTCCAAAACCACCCAGCCCCTCTTTTGCCCAACAGCAACAAGTGTAATTAAACACAACTCCTGCCACCCAGGCCAATCTGCGCACATCTCTCAATTGTAATATGTTACACTTCGCCCCACAAACCACCCACCTGCCAAACCCGCCGCTGCCCATCCGCACCGATCGCCACCTTCGCCACCCTCGGTTTGTGCTTGGTTATTCGTCCCCCTCGCGATATAATCAGGCTCCAGAGCATCCTCTCCTCAACCCAACCGGGAGCCACCAAATGACCACCAAAGCAACATCAACTCCAAACACCACCATCTCAGGCCCCGGCGTTGACCCTCAAACCGGGAAAGTCGATCCACACGCCGTCACCATCTCAGGCATCGCCCTCGACACCGCCTACACACCCGACAACCTCCCCACCTCGCTCGCCCACTACGACCGCGACATCAACAACCCCGGCCAATTCCCCTACACCCGAGGGCTCTTCCCCCAAGGCTACCGCACACGCCTCTGGACCATGCGCCAGTTCGCAGGCTTTGGCTCCGCAGACGACACCAACGAACGCTTCAAATACATCCTCGCCCAGACCAAAACCAAAACCGCAGCCAACACCGGGCTCTCCACCGCCTTCGATCTCCCAACACTCATGGGCAGAGACTCCGACGATGTCCTCTCGCTTGGCGAAGTCGGAAAGTGCGGCGTCGCCATCGACACCATCGAAGATATGCACCGCCTCTACGCCGACATCCCCATCGACCAAGTCACCGTCTCCCAAACCATCAACGCACCCGCCGCCGTCATCTGGGCCATGTACCTCGCCATGGCCAAACAACGCAACATCCCCTGGGACACACTCGGAGGCACACTCCAAAACGACATCCTCAAAGAGTTCCACGCCCAAAACGAGTTCGTCTACCCACCCGAAGCCTCCACCAAACTCGTCGTCGATACCATCGAGTTCCAATCCAAATATGTCCCCAAATGGAACTCCGTCTCCATCTCAGGCTACCACATCCGCGAAGCCGGCTCATCCGCAACACAAGAGCTCGCCTTCACCCTCCGCGACGGCATGGAATATGTCGAAGCCTGCCTCGTCCGCGGGCTTGACATCGAAGACTTCGCCCCACGCCTCTCCTTCTTCTTCAACGCGCACAACGAGTTCTTCGAAGAAATCGCCAAACTCCGCGCCGCACGAAGAATCTGGGCACGCATGATGAAGGATCGCTACGGCGCCAAGAACAAACGCTCATGGTTCATGAAAACCCATGTCCAAACCGCAGGCTGCTCCCTCACCGAGCAACAACCATACAACAACATCGTCCGCGTCGCCTACCAAGCCATGGCCGGCGTCTTGGGCGGATGCCAATCACTCCACACCGACTCGATGGACGAAACCCTCGGGCTCCCAACAGAACAAGCCGTCACCATCGCCCTGCGCACCCAACAAATCCTCGCCCACGAAACCGGCGTCACAAGAACCACCGACCCCCTCGGCGGCTCATACTTCATCGAAGCACTCACCGACAAGGTCGAAGCCGAAGCACTCGCCTACATCGAAGAAATCGACAACATGGGCAGAGGCCCATGGAAACCAGAACACGCCACAACCTCAACAATCGACGACGGCGGGTGCGTCCAAGGCATCCACAAAGGCTACTTCCGAAGAAAAATCGCCGAGGCCTCCTACCGCTTCTCCGAAGAATGCGAAGCCGGCGACCGAATCATCGTCGGCGTCAACGAATACATCGACCCCAACGAAGACCGCCAGGTCGAAATCCTGACCATCTCCGAAGAAGTCGAAACCACCCAGGTCGAAACCCTCAAAGCCTTCAAGTCCAAACGCGACCAAGCCGGCGTCCAAACCGCCCTCGAAGCCATCCGCGAAGCCGCCCGAAACAACGAAAATGTCATGCCAAGCCTCATCGAAGGCGCCCTCGCCAACTGCACCCTCGGCGAAATGGTCCAAGCCATGGCCGACATCTACGGGCGGTATACGGGTGGCCCAGAGTGGTGAGCATAAACAACTTGCACATTTTGGCTAGGTGCCCCGACGGAGCCGTCTTCGGCGAAGGAGGTCTTCAAACAACCATAACCACCAAATCCTCCTTTCCCCTTCGGGGTAAAGGAGGGCACCACTGCCACCTCTTCCGAATCTCAATCACACCCAGCCGCTATACTGATCCGCCGGGCTGGCATGTCTCCCAAGAGGATGGTGCGAATGCGAAAACGGGTGTATCTTCATATCGGGTGGGAGAAGACCGGCACCAGTGCGATCCAAGTCTTCTGCGCACGCAATCAAGATTGGCTCAACGAGCGAAACATCCACTACCCGCTGATGGGCAAGCTGCCTCAGCATGTGGATTTGTATACTGACCTCAAAGACGCGAACGCTTCGCGGATTCGGCGATCATGCGAAGCCGTCCGTGCCGAGATTGCACGCTGCGAACAAGAATCACTCATCTTCTCCCACGAAAGCCTGCACCTCTGTAGCCCCGCAATCTTCGCCGACATCTTCAAAGGCTGCGATGTCCGCATCATCGCCTACCTCCGCCGACCCGACGAAGCCTTCATCTCCTTCTTCGTCACCATGGCCCGCTACGGGCTGATCCCCGTCGATAACCTGCACCGTTCGATCCGCAAGTTCTCGCACGATCATATCAACCGATTCGAGTACAAGCACACATTGGCCAGATTCGCCTGGGAGTTTGGCCGCGACATGCTCACAGTGCGCCACTATCACCCCGATGATCTGATCGGTCGCCAAACCCTCACGGATTTCATGCACCAGTTGGGAATCGAGGATCTGGAAAACTCGAAATGGCCTGAAGATCATTCAAACCTGTCGCTCGATGCCGATCAGTTCGCGATCGTGCTCCGCCTGGCCCGTTCACTCCGAGCCCTCCCCAAAGCTCGGGTCTGCGAACTCACGCGCCAACTCAGCGATGCAATGATCCTGCATGGATCACCCAACCATGCAAGAAGCGTCGTGCGCTTTGTCCCCGCCTCGCTCCGCCATCGGCTCTTGGCACACTGGAAGGATTCATTCGAAGCGTTGTACGCCGAGTATTTCGATGGACGAGCGATTTTCGACGACGAATCATGGGCAAAAATCAGCAAGCCCTCCCCAGCAATGACACCCGAGCGACTCGACGAGCTTATCGCCATCGTACACCAAGCCGATGTGCTGTCCGCACCAGAGAGCACCCAGTTTCTTGATTCGTTGCACCAGCTGACGCATTGAGCACCCAAACACACAAAATCTCCTCCCCTCATTCCACCCCCCCATATCCCGTGAGATATGAAACTTTTTCCGCAATACAAGTCAGCCCCCGCATCCCCCGAGCCGATAATTGACCCTGTGTATACTTCGTCATCTCACGCCAACAGGGCGCTCAAGCTGCTGAGTTGACATGACTTTGAAAACTCCAAAGAACTCGGAGGGGGAAGCGTATTTCGATGATCGGCCAGGAGCAACAAACCGCCGAGCTCTGGTGGGCCAAGCCGCACGATCCGTCGATGTCGCTGCGGTCTCAGATTCGAGTAATACGAGATCAGCACGCCGATCGTCCCGCTGTGCTGATCGGCGACGACGAATGGCTCACCCACGGCGAGCTCCATCGCCGGGCCCAGAGATTGGCCCGGGCCATCAACGCTGCCCGCAAAGCCAACCCCGGCCCCATCGTCTGCCTTGTGGGCACCAACGCCTCGCTCTATGTCTGCCTGATCTGTGTCATCAACGCCGACAGCGACTTCTCCATGCTCGACCCCGCATCACCACCCAAACGCAACAAGCTGGCAGCCCAAAGCATCGACGCCCAGGTCGTGCTCGTCGATCACACCACCGCCCACCTCGCCCAGGACATCGTCGCCGAGTCCGGATCAATCATCAACATCGACACCGACGAATCCGATCAGCCCGATACCGAGCCCGACAATGACAACAGCAATAACGATCCCTCCCAACCCAGAGCCTTCATCTTCACCTCAGGCTCAACAGGCCAACCAAAGGGTGTCATCCGCTCATTCTCGAGCATACTCCATTCCCAATACAACATCTCCGCCCGGCTGAGCTACGAACCAACCGACACCCTGCTCTACATGGGCTCGCCCGGACATGTCGGCACACTCAACGATGCCCTGAGCGTGCTACTCAACGGGCACGCCTCGGTCGCGCTGAGCCTCGAGAACCTCGACATCAGCGCCGTCTGGAAAGCCATCGTCAAACACCAGATCACCAAAGCCTCCCTCGCCCCATCACTCATGCGCGTCTGCCTCCGCTATGGCGCCGAGCACGAAAAAGCGACGAGCATGAAGTGCGTCGCATCAAGCGGCGAGCCCCTGCTCCGAAGCGATATCGCCTTGTTTTATAGCCTCTTCGACAAATCCGTCCAACTCTGGCAGAGCTATGGGTCCACCGAATGCGGGCATATGTGCGCCGGGTACTACTCACCTGAAGACGCCATCGGCATCGGCCCGCTCCCGCTGAGCAAACCCGCCAGCAGCGTCCGCATCGAAGTCCTCGACGAAAACCAAACCCCCGTGCTCCCCGGAAACGAAGGCGCAATCCGCGTCCGCACACCCGGGCTCGCCGAGGGCTACACCGCGGCATATCAATCCTCCGAGTCCGGGTTTGGATGCGATGAAGACGGACGCTATTTCATCACCGGCGACCGCGCTCAACTCCTCAACGATCAAAGAATCATCATCATCGGACGCGCAGACCGCCAGATCAATATCCACGGACGAAGACTCGAACTCTCCGAAGTCGAATCCGCGATCCTCTCGACCCCAGGCTGGGCCGACGCATCAGTCGTCCTTCTCAACCCAGACGACCACTCGCCACAGATCGCCGCGATGGTCAGCCCAAGCACCAAAAGCGACGCAGACCTGCAAAGACTCAACGCCGAGCTCCGCGACCTGCTCCCCCAATCCGCGCTCCCCAAACTCATCAAAGTGGTCGATCATCTCCCCAAAACAATCACCGGCAAAACAGACCTCCAAGCAATCACCAACACACTGCAACAAGAACAACTTCAATCCGCCACCAACCCCCCACCTGATACCCAAATGCCCATCGGCCCAACCGAAAACTGGATCGCAGACGCCTGGCAAGAGGTGATGCGCGCAAAGCAACGCCCAGGCAGGAACATCGGATTCGATGAGTTCGGCGGCGACTCACTCAACGCCATCAACCTCTGCCTCACCCTAGGACAACAGTTCGGCATCGAAGTCGGACTCGACTTCATCACCGATCACCCCACCATCGCCATCCAGGCAACATTCCTGCAACAGGAAAACCGAGTAATACAGCGAAATCGCTTTGTGCCGTTGCAAAGCACAGGGAACGGCCCGGTGATCTTCCTCTTCCCAGGACTCGGCGGGCACGCCTGGGTCTACCGCGCCTTTGCCAGAGAACTCTGCGAAAAGAACTGCGATCTTGTCGCCATCAACTACCTCATCACAGACGACTCGAACAAATCGAGTTTGCACCCGCACCTCCTCGCCAAAGAAGTGACAGAGCATATCCGCTTGAATCAAATGGAAAATCGCCAACTGATCTTCGCTGGATATTCGCTCGGCTCACTCGTCGCTACAGGCGTAGCCAATGCAATCAATCAGACAGAATCCCCCCCGACGATCCAGGCCCTCCTGCTGCTCGACCCATCCCCGGTGTCCTCGCCAAGCCCACTCAAGCGCGGGCTCCATCTTCTCAAATCAAAGGCGAGACAGATCAAATCAGGAAAGCCAAAGGGGGCCCGCCAGGAAATCGCCCGCCGACGCCTCGATCGCGATATCCAGCACACGACAAAGGCCCTCAAAAAACACTATCGCCCAAACACAACCCGCCTGGCTGCCCACGATTTCCGGGTCATATTCACCCAAGAAGGATACCGGGAACTCACTCCAAACAAGGACTTGTTTGATCGCTGCCTGGATGCGGATGACTTTATCCTCCTCGACGACCTCAACCACCTCGATCTACTCCGATCCAAAGGCGTCGCGCGGTGCGCCCAGTGGGTCTGGGAGCAAGTCGAAGGGCTCAATACCAAGCAAGATATCCCCTCCTAAACCTCTTCCCCCTCCACCGTCAGCTCCACCCGATCCTTGTGCCCGAACCAGGTGTTGCGATCTGGACGCTCGCTCGCATCCTTCCCAATCCCATACTTCTCCTCGAGCAGTTTCGTCACATCCTCCATCGTGGCATCATCAGCCACCCATCGCCAGATGTCCGGAAAATCCACCGAGCAGTTCGCACACTTATTCGTATCCGAAAACCGGATCGGGCACCAGAACGATTCGACATTGCGAAGCATCTCCGACCCCAGCGACCACACACCCGTCATCCAATCACAATACAAGCACCAGATCAGATCATGCCCAACCAACCCATCAAACTTCTGGCGTGACACATTCACCCACTCCCCCTGCTTATGCCTGGGAAACCGAAGCAACCAAATCAAGAGCGGATAAATCAACAGCTCACCCAGCCGAACCGTCCAAAACAACGGCACCGCCAACGCCGAAACCCACAACGCCCCATGATTCCGCCATCGCCCGACAAGTTTGTTGAGCACCTTGACAATCCGAGGCCCCTTGACCGCCTTGCGATGGGCAAGCTCGTGCCCCCACCCCCACACAACCAATCCGATCATCTGCCCGATGATTCCGCCGAGCAACCCCCGCCAGCCAAAGGCGATCAGACCCGCAATCGCAGGCCCAACCGTGAACCACGCCACCACCACATCAAGCCCGGGTGCCTTGCGACACACCTCCATCGCCCACTTCCCAAAGCCCCCCATCTTGGCCACCATATGAAGCACCACCGCCCCACCAACGACCGCCACAAACCCGACGCCAACCATCATCAAAAAGTCACCCACGATCGCCTCCATTTCAACGCCAAAGATCAGCCCCAACACCACAGCAAGACAATCGAGCTCCCCCCACCTTTATTCGATCGTTCATTGACAAACTAACGCGTCGCAATCCACATCAACACAAACCACCCCAGCGCATGCACCCCCGCGATGCCATAGAGCATCCACATATACCTCGGCTTGGCGACCTTGTGATTGATCGCCCGTGTCACCAAAATCGCCCCGGGCCAACCACCCAACAACTCGAACGAGTGCAGCGTCTTCTCCTTGACCCGCCAGCGCCCACGCACCGCCTGGTGCTTATCCCAGATGTGCATCGCTGCACAGAGCACACTTAGCCCGAGATAGTAGAAGAAGAATACTTTCCAGAGCATACCGGGTCATCCTCACCATTCTCGCCATCGCCAAACTGCGACTCACCCCACAGCATCAGGTTCATCATCGGCCAGGCCATGTGCCAATAGCTCGCCGGACGGGCGCAGACCATGCCCAAAGCCTGCTCGGTAAAAAACTCTCGCGCAATCGGCGAATCAAAGAGCCGATCCGTCATCGACCCCATCCAATGCTGGAACGGGAGCGGGAAACTCGCCTTGGGACGGTTGACGATCTCGGGGGGCAACTCATCTTTGAAAGCCTGGCGAAGCGCGATCTTGGTCTGCTCATGCTCACCCGCGACATACTTCTGATCCATCGGCAGGTTCTCAGCACAGATCGCCACCTCAATATCCGCATACGGCGTCCGCCCCTCGACCCCGGCGAGCATCGTCGAAGTATCAAGCCTCTGAAGCAAGTTCGGCAGGTTCATCCGGCGCTGAAAACGCACATGCGCCTGCAGCGCCGAGTCATTGGGCCCTTGAGATCGTACCTCATCGAAGACCTGCTGATAGTGCGCCTTGAGCTCCGCATCCCCATTGGCACCGTGATACCAAGGCTCACGCAGCACCCCGGGCTTGAGCTCGTCGGATATCCACGCATTGGCAGCGAGGTTGAAAAGCCCACCTTCGGTATCGTCATTTGCGTTCAAACCCGCGATGTGTCCTTGGGCTTGCTGCATGATCGGCCCATACCCACCGAAAAGCTCATCCGCCCCCTCGCCAGAGATCGCCACGATGTGCCCCTGCTTGCGCAAAGCCTCAGCCACCTCATAAATCGCCACCTCATTGGGCGTCGATAAAGGCACACCAAGCCGAGCAACCATCCACCGCCACCGATCAACAAACCCCGCCTCAGTCATCTCGACCTCGGTATGGTTCGTGCCCAGCTCCTTGGCCAACGAGTTCGCAAACGAAAAATCATCCGAAAAACCATCCACCTTCGCCCCGGCGCAATAGGTATGGAGCTCTCCGAGCGACCGCTTGGCCAAAAGTGTCGTGATCGCCGAGTCCAACCCACCCGAAAGAAGCGTACACATCGGCACATCCGTGCGAAGGTGCCGATGGATCGAATCCTCGATCGTCTGGCGAACACCCTGCGTGGGCGCACGCAAAGCCCCACTCCACCAGTTCCCCGTCGCGGTCTGCTCCGGCGAATCAAGCGGTATCGTGATCCATTGCCCGGGTATCAGCGTCGAGACCCCCGCAAACATCGTCCGCTGCCCGAGTGTCGTGCGGATCGAAGAAAGATACGCCGACACTGTCACCGGATCGGGCTTGCGCTCAACTTCTGGATGTTCAAGAATCGCCGGGATCTCAGAAGCAACAACCAGCTGCCGCCCAGCGTCCCCCTCAACCATCGCATAATACACCGGCTTGATCCCCATCGGATCACGCGCAATGATCGCCATGCGATTCTGCGTATCAAGAAAGACAAAGCTGAACATCCCCCGAAGCTTCTCAATCGCCCCTTCACCCCAGGTAATCAGCGCGTGCAAGAGCGTCTCGGTATCACAGCTCGATCGAAAAACACACCCGAGAGACGCAAGCTCGGAACGCAGATCGTGATCGTTATAAAGCTCCCCGTTATACGCCAGAACATACCGCTGATCGGGCGAAAGCATCGGCTGATGCCCCGCCAAGGTCGGATCAATCACCGACAACCGACAATGCCCGATCGACCCGAGCTGCCCTTCCCAAACCCCGCTGTCATCAGGCCCCCGATGAATAAGCCGATCGCGCATGCGCTCGATCAGAGCACGAGGGATCCCAATTTGGCGAGCATCGAGATTGAGAACAGAAACAATTCCACACATGACCATATCTATCGGTAATGTGAGCCCGTCAAGAACAAACTCGGACACCGACGCGCCAGCCAAAAAGCAAGCCGCCGCACACCTCACAACACTCTGCAAAATAAAGACTTCCAACTCGCAAACAAACAACCCACGATGCAGAAAGACCCAAATCGCTGGTGAACGCGCAGAATCGAAGTACACTCAAAGAAGAATCATAGATTCTTGGGGACACACATCATCAACTCAACACCAACTTCATACAAGGATACCAATATGACCAAATCCGTCGCCATCGTTGCCCTGCTATCGACAGCCGCATGCACAGCCTCCGCTTCACTCACACAGTTTGCAACGCGAAGCGACTTCAACACCGCCTTCACCAACGCATTGTTTGAAGACTTCGAAGAGGCCAACATCCCCGACGGCTCTGCCGGAACGACCTCCGAGCTCATCCTCGACTCAAACACTTCAAACGGAATCTTCTCGACAGGAGATATCGTCGAAGGACTACGCCTGACCATCGCTGATGCACCAGCCGGAGGCCCATCCGACAACCTCTTCGTATCGAGCCTGGACTTTGCCAACTATACCTCGCACGCGATCTCGTATAACTACAACGACACGGTCGGCCCTGAGATCACAATCGACCTCACCAACAACAATGTCTTCGGATTCGCAATGGATGTCACCGGCAATCCGGAAAACACACTCGTCGCAGTCGATGTCTATGCTGACGACATGCTTCTTGGCTCTTTCGAACTCGCAGGCACCGGCGCAGGAACATTCCTCGGCTTCTCCTCCGACACCAACATCATCACCCGGGTCACACTCACCGGTATCGACGACTACTTTGGCGTCGATAACATCGCCTTCGCAGTCCCCGCTCCGGGAACCGCCGGAATCATCGGCATCGGGCTCCTCTCAGCGATTCGCCGACGCCGATAATCCAAACATTCCCACTCGCACAGCACCTCGCCAAGCCGCCCACAAGGGCGGCTTGTTTCATGCCCACCCCCCCCCTACCTCCAAAGCATCGCTTGGAGACGATTCTTTGAAATTCCATACCAATTGGATGACTTTGGGATTGACACGATACAGGATATCCCTATCCTTATTGCAGGAGAGCGTTTTTTTACTCACAGAGAGACAGAGAGAAGAACACATGAACACCCCATTGATCGCCCTTGTTGGCGTCGCTGCCTGCGCAGGCCTGGCGACCGCCTCACAGAGTACCCCCACCAATACCCCGCAACTCCAAGAATCTGCCCCTGCGGGCCCCTTCGCAACACTGACCATCGACCTCTCAGGCGTTGAATCCTGGGACTGGTTCAATGATCCAGACAACTACTACGCCTCGTACAACCTCATGCCAGATGCCCACATCGTCGGCGTCGGGTGGGACCTCACCATCGAAACCGCCGGGGCATCATGGATGTCCGAAGTCTTCATCGACATCCGAAACACCAACAGCACCGGAGGCGTCTCGCTCAACCCAGGGTTCAACGCCGCATACCCGGGCATAGAATCATTCTCCTCCGACGGCATCATCAGCATCGTCGGCAACGGTGACTTCTTCCTCAACAACAACGGCATGCTCCACCTCACCGTCTACGAAGGATGGGATGATAATGATGATGCTGTCGACGCAACCTTCCTCGCAGGCTCGGTGCTCTATGTCCAATATGTCGTCCCCGCCCCCGCCACACTGACCATGCTGGGCTTAGGCGGATTCATGGCCACACGCCGACGACGCTAAACGACGACGCTCAACAAAATACCGAGCACACCACGCTCTCACGCCCTTAGGTGTCCCCTCCTGAGGCGTCATCAGGCTTGCAGGTCTTGCAAGGCGCGTGGGTTTCTTTGACTTCTTCGCGGGTCGCTGGGCTTTGTGTGTCGGTCAGGTGCGGACAATCCTTGGCGTGATACTTCGACCCAAACTTGGTGATATACACCACCAAACTTGAAGGCGAAACACCCGGATTCGCACCGGGCTTGCCCTCTGGTTTGTCAAGCGATTGGTCAAAAGGCTCGCCAGAGATCTTGGCAGGCTCATCCGATGGCGTTGACCAAACCAAAGGCTCACCCTGAGGATCCCAGATACCCTTGCCCAACCGCTCGGCCCTGGCTCCATAGAACGCGAAGCTCTTGCTATAGAGCGCACCATGCCGAGGATCATGCCTGGCATACCCCTGACGGACAAGCTCCAGATTGACCAAAAGCATATCCGGAGCCCGAAAGAGATACCCCCAAACCCGATTCAATCCATCACGATCAACGCTCGGATCATGCTGGATATAGACCGTTTCATCCAGAAGAAGCTGCTCGATGAACCGCCGAGCATTGATCGAATGCGGATCAGGAGCCCGATCTCGAGGGCTCAACTCCGGCGCATCAGCCCCCAAAAGCTGATACCGACGCGTTTTCTCCCCAATCTTGACCAAAATCGTGTCCCCGTCGATAACGCGAACAACCACCCCCAAGACAAGCTCGGACCGATCGGGGAGCTCGAGAACCGGGAGCGTGTCGATGAGCGTGTCAACCTCTGCGCCACCCGTTGGAGTCGGCCCTAAACCCAACAAAGCAACCAGAAAAAAGGCACAGGCACACACAATCATCACCAGATGCACCCGCGCCCATAAAAACATACCTGCTCCAACCTGCTCCAATACGACCCAACACCAACTGCTTCAAAGAGCTCCCCGCCCCCTGCCTCCTGCCCGGTGTTTAGACCCAGACATTGAGGATCAGATTGGGTTCTTTGTTCTTTCCCGTCCATGTCCCAATTGAGGAAGTCACATGCTTGACCTCATACTGCGGATGCGCATCGAGCCATTCATTGACTTGCTGATCCAGAAACTCGAGCGAATCCCCAGTGAGCTTGCAATGAAAACTCTTGACATGGATCGCCCCCGTGCCATTGGCATTGGGCGTGCGACTCCATGAGTCCTCATGACGAACAGACCGAAGCTTTTGCTCGAAGGTCCGAATCTTGGGCGGCGATGCCCCTCCCGATCCCGCCGGATCAGGCCCGAGATCAAGCGGAAGGGTGTCATCAAGCGATTGCTCACCCTCGTCAGATGAAGCTTTGGACTTCTTCTTATCTTCAGGCGGCTCAGACGCCGGCCCAGAATACCCCGGTGGTAACGGATGTCTATACAGTCCCCGCATCATGGTCTCCAAATCAAATAAGTGAGTTTATCAGCACAATACACTACCATAAACAGACTCCCCCGTCCAGCGCTCAATCACCCTGATCGGGCACGAAATGCCACATCCCACCCCCGGCACCATCGAGGTGACCACGATACCCAACAACCCGATCCGCCCACCGAATAACGATCAGCATTGATCCACAAGTCATCTCCAACGCACAAACCTCCCCCCGGGCAACCCGCTCAACCAGCCCTCGACCAGGCGCAACAACACCCTCATAGTCCAAGTAATGGGCACGATGATCGGGCAATCGCTGGGCATAAAAGCCAGACGAAACCGCAAAATCCGGGCGGCTCGCACACCGGAAAGAAATCAATCGACGCGCAACACCCAGATTCGGTTGATCGATCAACCAATCAAAATGAGATGTCCCATCAGCCAAGGTATGAAGCAAAATCACAACGCGGTGCATAAGACTATCCTATCGCACCGAACCAGACCGCACAGGCTGGTGTCTTGATCCCGATGACGCTACCATACAAACCCGTCGAGAAACGCTCGGCGACGATTGCAGGAGAACTGTCCCATGAAGCTCGTTCAAGCCGCATCCATCGTGTTCATTTCGCTGTGCCTCGCACTCGCCCCCACCGGGTGCTCATCGGTCGATAAAGTCAAGCGCACACTCACGCTCAACGATATCCACATCCAGGCAGCCATCGCCGAGAACAAAGGCGACGATGCCCGGGCCCAGGAACTCTGGTCGGAATATGTCAATATTCGCCCACAATCCGTGCTCGCCCAACACCGACTCGGCATGGTCGAGATGCGCCTGGGGAACATCGAACAAGCCATCGGGCATCTTCGGATCGCCCACGATCTCAAACCCGGCAACATCGAATACATCGAAGCACTCGCCGACGCGCTCGCCCAGGCCGGGCGAACGGAATCGCTGATGAAGCTCCTCCACGAAACCGTCGAAGAAGGCGAACCTGGCTCGGGTCGGCTTCGGCTCGCCCGGTATGCCCAGCGCGTCGGACTTATGGACGAAGCCAGAGAGGCCTTGCTCCTCGCCATCGCCCAAAACGCCGGGGAATCCCCCACCCCCTACCTTGCCATGGCCGACTTCGCCAACGCCATCGGAGACAGAGACACCGAGATCAAGTACCTGCGCTACGCCCTCTGGTTCGATCACGCAGACCCAATCATCCTCGCCCGCCTCGAATCCCTCGGACTCATCCCAGGCCCATCATTGGCAACCGCTCCCGTCCCATAACCCATCACCAAAATCCAACCGGGCACTGATTTCTCCCAAACTCGGTTGACATATCATCCGATCTCCCTTATCCTTCATCCATATTTCCGGATAATAGGATAATGACAGAGCGTCTCCAACCCATATCGAGCCAAGCCGCTGTCGAGCTGCTCACCCAGCTCGGCGATCCTGTGCGCTTGCGCATGATCCGGGTACTCGAACAGCACGAGCTGGCGGTGGGCGAACTCGTCAAGGTCCTCCAGATTCCCCAATCCTCAGGCTCGCGTCATCTCCGCGTCCTCGCCGACGGCGGATGGGTCTTCAAACGCACCGCCGGGCCCGCAGCCTACTACCGCGTCGTTCTCGATGACCTGCCCATCCATCTCCGCGCCATGTGGATCACCCTGCGCGACCAGCTCGGCGATGACCCGAATCTCCGCGAGGATGATCGCCGACTCGCTGCCGTCCTCGCCGAGCGCATGACCGACTCGGCTGCCTTCTTCGGGCGCGTGGCGGGCGAATGGGACGAACTCCGCAATGACATGTTCGGACGCGAGTTCACCGATCACTCACTTTTGGGGTTCTTGAACCCCTCCTGGCATGTCGCCGATTTGGGGTGTGGCACCGGAAACGCCACCGAGCTCCTCTGCCCCTGGGTCGAGCATGTGACGGCCATCGACCGCTCCCCAGAGATGCTCGACGCCGCCAAAGATCGGCTTGCCGAATCCGGACAAGATGCTTCCAATGTCTCCTTCCTCACCGGCGAACTGACCAATTTACCCCTGGATTCGGGCAGTATCGACGCGGCAGCGTGTGTGCTGGTGCTTCACCATGTCGATGATCCCGTTGCGGCCCTCAAAGAGATTCGCCGAACCCTGCGAACCACCAAGAACGGGGGGGTACTCCTCGTTGTGGATATGTGCCAGCACGATCGACACGAGTACCGCCACGCCATGGGGCATGTTCATCTCGGATTCTCAGAGAATCAACGCATCGAGATGTTCAAACAAGCCGATTTCAAGCATGTCCGGGTGAACAAACTCCGCCCGGATGTCGACGCCACCGGCCCCTCGCTCTTCGCTGCAGTGGCCCAGATTGAGCAAACCAACCCTTTTTATCACAAACCAATTTCCACTGACTGACGAGATTTACAAAGGAAACACACCAATGACCGCAACAGCAACCCCACCGATGATGAGCGTTGACGAGATCAACGGCTTGCAGTTCAAAGTACGCGACCTCAACGAGCACGAACACGGACGAAAAGAACTCCGCCTCGCCGAACACGAAATGCCCGGGCTCATGGCACTCCGCGAACAATACGGACAGAGCAAACCCCTCAAAGGGCTCAAGATCATGGGCTCATTGCACATGACCGTCCAGACGGCCGTGCTCATCGAGACACTCACCGCGCTGGGGGCCAATGTGCGTTGGTGCTCGTGCAATATCTTCTCGACCCAGGACTTCGCAGCAGCAGCCGTCGTTGTCGGTCGCCCAGAAAGTGGCGGCACCCCCGAAAATCCCAAAGGCGTGCCCGTCTTCGCATGGAAAGGCGAGACCCTTGAAGAATACTGGTGGTGCACCAAGCAGGCACTGACCTACCCCGACGGCACCGGCCCAGACCAGATCGTCGATGACGGCGGCGACGCCTCGCTCTTTATGATCAATGGGCTCGACTATGAAAACGCTGGAAGTATCCCCGAGTGGAACGCCGAATCCGATTCCGAAGAATGGAAGCATGTCTTGGCAACCATCCGAGGAACCATCGAATCCAACCCCGGGTGGTTCCAGAAGAACACCCCACTGATCCGAGGCATCTCCGAAGAAACAACCACCGGCGTCCATCGCCTGTACCAACTCGCTGCTGAGGGCAAGCTGCCATTCCCCGCGATCAATGTCAACGACTCAGTCACCAAATCCAAGTTCGACAATGTCTATGGGTGCCGCCACTCACTCGTTGACGGGCTCAACCGCGCAAGCGATGTCATGCTCTCGGGCAAGGTCGCGGTGGTCTGTGGGTATGGCGATGTGGGCAAAGGGTGCTGCCAGTCGCTCAAGGGGCAAGGCTGCCGGGTGATCGTCACCGAGATCGACCCGATCTGTGCGCTTCAGGCTGCAATGGAAGGATACGAAGTCCTCACCCTCGAGGACGCGATTTCCTACGCCGACATCTTCGTCACCACCACCGGCAACAAGGACATCATCACCCTCGATCACATGAAGCAGATGAAGAACAAGGCCATCGTGGGCAACATTGGACATTTCGACAACGAAATCCAGATGGAGCCTTTGATGAAGGACCCGGATGTCGAGCGCATCAACATCAAGCCTCAGTTCGACGAGTTCTTGTTCAAATCCAAGGGCACGAGCATTTTGATCCTTGCTGAGGGTCGATTGCTCAATCTTGGTTGCGCCACCGGGCATCCAAGCTTTGTGATGAGTGCCAGCTTCACCAACCAGGTGATCGCCCAGATCGAACTCGCTGAGCATCTCGACAAATACGACAACTCGGTCCATGTGCTCCCCAAGCACCTCGACGAGCAGGTCGCCCGTTTGCACCTCGACAAGCTGGGCGTCAAGCTCACCAAGCTGACCGATGACCAGGCGGCGTACCTTGATATCCCCGTCGATGGCCCGTACAAGCCCGACCACTACCGGTACTAAGCTGCTGACTCTTTGACGAACCAACAGGGCAGCGTGTCGGAAGGTACGCTGCCCTCTTTGATGACCGAAACTCGCACAATCTGGCAATGGCTCGCAAGCGATCAAGGCGAGTCGGCGATCGGCGCGATAGCCATGTCCCCCACCACCGCCCAGATCGCAGCGATGCGCAAACACCTCAGCGCCGAGCAAGTCCGCGCAGCGAGCGATGCGATGCGCGCACGCGCCAAGGGTGCCAAAAAACTCGATGATTCATTCGCAGCCAAAATGATCTCCGATCTCCCCGGCATCGAAATGGCAAGCTCGGCGATCTCGAGCATCCACAAGGCCAAACGCTTCGCATCGGTGCTCGGCGAGAACGCCCGCATCGCCGATCTCTGCTGTGGCATCGGGGGCGACTCATGGGGACTCGGGCAGGCCGGGCTCAACCCCATCGGCGTCGATTCCTGTGCCCACCGAGCATGGGCATATCAACACAACACCGGGTTCAAATCAATCTGTGGCGACGCGCTCAACGACTGCCCCGCCGACATCGCCGGGTTCCATCTCGACCCCGCACGCCGAGATATCCAAGGCAAACGAACACTCGATATCGAAGACTTCGAACCGGGCCCCAAAATCTGGGACCAACTGATCGAAAAACACCCCGCCGGCGCCATCAAACTCAACCCCGGCATCAACGCCTACGACCTGCCCATCGGCGAAGTCGAAATCCTCTCCGAACCCGGCGGATTGACCCAAGCGGTGCTCTGGGTCGGACAACTCGCAGGCGAACACGAACGCCGGGCAACCAAACTCGGTGCCGACGGGTCAGTCTGCACCATCGCAGGCGATCCCGAACGCCCGAACGATTCCAACGACATCCAAGCGTACCTGGGAACGCTCGACCCATGCCTCGAACGGGCCGATCTTGTCTGCGAGTTCCTTGAACAATCACACACCTCGCTGGTCCACCCCGGAACAGGGCTGGTGACCGCCGAACAAGCAACTCCCCACCCGATGGTCCGATGGCACCGGGTCGTCGAGGTCATGGGATGGAATCGCAAACGCGTCAAAGCTGCCTTGCGATCCGTCGACGCGGGTGTCGTCGAAGTCCGCACCCGAGGCGGAGTCATCAACCCGGATGCCGAACAGAAGTACCTCCGAGGCAAGGGCGCCTGCAACCAAATAACGGTGATGGTCTATCGGATCGGAGATCGGATCTGTGCTGTCATTGCCCAGCGGGAGGAGGTGTAATGGTTCAGCAAACGAAATCAGTAATCGATCTGAGGCTTCGCGCGGCCGATGAACTTGGCGAGCAGCTCACCCCTCGACGAAACCTCGAAATGACGATAGATCGCCAGCACATGGTCGTGGATCGAGGCTTTGGCAACGCCGAGTGCAAAGGCGATCTGCTTCTCGGAATCTCCCTCGATCAGGCGTTCGAGAACTTGAAGCCTTCGACTGGTGAGCGAACTCAATGCCGGCTCGTCGGCAGCAGCGAGGTAAGTTCCGATCTCGTTGTTGATCGACATGTGGATCAACGAAATGATCCCCTGTTCGCGGAGCGTGAAATCTTGCTCGCCGACCCCCTTGTGAAGCCAGAGGGTGGTGCATCGCCCGGGAATCTGGGTGGGGCAGATCGAGATGACATAATCGTCGATACCGCAGGCTCGATGGATTTCGTTGAACGCGTGCGAACGGTACCAGGTGTCTCTGCCCCAGATCTGATCCCGAGAAAGTATCATGGTTTTGCCGGAGAACTTCGAGAGGTAGGGGTACTCGGGGGTTCGTTCGACGGGGATCGACTGGGCATATTCCCGCCAACGGGTCTCGGCCTCGTCAGAAATCCACCCCACCCGATGAATCGAGATAAGCTTGGATGTGTGACCATATTCCTTGCCAAAGTTTTCGAGTTCGGAGTTGATAATGACCTGTGCACCCACGAACTTGCGAAGCGAAGCGAGCAGCGTATGCCTCCACGCATCGACATCGGCACCCAAATCACGGCACTGGGCAGCAATCTGATAGCATTCATGGACATCGCGGGCAGACAAATCAGCAAACATCATTGGACTCCATCAGGGAAACAGAATCCTCGATCGAGGACACACTCAATACGCAGAGTACCCCAGAGAAGATGCAGGTTGAACCCCCAAAATAGGTTATCAGCTCAGTATTCTTCGCCAAACGACCCGATGAATACAGACCAAAGAATCAGTTTTCGCCATTCGCTCCTTCGGGGGCTTGAGAAGTTGGAGAGAGCAGCATGATGCACTTTCGAGACCTACTCAAATCTTCAGGGACCACTTTTTCCTTCGAGTTTTTCCCACCCAAAACCCCCGCTGGTGCCTCGAAGCTCTTCGATCACATCGTCAAGCTCGAAGCCCTCGCTCCATCGTTCGTCAGCGTCACCTACGGCGCCGGCGGCTCAACACGCCAGCTCACCCGCGATCTCGTCCACAAAGTCCGCGAGCAAACCGGCATCGTCACCGTCCCACACCTGACATGCGTAAAACATTCGGAAGATGAAATCCGCAAAATCGTCGAAGGGTATGCCCAGCGCGGAATCCAGAGCATCCTCGCGCTGCGAGGCGATGCCCCCGCTGACGAAGATCATGATTGGGGCACTGACCGGTTCTCCAATGCTTCGGAACTTGTCTACTTCATCCGAAAGATCAGCGATGAATATGTCAAACCCGGCGGGTTCCCCGGATTCGGCATCGGCGTCGCCGGGTTCCCCGAAGGACACCCCGGCACACCCAATCGACTCAACGAGATGGACTACCTCAAGGCAAAGGTCGATTCGGGTGCCGATTACATCATCACCCAGATGTTCTTCGACAATCGCGATCTCTACGACTTTCGAGACCGATGCGAGATGTCAGGCATCCGCATCCCGATCATCGCGGGGATCATGCCCATCCAGTCCATCGCAGGGATGAAACGCATGGCCGACCTGGCCCAGGGGATGCGCTTCCCCGCCCCGCTGCTGCGCATGGTCCGACGAACCGATGGCTCCAACGACGCCATCCGACGCGTCGGCGTCCACTGGGCAACCGAACAATCACGCGACCTGCTCGATCACCGAGTCGCAGGCATCCATTTCTACACCCTCAACACATCGAGCGCCACACTCGAAATCTACCGAACCCTCGGCGTGGCCAACTCCGACCAGTTGGCGAAAGGCCCGCTGCTGGACTTTTGACCAACCAACGGGAGTGCCACTGCTTGACCGTCTTCGGCAAGCAGTGGCTTGGATCAAGCAAGGTGGATCAAGCAAGGTGCCCAGAAAACACGCCTTGCCAAGACGGTCAAGGCGTGGCACCCGAAAGAGTCATTTCGCCGCCTGCACCAACCGATCAAAGAGCCCCTGCCCGAGCTCCCGATCAGCTGTCCGCTCGGGGTGCCATTGGATTCCGAGGGTGAACTTGCGATTTGGATCATCCACCGCTTCGATCACCCCGTCAGGAGCATGCGCCAGAACACGGAGATCGCCGGGCTCACTGATCGCCTGACGATGCCCAGACCAGGCCGTCCCTGAAGCGATCAACTCAGGATGAGTCGAGATGATTTCGTGCTCGTGATCCCAGTGGATCGCATGGGTCTCATGCGTCTCGGGCAGATGCTGATTGAGCACCCCACCCCGGCACAGCGCCAGCATCTGCATCCCCAGGCAAATCCCCAGCACCGGAATCTCCGGGTGCTTGTCGAGCTCGCCGATCAGCTGCGTCTCGAAGCGTTGCCGATCTTCAAGAACCGGGACAGCTGCCTCATGGGTCGGATGCCCGAAGGGCTCGGTTCTGGGATCATCCCCGCCTGTGAGCATAAACCCATCGAAGCGTTCGATCAGATCAGACACATCCCCCGGCGAGGGCGGCAGAATCACTGGCATCCCCCCGGCATCAAGCACGCTCTGGGCGTAAGTCATCGTCAGATACGCGGTCGGACGATCCTTGCGGATCATCAGATCAGAGGTCATCGCGATCAGCGGACGAGATGGGGATTCGCTCATCATTCTTCTCCATTCTGCTCATTGTCGGCATACTCTGGGCCAAGAGTCCATCATCAGACGATAGGATAGAACCATGTCGATACGAACACTCCTCATCTGGATCATCATCGCAGGAACCCTCGGCGGGGCGGTCATCGCCATCAGGGCCCAGCAGAACATCGCTCTGCAAAGCAAACCCGCTGCCAGTTCTCGAATCATTGGGTTCGATCCCGCCAACACCATCGGACTCGAACGACTCACTGATGACCAACGCGAAATCCTCGAGCAAAACCCAGAACAACCCGGACATTGGATCATCCACTGGTCGCAAGGCAGCATGGATCACCAATGGTCAGCCCAACCCAACAAAGCACGAAGCGGGCTTCGCACGCTGGCGACCACCCGGGTCCTGCTCGCAGACGAAGACCTCGTCACCTCCCAAGCGGGCGAAATCATCATCCGACAACGCGCAGGCGATTCAATCCGCATCGTCTTCGACGCTGCTTCCTCCGGCGGCTACACACCCGTCCGCATCGAACAACGCGATGCCCAAGGCATCGCCACCGCCAGATGGTTCGGACGCGTCGAGAAGTCCCTCTACGATGCTTTCATCCCCAAATCTATGAAAAACTGGCGTTCTAATCGGCTCTTTGATATCCCCAACTCCGCCGTGCAGGCCATCGAGCTCGAAGCAATGGGCGCAGCTGTTGGACTCAACAGAACCAACACCGGATGGGTCATCGACCATCCAATCCAAATCCATGGCGACACCGACGAAATCGAAAACCTCGCCAAGGTTCTTACCTCGCTCCAAGCCAACACATTCGTCGATAACCCCCTCGATCCCGCAACCACAGGCATCGAAACGCCAATCGCCACGATCCACATCTCGGGCCCAGACGAATCGTCCACCCTGACCATCGGCACCCGCGCCGATGTCGATGGATCGAATGTCTACGCCCAGCTCGATACCCCCACCGGCTTGGCCCTGGTCACACTCGAAACCGACCAGCTCGCCAAGCTCACCGCGGTGCCCGATGCCTATATCGCCAAAACCCCGAGCCCGCTGAGCCCCTCAGCCATCCGTTCAGTGCGCATTGATGGGCGAGATGGAAAAACGCGCCTCCAGGCGAACAAATCCGCCGGGAGCTGGATGATCGCCGATGCCCAGGCCGATAGCTTGAATCGGGACGCCATCGAACGACTCGTCGGCGTGTTGACCCGCGACCAGGCCCAACTCGTCCGCCTCCTCGATGCCGATACACCCATCGAGCCGCTGGGCTTTGTCGAGCTCCTCACCGAAAACAAACACGAACTCAATCGCTTCGCCATCGCCCTCGATTCCACACAAGAAGGCATGCGCCTCCTGATTCTCCAAGAGCTTGCATCCGGACAACAAGTCCTCTGGGCTTCGAACGCCGACGAGGCCGTCGCGACGGGTGCCTGGTTGACCGCTGTGGCGGGCAAACGGGTGCCCTGATCGCTGCAAGATTCGATGACGACAAGATTCGACTATGAATGAACCGGTGCGTCGTGGGCGATGTCGGTGCGAACCTGCATCCCCTCAAAGTGGATTTTCTCGACCCCTTGATACGCACGCTCACGGGCCTGCTCGATCGTATCGCCGAGCCCCGTGACCGAAAGCACACGCCCGCCCGATGTCACCAAGAACCCATTGTCGAGCAGCTTCGTCCCCGCATGGAACACGGTGACGCCCTCGATCGCCTGGGCCTCCTCGACCCCAGTGATCACCGCCCCGCTTTCGGGTGCCTGCGGATATCCCTTCGACGCCAGCACCACACACACCGCTGCCTGGGATGAAAACTTCACCTCGACCTCATCGAGCGATCCCGAAGCCGTCGCCCAGAGCAACTCGATCAGATCCGATTCAAGCCTGGTAATCAAAGGCTGACACTCAGGATCGCCAAACCGAACATTGAACTCCAAAACCTTAGGCCCCGCCGGCGTGAGCATGATCCCGGCGTAAAGCACCCCCCTGAAATCAATCTCATCTCGGCGCAAAACATCTGCGATCGGCACCAGGACTTCCGATTCGATCTGCTGCATCGTCGCATCGTCGATCGTCTGGGCCGGGCAGAACGCGCCCATGCCTCCGGTGTTTGGGCCCGTATCACCCTCGCCGAGCCGTTTGTGATCCTGGCATGGCGGCAGCACAAGGATATTGTGCCCATCGAGCAGTGCCAAGACCGAAACCTCGGTGCCTGCGATCTTCTCTTCGACGAGGATCCGCTTGCCTGCCCCCCCAAAAGCCCCCTTCTCCATCATGTCACGCGCCGCCTTGATCCCCTCCTCATTGGTCGTCGGCACAATCACCCCCTTGCCCTTGGCAAGCCCGGTCGCCTTGATGACATAGACCTCATCGCGGGTCTTGAGGTATTCCTCGACATGGCTGAAATGATCGAAAACACGCCCCTCAGCTGTCGGCACCGAGGCCGCCCGCATCATTTGCTTGGCATACGCCTTGTCTGCTTCGAGCTGGGCCCCTTTCGCACCGGGCCCAAACACCAGCCGAGCCGACCCATCCGCTTTTTTGCAAAGCGTGTCGCCCCACCCTTCAGCAAGGGGATCCTCGGGCCCAATGACGACGAGCTCGATGTTCTTTCGATCACAGAACTGCACAAGCCGATAGAGCTCTTTGCCCGTCGCAGGCACATCGACCCCCTGAGCCAGCTTGGCGATCCCAGGATTCTCCATATGGGTCGCGTAGAGGGTACCCAATCGTCCAGAGCGTGCAAGCCCCATCGCCAGGGCATGCTCGCGCGCGCCGCCTCCGATGAGCAGAACATTGATCGAATCAGGGATATTCATGCCCGATGATAGACGCGCTGAGTGCTCTTCGAGCCCAGAAAATTACATGAAAAAGCCCGGGGATCGCTCCCCGGGCCTGTGGTTTTCAAGATCAATCCGCCAGGTTATGCCGGACTATCCCCGATTATGGGCAACCGGTTTCAAACGCACTCAAGAACGCCGAGATATCAAAGAAGTTGAACTGCCCATTCTGATCAAAGTCTGCAATCGGATCCGTCGCCTTGAAGGCACTGAGGAACGCCGAGATATCGAAGAAGTTGAGCGTCCCATCGCCGGTGATGTCCGCCGGGCAGTTATTGGGTGCCGGGTACGAAGACAGATCAGACTCCACAAAGTCTGGGTCCTGCCCAACCCCTTCCGAAATCCCACAAATCGCATCATTCGTATCAATGCGCTCCCAGGAGATCACGATCGTCCCATCAAAGTGAAGCTCGATCTGGAAGGTGTTGTTATTCAAATTGCCATACTCGGTCACCGCGTCATAACTAATCACCATACGATCGGCAAGCTGCTGACGATAGATCGTTCCCGAAGATGCCGGGTTGAGATCGTCATAAAGCCCCGAGATACGAGCCCTGCTGAAGTGCTCGGCAATGGTCTCAGTATAATCAGTGTCCGACGAGCCAAAGGTGATATACCCATTGGAACCCACAAAGAACGAGTCATACGCCTGCCCATAAATCTCGACCGTACTCCCGCCAGCAATCGTCACAAGGGTAGAGGAGTCATCCGAGAGGAAGAAACTCGTGCCATCGGTCGGCTCGAAGGGAAGAAGCCCGCCATCGAGCGGCGTGATCGACGCGGAATACCCATCAACCGCATCGCTCGGAGTCAGCGTCAAAGACAACCCCTCAAGATCAAGCCCAGATGTAAACAACTCGGTGAAGAAGTCCGGGATATCCGGAGTCGTAAAGGTATACCCAACCCCACCATTATCATCGAGAGACATATTCCCCGCCTGATCCTCCGCTTCGACGGTAAAGACATAGCTCGTCTCATCCGTCAACCCCGTGATCGACACGGACTGCGAGGTCAGGAACGATCCGACACTCACCGAATCATTCAACGCGAAGATGCTCGTCCCATAGTTCACCGTGACACTGGCAGCCTCATCAAGATCAACATTCACCACCGCACTGCGAGGCTCAACATCCGAGACCGAAACCGATTGAACCATCGGTGCCGTGCAATCAATCGTCGCAGAAGACTCCACAACGACATTGGTATTGCCATTGCCATCGTCGGCGTCGATGTAAGTCGCCACAAGCGTATCACCCGGAGAAACAAGCACATCGGCACCACTTGTATCCGAATACGAGAACGATCCCACAAAGGTCGCCGACTCGGGCGCTGTCTCAACGAGCGTGAGTGTCAACGGGCCACCAAGCTGCGACTCGGAAGTCACCAGGACATCGACGGTATCAATCACCAGGTCCGAAGTATTCAAATCACAATCGACCACCTGAACATTGGTTGAGCCCTCACAAGGGAAGAGGTTGCCGCCGATCCCGATGAGCCCCGCTGACGAGCAGTTGATCAGGGTGGTCGATGAGGTCAGTCCGAAGGTCTGCACAGGCCCCTCAGCGATATTGAACCCCGTGACCTCGACGGTGTACGCCCCGGGCGCAGGATTCATGATCGAAACCTGCTCAATATTATTGAGATGGTCAGCCACACTCTGCACGGCGTTCCCATTGGGATTCGACGGATCAAGTGTCCAAGGCAGGAAGACATTGCCCCCGCCATCAATAATCCGAAGATCAAGGTCGTTGACCAACGCATTGGCAACACCCGGAGCTGCGGGCGCATCATCCCATGCGATGGTCACCTTGAGTTCCGATTCGCCGTTTCCAACGAGAAGAATCCCACGGTAGATCCCGCCTTGAGCAACTTCTGACTCGATCACATTCTCAGCGATCACCGTATCAATCGCAGGAACCGCCCGGATTGATCCATACCCATACTTATAGTCAGGCCCAACATTCCCACGATCTTCCGCGGTATTGGCAAGAATCGATTTGAGTGTCGCGTTGGTCAGATCATCACGATCCGGGAAGGTGATCCGGTATTGTTCGAGGATCAGCGCCGCAACCCCCGCCGTTGTTGGCGAAGCCATCGAGGTGCCGCACATGACGGTGTATCCACCCGAAGAGCTCGTCGAAGTCACCCCGCCATCACCACCGGCCTGGCACCCAGGAGCCGAGATATCAGGCTTGATCCGCCCATCATCCGTTGGACCCCACGAGCTGAACCAGCTTGTGTTGTCCGTATCGGAATCCACCGAACCGACGGTAATGTGATTCTTCGCACACGCAGGCGGTGCGGTCGAGTAAAACTCGCCATGGTTCCCAAAGTCATCGCCCTGGCATCGTGATGATTGGCGTTCGTTGCCATTGGCCCAGACAATACGGAACGGGCTGCCCATCGAGCCGCGTGCGATCGAGTCGATCAGCGCACTGGTCACGCCATAGTTCCCGGTCGTCAGACAATCAAACCCATTGGGCGCCGTGTTGGTACCAATCGAGTTATTGGCAATATCGGCACCAAAGGTCTGGATCGCCTCGGTATAGTCGGCTTCGAGATCACCGGGATCGGAATAGAGGAACCCCTCTTGAAGCCCGCCCTCTTGCTCGAACCCATAGGAGATAATATCGACACCCGGAGCCATGCCCCGATTGCTCAAAGTCCCCGACCCGTCGCCACCGATCGTCCCACCGACATGCGTCGCATGGTTCGAGGTGCTCGAAGTATCCGAAGGCCCGATCGTCAGGCGAGAACCAAAGTCCTGATGCCCAAACATCTTCCCGCCGTCATAGACCATCACGCTCACGCCGGTGCCATCGAGCCCATAAGGCAACGCATTCACCGTATCGACCCCTGTCAGCACCCGGTTCTGCGCATTGAGATCATCAAACTCAGGCAACGGCGGCTCAACCCACATCACCGAATCATCCGCAGCAATCAGCTCGATCTGATCGGGCTTGACCGCCATCACGAGCGTATTGATCGACTTGACCTGCGAAAGAATCTGCCCGTTGAACGCTTGCGCAAGCCGGAGCGCCTGCTCAGCCCGGTCGACATCCTTATGAAGCATCACCACAATCGCAACCGAAGGGTTGAGCCCACGCGCCTGAAGCTCGTCGATGGTCATCACCCCCGAAGCGTGAAGCGCACGCAAAGCTGGGGACTTGGGAAGATCGTTCTGTGAAATCATCCAGGGGCGGATAATCCCCGCTTGCAAATCCGCATGAAGCTTCTGAGTCACTTTGATCGGCGCAACCCATGCAACCGCCGATGTGGAAAGCGCTGCTGCATCAGCACCCCGATCGAGCGTCGCGAAGAAGCTCGTCCCACCAAGCGCCGTCGTCAGGACAAGCCCCGAATCCGCCAGCTCAGCCCGCTGGGCCTGATTGAGCTGATATGCCAAATGCACAAGCACGCGTGTTTGATCGGGCCGAGCTGAAAGCTCCGCGATTGTCTGCTCGATCTGCGACGGGCTCATCGGGCGAATGGTCTGCACTTCACCCGTGCTCCACTTGAGCGAGCTCGCCTGGGGCGAGGATACAGATTGAGCGTTGGCCGAAACTACACCGCCTGCACATGCAGCGAGAACAGCAGCCAATCGCACCGAAAATCGAGTGCGTGATTCAGGATTCATAAGTAAAGCTCCGAGATTTTATATCTGAGTGAGAGGCGATATGCACAAACCCTCCACCGAAATTCGGCGGCGGGGACACACCATCTTCGAGAAAACCAACAGCTTTGTCAAGATGAAATGCCCAAAATAAGGGTTCTTTCTGGGATCAACCGCCTAACGCAACCAAAGCAGACTCGACCGCCTGGGCCCGGTCAATCAGCTCGGCACGCCCATCCGACCGCCTCGCCTTGAACTCCACCGAGTCTGCCTCGATGGTCTTAGGCGAAAGAATAAACCGAACAGGCATCCCCACAAGATCCGCATCCTTGAACTTCGAGCCCGGACGATCATCCCGATCATCAATCAGCACATCCATCCCCCGCTGGGCCAACTCACCCGCCAGCTTGTGCACCTCGTCCATCACACCCTCAGCCTTAGGTTTGATGACAATAATCTGTACATGGTACGGCGCGATCGCAGCGGGCCAGATGATCCCGTTGTCATCATGCGACATCTCCACGCACGCCGAGAGCGTCCGCGAGACACCGATGCCATAACACCCCATAATGACCGCCTGCTTCTTCTGGTTCTTGTCGAGCACCGATAACCCCATCGCCTCGGAGTATTTCGTCCCGAGCTTGAAGATGTGCCCCACCTCAATCCCCCGGCGTTCTTCAAGAATCGCGCCCGCTGCCCGAGGCGAAGGATCGCCCGCGTGCGCATTGCGAATATCAGCAACCTTCACCTTGCCATCGGCAATATGAGACGCCAGATCACGCGACCAGTTGAACCCCGTAATATGATGATCTTTCTCATCAGCCCCCGTCGCCCATGACGCACCAGCGAGCGCATCGGGATCAACCACAAGCACCTGCTCGATACGATCAATCATCCTCGGCGAGACATACCCGATCACAAACCCCGCCGCCTTCGCTTCATCTTCAGGCGCAAGCTCAACACCCACCCCAACCGCATCGCGGACCTTGGCCTCGTTGACCTCATGATCGCCCCGCACCACCGCAACCACCCACCGAGGCGTTTCCTCAGCTGTGCGCATCACAATCGACTTGAGCATCCCCGATGCGTCGAGCCCAAGATGCTCAGCCACGCCTTCAATCCCGGGCATGTTGGGCGTGTGATGCTTTTCGATCTCCTTGCTCGGCTCAACATCAAACGACCACGCCCGCTCGCCGATCTCCGCCTTCTCCACATTGGCAGCATATCCAGACGCCGGACACACCAGAATCGTGTCCTCACCCGATGCACAGTTGACCATAAACTCGTGCGATGCCGACCCACCGATCGGCCCGGCCTCGGCTTCGACCGCCGAGAAATCCAACCCGCAACGGGTGAAGATGTTGGTATAGGCCTGATACATCTTGTCGTAAGCTGCGTTGAGCCCCGCATCGCCTTCGAGCTCGATATGAAAGGAATACGCATCCTTCATAATAAACTCCCGGCAGCGCAGCAACCCCGCCCGAGGCCGAGCCTCATCACGGAACTTGGTCTGAATCTGATAGAGATTCAACGGGAACTGCTTGTACGAAGTCAACGCGGTGCACATCAGGTCGGTAATCACCTCCTCATGCGTCGGCCCAAGCGCCGCCTGGCGCCCATGCCGATCCTCAAGCGTAAAAAGCAGATCGCCATAGTCCACATCCCGCTTGGTATCCTTATAAAGCTCAATGGGCATCAACGCAGGCATGAGCATCTCCGATGCACCCGCCTTGTCCATCTCATCGCGCACAATCGCCGAGATCTTCTTCAACGACCGCCACGCCAGAGGCAGGTAGTTGTAAATCCCCGCACCAACCTGGCGAACATACCCAGCCCGAGCAAGGAAAATATGCGAAGGCATCTGGGCATCGCCGGGCGCTTCACGCGTCGTGGGGATCAGCGTCTGCGACCAGAGCTGGATGCACCCGTTGGAAGCATGGAGATACGATGGACGGGCGGAATCGTTTGGGGTGTTGAGTGTTGACATATCGGCGTAGTTTACGCACGGATCCTCAGCGTGCCCAACAGATACCCCACTTAGACCGGCTTATGCCTGAGTTTGTGCGCCAAACGAAGCCTGCCCCTTGATCTCGATCTGCCCCACCGATCGCAGACTCATCTTCGACCAATACGCAAACCGCTCCTGGGCATTGGGCAAAGTCCGCCCATTGTACCACCAGCAAGTCTCGAGCGGGATCGCCAGATCACCTGCCAAATCAAGCATCTGCGCATTGGAAAGATCAACAAAGGGCGTCTCGATCACCACATCGACCCCAGTCCCCTCGCCCGCATCCAACGACGCCAAACGAGCAGCAAGCACCGCCCGATCAATCGCCTGGGCGATCTGATCAACCAGAGTGTCCATCTGAACATCCATCTCCGGGCGCATCACACGAATCGGCCAAACCACACGCCGAATCCCCGCCCGCAGCGCGATCTGGGCCGCTTCGAGGAGCATCCGCGATTGGATCGACCCAATCGAGCACTCGCTGAGCATCTGAGCATCATCGGGTGGATAGACCGACTGCCCCGAAAAGACATCAAGCCCATACACCCCCGCCTGGCGAACAACCGCCGGATCAACCGCCGAGATCATCAGGTCGATCTCCTCGGTCCACTCCCACCATGCGGGCAAGAGCACCGAAGGCCGATTGCCCGAAGACTGGTTGCCCGAAGACTGGTTGCCCGAGAGTTGCTGCTGTTCACTGCCCATCGCACAGGCCAAGAGCGACTCGACGCTGCTGTCGGAAATGATGACACACCGATCTTGTGGAAATCGTGGAACGATCATGCACCGATTCTAACAGATTCGCCCGACCCATGCTGGCGATTGCGAAGAAATCCGCTCCCGAATCCATCCCCCGAAAATCAATGATTCGGCGAAGGCGGGCGAAAATCGCCCAGATCAATCGAACGGAAATACGCAATCGTCCGCTCAAGCCCCTGCTCGAGCTCGATCGTCGGCGACCAGTCCAGAATCTCCCTGGCCCGGGTGATATCGGGCTGACGCTGGAGCGGGTCGTCCTCAGGCAGCGGCGCATAAATCAGCTTGCTCGACGAAGCCGTCAGCTCGATCACCTTCTCCGCAAGCTGCTTGATCGTAAACTCGTTGGGGTTCCCGATATTCACAGGCTGATACACCGAATCATCCGCATTCATCAGCCGAATAAACCCCTCGACCAGATCATCACGATAACAAAACGAACGCGTCTGCCCACCATCACCAAAGATCGTGATGTCCTGGTTCCGCAACGCCTGAAGAATAAAGTTCGACACCACCCGCCCATCAAACGGGTGCATCCGAGGCCCATAAGTATTAAAAATCCGAGCAACCCGGATATTGAGCTTGTGCTTGCGGTGATAATCCGCAAAGAGCGTCTCCGCTGCCCGCTTGCCCTCATCATAACACGCCCGAGGCCCGATCGGATTCACATTCCCACGATACGACTCAGGCTGGGGATGAACCGTCGGATCGCCATAGACCTCCGAAGTCGATGCCTGCAGAATCTTCGCATTACACCGCTTGGCCATGCCCAGCGTATTGATCGCCCCCATGACGGAAGTCTTCATCGTCTTGATCGGGTTGTATTGGTAGTGCCCCGGAGCAGCCGGGCACGCAAGATTGTAAATCTCATCAACCTCAAGCCAGATCGGATGCGTCACATCATGACGGATCAGCTCAAAGTTGTTGTAGTTGAGCAGGTGCAGGACATTGGACTTCTGCGAGGTAAAAAAGTTGTCCAGGCAGATCACATCATGCCCTTCCCCAACAAGCCGTTCGCAGAGATGACTCCCGAGGAACCCCGCACCACCCGTCACAAGAACTCGTTTGATCGGCATTTATCAGTGTCCCCGAATCTTTTCTCTTATCATCTTTCTTATCATCTTTCTCATCATCTTTTTTATCAATGAGCGCGTACATCGGATCGCTCAGCAGCGATCTGACGGGCGTACCGGATCATCGCATCAATCGGCGACCACGCCGGCGACCATTTCAACCCCGATTTGGTCAATGCCATATCGGCACAAGTATAATGCTGATAGGTCGCCACCATCTCCTCAGGCATGTCGAAATATTCAGGCGACACACTCGTCCCCAAAGCCTCATTGATCGCATCGACAATATCATTGAACGAAGTCGTCTGCCCGGACCCCAGGTTATAAATCCCGGGCTTGGCCTTCCTCTTGGCCCCGGCGATCGTGCAATCGACCACATCATCGACAAAAATCTGATCCCGTTCATGCTCGCCCATCTTGAAGAGCTTGGCCGAGCCATTGTCGAGAATCTGATTCGTCAGGTGATACACCATCGACGCCATCTTCCCCTTGCGCGCCTCGCCCGCCCCAAAGACATTGAAATATCGCAGCCCCACAACATGAGGCAACGCCTGTTTCTCCGCCTGACGCATCGCAAAGAATCGCGTCACCTCCACATCCATCAACCACTTCGAGAACCCATACACATTGTTGGGCTCGCCCGCCGCATCAACCGGAAAAGGAACCCGATCATCTGCCACCGCGGGCGAGCCATAGGTCGCTGCGCTCGAGGCGTACACCAAAGGCACATCGCACTCAACACACGATTCAAGAATATCAGCAAAGGGCTCGGTGTTGCTCCGCAGCATCTTCTGCTCATCAAACTCGAGCGTATCGGTGATCGCTGCGAGGTGGAAGACAGCTTTGGGGCGTAACCCAAGCAACGCAGGCTGCCAGCTCAGTTCCCCCACCGACTCGGCAAGCACAAACCCGGTGAAAGGCCCAACCCCCGCCCGCTGACAGGCCTCGACGATATTCGCATACGACCCGGTACGAAAATCATCGACTACATAAATAAAAGCATCCGGCTCATTGCTCATGAGCTTGGCGACCAGATTCGAGCCGATGAACCCCGCCCCGCCAGTGACGATATAAGTTGGTGGAGAATAAGCCATGCGAGATTGTAGCTCATCCATCGGGGGGGGCTTGATCTTCCCCCTCAGGCAAAGGCGGGAGTTTCAAAAGCTGCCCAATCGAAATCGCATCCATCGAACGCAAAGTATCCCGGTTCGACTCATAAATAAACCGGGCATACCGCGATGACCCATAAATCCGCTGCGAAATCACCGAAAGCGAATCGCCTGACTGAACCATATACTCGATCACCTTGGGCTTGCTCTGGGCATGAGCCCGAATCACACCAGGCTGCGTCTCCACCCCGACGAGCTTCCCCTGGATATTCGACTTGTCCACCGGAATCCGAAGCACCATCCCAGGCTTGAGCTTCTGCGGATCAACGCTCGGATTCGCCTTGGCAATCACCGCCCACTCATCAATCGAACCATAATACTGCTTGGCAATGGTCTGCATCAGCTCGCCAGAACGAACAACATGCTCCGTGAACTCCGGCGGAATCACCCTGGGACGATCAACAACCACATCCGGAACAGACACATCCACAGCCCCGACACCCTCGGTTGGCAACCGATCAAAGGTAATCACAGGCTCTTGCTCATGGGTCGGCTGCCACATCCAATAGACACCGATCCACACAAGCACCAGCATGCACAAGCCAAAGAAGATTCGTGAAGATCGCTCATCCATCGCAGGTGCCTCATCAAAGCGCCAAGTGCACTCAAAGAGAGTCTACACCATATGCCCGACCAGTGCAGCCCGGCAAATCGACAAATCGACCCGACAAACCAAACAAACCAGGCAAGTCAGGCAAACCCGATCAGCCTTCCTCATCCTGCCCCGCATCCCGCCCTTGCGCAGCAAGCTCGGCCGCACGACGCATGGAAATATCCTTCTTGCGCGACCAAACCAAAGGCGACGCCACCGCAATCGACGAATAAGTCCCCACCAGAATACCGATCAGAAGCGCAAAGCTGAACGCATGCACGCCCTGCCCGCCATCAATATACAGGATAAACACCGCAAAGAGCGTCGTGCCCGAGGTAATCAAAGTACGCGAAACCGTCTCATTGATCGAACGATTAATCACCGCCTTGGATGCATACGAAAGCTTGCCACGATTCTCACGAATACGGTCCATAATGACAATCGTATCGTTGAGTGAATACCCAATAATCGTCAGCAACGCCGCGATCAAACTCAGATCAATCTTGAACGGCTCGATCATCAACGCCTGCGTGATTCCATCGAGTGCAGGCATGTCATAGACAATCTCCGCGAGCGCCAGGAATCCGATCACACAGAGCACATCATGGGTCAACGCAACAATCGCTGCTGCCGAGTAGCGCACCGAGCCGAACCGAACCCAGATATAGATCAGAATAAGCAACAATGAAAGCACCACCGCCGCAACCGCCGTCGCCCGGAAGTTCGCTGCAATCGCAGGCGAGAAGGTCTGCACACTGAGCTGATCCGACGAGTTGGCCAACGATGCCCGAACCAAATCCCACTCACGCCCAGCAACCGCAGTCCGCCAGGCATCCGGATTGGTAAAGATATCAAGCCCAGGATCGAGCGCCACAAGCACAAACGAGACTACCGCCTCAGGCGTGCCCTCGGTAATAATCAAATCCGTCTTCCGCCCGACAATATCATTAAAATCGTCCTTCTGACGCGTGATATCGAGCCGATTCTCGATCTGGTGAATCGACTGCGCCGGGCTCAGATTCTCGACATAAACCGCCACGCCTCCGGTAAAACCAGAAACATCGTTGCGAATCTCAGGACGAGCAATATTGGCACCAAGCCGATCCTCGATAATCGGGAACACCGGTGCACTCTCTACATCATCCACCACCGAAAACTCAAACTCCAAAGGCGGCGGTACATCGAGATGATCCTGGAAGGTCGAAGTGATCGCCCGCCCGATATCCTCACGGTTCGTCGCCGTCGTCTTGATTATAAAAGTATCCGAAGTCACCCCGTCCTCAAGCGGATTCACCGGGATCACTTCCGCATTACGCAACGGCTCAAGAATCGGATCATCGGCAAGCGCATGAACCTTCTGCTCAACCTCAGAACGAACCATCATCATCCGTGTGCCCGGGTTCGTCTCGCTATCCTTAAAAACCAGTTGAATCTGCGTGCCGCCAACAAACTCCGTATCGAGCATGTTCGAGCCCTGCTTGATGATCATCCCGATCCCAAGCGAAACAACGCCGATCGAAATAAACGAACACACCCACCGCAGACCAATCCAGTTGATGTTGGGTTTCAAAATCCGCTCGAGGGGCTTGAACACCATCGGAAGCATCGACATATGTTGAATCTTGAGCTTGTCAACCAGCGTCGACATAATCAATCGGTTGATAAACAACGCGCTGATCATCGTGCAGACCACACCAATCCCCAGCGTGATCGCAAACCCGCGAATCTCCTGCGTGCCCACATTGGCAAGCACAAGACACACGATCAGGTTCGTCACATTGCCATCGACAATCGAACTCAACGCCTTCTGATACCCGATCTTGACCGCCTGGCGAAGATCGAGCCCCCCATTGATCTCCTCGCGGATACGCTCATAAATCAGCACATTGGCATCCACCGCCATACCAAAGGTCAGGATAATCCCCGCAATGCCCGGCAAGGTCAACGACGCACGAGACAACGCCAACGCGCCCAGAATCAGCAACGCATTGGCTGCCAGACACACAACCGCCACCACCCCGTACACGAAGTAGTAAAAAATCATGAACACCGAAACAACAATCAGCGACCACTTACCCGCATCAATCCCCGAATCGAGATTGTCCTGCCCGAGCTCGGGCGCAATCGTATTCTCAGACAATGGCTCAGGAGAAAGCTTGGCCTGCAATGACCCCGCCCCAAGAACGCGAACAACATAGTTGATCTCGTCCATCGAAAACTCGCCCTCGATAATCCCTTGGTTCGTAATCCGGGCGTTGAGTGTCGGTGCGGTGAATACCTCATCATCGAGCAGCACCGCCATGTGCGCACCAACATTATTCCCGGTGAGCTCGCCCATCCGACTGGCCCCCGCGGGGTCCATCGTAAACCCGATCGCCGGGCGTCCAAGCTGGTCAGAGGACTGATACGCGCGAGAAACCTTCCAACGCCCTTCTTCTTGCGTCATCCGCAGCCCGCGCACATCCCACGCGAGCATGTAGTAGTCGCCGTGATATTCCTCGACCACATACCCCGTCCCCCCGTAGTTCGAGAAGTACGCTGCGGGATTTGCAGTCATCGACTCATACGATGAAACCGAGTTGTACCAGGAGTCCTGCTTATTAATCTTGAACCACCGAGCATCCCGAGCGCCCGCCTGCTTTGGGCCCTTCTCACGAAGCAGCTCGCGAAGCCTGAGCTCTTCGGGATGCGAGTTCGCCGAATCGCCTCGCCCCAATGGATCCACAGTGATCCGGAAACTCAGCACACCCGCTGCCTGAACGAGCCTTTTGAGGTCCGCCGTATCATCGAGCGAGTTGCGGTTCTTCGAGTATTCGTCGTACGCCTCGATCACACGATCAAGCTGATCCCCGATCGTCGGGTACTGCGCACGAATTCGGCTCAGCGCCCGCTCACGAGGGCTCGGAATCGTAATGTAAGTATCCCCATCCTTGAGCACCTTCTCCGTGTCCGATTGTTCGAGCGCCCGCTTGACCGTCTCAGGCGAAACCGCCGACGCCAACGCCAGATCACGCGTCCGTTCGTACTCAAGCTCCGCCTCGCTTGCCCGCCCGGCAAGCTCGTCGAGAATCGACTCGGCAACATCGGGCGAACTCGACATCAGATCAAGCTGAGCACGCAACGCCTGCGCCGTATCATACGCTTGGGCCGCCTGCGTCACGAGCTCAAACACCGAGGGACTCGCCGCACCGATCCGAGCAAGCTCAACTTCGCGCTCATCACTGGGAAGACGCATGATCTGCTCGAACTCACTGGCGTCAATCGAAGTCACCGACAACTTGGCCAGCTCATCCTCAAACGCCTGCTTGAGCTCCTTGACATAATCACTGGGCAAAGGCATCGTGATCTCGATACGATCCTGACCCTGCCGAACAATCGAAATCTCGAAGAGCCCGTTGGGGTCGATACGCTTCTTGAGCACATCAATCACCTGCGGAATCACTTCCCCCGCCGTCTCCGTCGAACCGATCTCCACCGAATAAATCAGCGAAGCACCACCACGAAGATCCTTGCCAAGCCCGATCTTCTTTGAAGGCGGGTTCGAGACAACAAAGGCGAGTATCAACATCGCAATCGCGATGGTCAAGTTGCGGACATAGTGTCGCATGCGTAAAAACCTCTCCGGGTAGGGAGTATAAATCGAATCGCAAAAGTCAATCAGGAAGAAGCAGATTCCAGCTCGGTATCAACCCCGGACTTGACGCCCGAGTCCTCTTGAGCTCGGCTCGGCGAGTTGAGCACCGTCGAAACCGAACCCCGCGCAAGCCACAAACGAGTATGCGAGGACTTGTCGGTCTCAATGAGTATCTCATCGTCCTTCACCTCGACAATCGTCCCGATGATCCCACCTGCTGTACGAATCTTATCGCGTTTACCAAGCGAAGAGAGCATCGCAGCACGCCGCTTCTTCTCCTTGCGCCCAGATATCGACATGATCAAAAACATCCCGACCATCATAATAATCGCGAAAAAGAAGATGCTGCTTCCACCATTTGGAGGCTGTTGACCCGGAGCTGCAGCGTTGCCACCCGCAGGCTGGGTGATTGTGCCCGAGGAACCCTCCCCACCGAGCGCTTGCCCAAGCACAGGATTCACAATAGAGGTCAGCTCGAAGCCGAGTTCTTGCGTCATGACGAACCTTTCATACCTTTCATGCCCCTGACGAACTCATTTCGATCAAGGGTGTGGATGATAGGACGGGTATATTCCAGAAGTGACATTCCACCCCACCTCTTTCCTGAACCCAAACACGCCATTTCAGACACGCTGCCCAACAATCTCACCCAAATGAGCCCGCTTGGACACAAACGCATCCCAATCATCGCTCAAAATCGCCTCACGAAGATCATCCATCAGCCTCTGGAAAAAACGCAGATTATGAAGCGTCACCAGAATCGGGCCCAGCATCTCACCCGCCTGAAACAAATGCCTCAAATACCCCCGGCTAAACCCACGCCCATCAACCGTCAACCACCCATGCGACGCCGGATCACACGCCTGACAATCACATCCGGGCTCAATCGGCAATGAATCCCGGGCAAACTGGGCATTGCGAAGCCGAAGTTGACCATTGCGCCCAGGCTCACAAGTAAACGCATTGGCATTGCGCCCGTTCCGCGTCGGCAGCACACAATCAAACATATCCACCCCCGCAAGCACCGCCATCGTGATGTCCCGCTCATACCCCACACCCATCAGATACCTCGGCTTCCCCTCAGGCATCTTGGGCGCTGTATGCCGAACAATCCGCGCGATATCCTCCGTCGATTCCCCCACCGCCACCCCACCGATCGCATACCCAGGCAGATCAATATTACAGATCCGTTCGATCGACCAATCCCGCATCGCCAGATCCGCCCCGCCTTGAATAATCCCGAAGAGCGATTGCTCATTGGGACGCCCATGGGCCGATTTGCACCGCTCGAGCCACCGCACCGTCCGCTCATTGGCAATCGTCAGCCGGGCCTGATGGTCATAATCCGCCTTGCGCTTCTTGATCCCCCGCGCAGCTGCGATCGCAAGCCGAGTCTGGTTCACCACCGCCGAATCCGGGTCAACCGAAGGCGGGCAATCATCAAACGCCATCATGATGTCCGGGCCCAGCTCATTCTGCACCCGCATCGCAATCTCAGGGTTCAGCCGAACCATCGAACCATCCAAAATCGACCGAAACGACACCCCATCCTCATCAATCGCATTGATATCGGCCATCGAATACGCCTGATACCCGCCCGAGTCCGTCAGAATCGGCCCATCCCAGTTCATAAACCGATGCACGCCGCCCATCTCACGGATCAGTTCCGACCCCGGACGCAGCATCAGGTGATAGGTGTTGTTGAGCAGAATCTCCGCCCCGCCCTGGCGTACATGGTGAGGCAGAATCCCCTTGACACTCGCCCGTGTCCCCACAGGCATAAACGCCGGGGTATCAAACCCGCCATGGAGTGTTTCGACGCGCCCGGTGCGGGCATGGCCAGATTTGGCCTTGATTTCAAAGGTAAGTGGTTGAGTCATCGCAAGAAGATAGCACCGACACGCACAAAAAACGATCTACCGATCATTCTTGCTCGCATCGGCGAGCACCTTCTTCTCTTTCTCGCTCAACGAAGCAAGCCCATGCTGCGAGACCTTCTGGAGAATCTTGTCGATGTCATCCTGTGATGGCCCCGGGGTGTTCTTGTAGTTCCGGTAGGCCGACTTCTTGCTGACCTTCTTCCCTTTGCCGGGTCGGCTGTCCCCAAACACATCAAAGAAATCCGTCAGCAAATGCGAATGGCGAATAAAGAAAAATCCCGCAATCGCCCCACCAACATGCGCCGCTTCGCCCCCAGCATTGTCTGTCCCCATCAACAAACTCACCAAAGCAATCCCCACATACCCATACGCAAAGGTCCGCATCTTCATCGGGATCGGCGGGAACAACAACTGAATCCTCGTATTGGGCGACACATACGCACACGCAACAATCACCCCAAATACACCCGCCGATGCACCGATCAGCGTTGAGTGGATCCCATTGGGAAGCACACCGACCAGCGTCAGGATCGTGAACAACACCCCCCCCGCGAGCCCGCACACCAGATAAAACGCAAGGTACTTCTTCCCACCAAGATACCGCTCAACCATCGGCCCAAATATCCACATCCCGAACATATTGAACAACACATGCATGATGTTCCTCGGATCATGGAGGAACTGAAAAGTAATCAGCCTCCAGACCTCAAGCCTCACGAACGCCTGTTCGACATTGAGATTCCCCAAATCATACAGCCTCGGCATCACCGTAATCGCAAGGAAGTGAATCGTCAGATTAATCACAATAATCCAGGTCGTCACCGTCCACCCCGGCGCACGCGCAAAGAGATGCTGCCCACCCCCTCCACCGCCAGAGCCCATCCCCCGGCTCGAGTTCACATAATCCCGATCATAAATGCCCATGAATTGCTCTCCGCATCTATTACAATCCGCCAAATCGTAAAAAAACATCCGCCCTATGAGGATTTTCGGCTCGATTCTGTCGCCCGCTTGAGTGTTCGACGATCCTTCCGCGATAAAGACCCCATCCCCGATTCAGAAATCTTCGCCAGAATCCGGTCCATCTCATCCTGCGAGACAACCTCCGTATCATCCTCATCCACAACCGCCCCACGCTTCCAAGACTCGCCAGAACCCGACAATCCCGGGATCATCTCCCCATATTGCAAAAACTGAAGCCGACGACGCTCCATCGAACACACAATCCCACCAAAGATCGCAATCGCCAACAACATCTTCCCATCGGCAAACACAATCCCCACCAGCCCAAGCACCGTCGCCACCCCAAGCCCAAGATTCACCGTCTGCCACATCGCCTTCGATTCCGTGCTCCGCTTCCAGAGCAACGCATACACCGCCCGCGCCGAATCCATCGGGAACATCGGCACAAACAAATTAAACACCAACAACACCAGATTGATCGCATAAAACGCACCGATGAGCTCAAGCCACCAGGTCGCTTCCCCAGACACCAGCGTCAACTCCGCCGACCCCACCCCCAGCGTCATCGGATTGAACCCCAGCGAAGCCCCCGTGCCCGTGAGCACATACAACGGAACCGCAAACATCGGCACCAGCACCAGGTTCGCCATCGGCCCCGCCAGCGCCACCTTGAGCTCCGACTTCCAATCCCCAGGCACCCGGCACGACGCCAATCCACCCAAAGGCCAAAGCATCACCTCATCAACCTGCCCCCCCACCCGTCGGCAGACAAAGCAATGACCAAACTCATGCACCAAAACCAACACCACCATCGCCAAAAGCCGAGGCCAGACAAAAACAAACCCCTCCTGATTCCCAGGTAGCGTAAAAATCAACGCGCCAAGCAGATACACAATAAACAGCAAGTGAATCCGCACACGGACACCCTTGATGGTAAAAACCGTGAACCCCCACGCCAACGGATTCTCACCATCGCCAAAGATGCGCGCGAGGATCGCTTTGGGCTTGGCGAACCGATCGCCACCCATCGGATCATCGTCATACGAAGATTTCCACCCGCGATCACTCATCGTGTATCCATACACTCCAATCGCTCAAGAGATGCACCTGACCCAACGAGCCGCGACCGTAAGGGAGCGGTCTTCAAGGCTCAAGATCGGAAAAACCATTCCCTTACGGTCGCGGCTCGTCAAGCTCCCGATCGCCACCAGGTCGATGCGCCATACTCAGCGCTGTCTCCAAGCTCCTCCGCAATCCGAATCAGCTGATTGTACTTCGCGTTGCGATCACTCCGACATGGAGCACCCGTCTTGATCTGCCCGCAGTTCGTCGCCACCGCGATATCGGCGATCGTCGAATCCTCCGTCTCGCCCGAGCGATGCGAAAGCACACACGAGAACCGATTTGTCATCGCATAGTTCACCGCATCGAAGGTCTCCGAGAGCGTCCCGATCTGGTTCACCTTCACCAAAACCGAATTCGCGCTCCCCTGAGCGACCCCGCGCTCGATAAACTTCTTGTTGGTCACAAACAGGTCATCGCCGACGAGTTGGACCTTGTCGCCAAGACGCTTGTTGAGCTTGGCCCACCCTGCCCAGTCATTCTCCGCCAGCCCATCTTCAAGCGACCGGATCGGATACCGATCACACCAATCCGCCCACAGATCAATCAGCTCATCCGAACTCATAATCTCCTGCGACGAACTGAAGAACTTGTACCCTTCCTTCCCATCCTTCTCCGCCTCATTCCAAAGCTCCGAGGTCGCCGGATCGAGCGCAACGAAAATCTCCTCGCCCCACTTATACCCCGCCTTATCCACAGCCTCCTCGATAATCTTGAGCGCATCCTCATTGTCCTTCAAGTTGGGCGCAAACCCACCCTCATCACCGACCGAAGTCGACATCCCCTTGCTATGAAGCACACCCTTGAGCGTGTGGTAAATCTCCACCCCCGCCCGGAACGCGAGCCCGAAATCATCAAACCCCCAAGGCTGAATCATGAACTCCTGGAAATCCACCGTGTTGTCCGCGTGCTTGCCCCCATTGAGAATATTGAGCATCGGCACCGGCAGCGTCTTGGCGCTCGACCCACCCAAATACCGATACAACGGCAGCCCCGAAGCCTCCGCTGCCGCCTTGGCGACCGCCATCGACACCCCAAGAATGGCATTGGCGCCCAGCACCGACTTATTGGCTGTCCCATCAAGATCAATCATCGCCTGATCGACCCCCTCCTGATCCCGGGCATCCATCCCCTCGATCTCGCGGGCAATCTGGTCATTGACATTGCTCACCGCCTGCGCAACCCCTTTGCCCATCCAGACATCCCCCCCATCGCGAAGCTCCACCGCTTCGGACTCGCCCGTCGATGCCCCCGAAGGCACCGCCGCCCTGCCAACTACACCGGATTCAAGCACCACATCGACCTCAACGGTCGGGTTGCCTCGGGAATCGAGAATCTGACGGGCGTGGATCAGGTCAATATCAAAGGCCATGGCTATGCTCCAACTGGTTGGTAAGGTGGGTCGACAAAGATGAAGTAAACGAATTACACAAGGATATCTTCAATACGGTGCATGTCGAGGTAAAATCGGCTATCCTGAGATGATTCGTAAAACATCATCCATTTGAACTGATCCTTTGACCCGGATGGCTGCTCCATGGCGATCACCCCCGAACACTTCGAAGAACGACTCAACCGCATCCGCACCCGTCTCATCGAACAGGGTAAGCTGGTCGTCGAACTCGCCGAGCAAACCTTCAACACCATCTACGACCGCGACGCCGACGCCGCCCGCCTGCTCATGGCCCGCGATGACGAAGTCGACCAGGCAGACATCGAAATCGAACGCGATGCAGTCGACCTGCTCACCCTGGCGATCCGCGATTCATGCCCGATCGACCCCGCCCAGATCCGCTCCCTGCTCACCGCGGTCAAGGTCAACAACGAACTCGAACGCATCGCCGACGCTGCGACCGACATCGCCCAGCGTGTCATCGCCCTGGGCGAACGCACCTCGCCGTTCCCCAAAACCACCCGCGTGATGACCAACTCAATCGTCGGCATCCTCCGCGACACCATCCGCGCCTTCCGCGATATCAACGCCGAGAAGGCCAAAACCGTCCTCGCCTGCGAGGGCAACACCATCTCCTTCTACGAGCTCATCACCCGCGACGCCGAAGCCCGCGTCGCCGATGGACGCATGGGGGTTGATACCGCCTTCGATCTCCACGCGATTATCAACCAAGCCGTGCTCATGGGCGATCACTGCACCAACATCGCCGAGCAGGTCATCTACGAAGCCACCGGCACCATCGTCCGCCACACCACCGCAGGCTGGGTCGAGCACAACCTCCCAAACCTCAAAAAACCAGAAGAAAATTGATCCCAAAGAAGATTGATCCCGAAGAAGATTGATCCCGAAGAAGATTGATCCCAACGAGCCGCGACCGTAAGGGAGCAGCCTCTTCTCCCTACGCCTTCCCGCGCTTATAAAACGGCAACGCCACCACCACCGCATCAAGCTTGACCCGCCCCGCATCAATCTGCACCTTCGTGCCGATCTCCGTATGAGCACCGGGCACAAACCCCATCGCGATCGACTTCTCAAGCGTTGGGCTCATACACCCCGAACTCACCGTCCCCACCGCCTCGCCATCGACCAGAATCCCCATCCCCTGCCGAGCCGTCCGCTTGGAATCAATCTCAAGCCCCACAAGCTTCACCTCAGGCCCACCACCATCACGAATCTTCATCAACGCCTCTTGCCCAATGAACATCTCCCCATGCTCCTCGACCGATTTATCGAGTGCAATCACAAAGTCCACCCCGCACGACAAGGCACAGATATCTTCCCCAAGCTCATGCCCATACAACGGCATCCCCGCTTCGAGCCGAAGCGTATCACGCGCGCCCAGCCCACAAGGCTTGATCGTCTCGCGATCCTCCTCCGAGTTCATCTCCTTCATCAGCATCTTCATCGCCATACCGATCGCCGACGCGGGCAGAATCACCTCCACCCCATCCTCGCCCGTATACCCCGTCCGCGCCACCATGATCTTCATAATCATCATGTTCTTGACCAAAAACCGGTACCGCTTGAGCTGGGCAATCTCCGGCGACACCTTCCCGATCAGCTCCATGACCTTTGGGCCTTGCATCGCGACCATCGCCGTCTTCTCCGTCCGATCCTCCAGCTTCACATCAAACCCACGCCCGGCAATCACCGCTTCAAAGTGCCCCACAATCTTCTCGCGATTCCCCGCATTGACCACCACCAGAAACTCGGTCTCCCCCATCCGGTTGACGATCACATCATCACGCACCCCGCCGTGCTCATTGCAAATCAGCGAATATCGGCACTGCCCCTCGACCATCGACCCGATCTTGCGCGAGCACACATGCTCAAGAAACCGCGCCGAGTCCTTCCCCTTGAGTGACACCCGCCCCATATGCGAAACATCAAACAAGCTCCCGCTGGCCCGCGTATGAAGATGCTCATCTTTGATCGAGGTCGCATACTTGATGGGCATCTCCCACCCCGCATACTCGACCATCTGCGCGTGATATTCTTCGTGATACTTATGGAGCGGCGACTGCTTTACACCAGCTTGAATAGACATCAAAACACCTCATTTTCAGGACAAACTCAATCACCTAAGCATATGCCGTCGGCGTCCACGGCACATTGTCAATCAAACGAACCCCGCCGACATTGGCCGCGATCAACGCCCGGCAAGGCACATGCGTCTCACGCCCCATATCCGCCAAAGGCATCAAAGTCTCCGAATCCCGGATCACCGCATACTCGGGCTCGATCCCATCGCTGCCGAGCATCTCACGCATCAACGACTCGCCCTGCTCAGGAATCCGCACACTCGACGCAGCAAACAACGCCCGGCTGATCCCCACCGCCTGCGCCCGCGCCTCATCGCTCAGATTCAAATTCCGCGAACTCATCGCCAGCCCCGATTCCTCGCGCACCGTCTGCGCCGGGATAATCGCCAAATCCCGCCCTTGCTGCTTGCTCATCGCCCGGATGCACCCGAGCTGCTGCCAGTCCTTCTCCCCAAACACCGCTGCGGATGCCCCGCACAGATCAAACAACCTCGACACCACCTGACACACCCCCGCAAAGTGCCCCGGGCGATACAAATCCTCCAATCCAGGTTCGGTCGCAATCTCCGGAATCACAATCCCCGAGGTCACATCCTCATCAGGCGGATACACCACCTCCACCGCCGGGTTGAACACAATATCCACCCCCGCATCCCGGCACATCGCCAGATCATCAGCCATCCGATTGGGATACCGATCGAAATCCGCCTGCTCATTGAACTGCTTGGGATTCACAAAGATCGACACCGCACTGGGCACCCCCTCGATCTTCGCCCGGCGCACCGCCGCCTCGATCAGCGTCCCATGCCCCCCATGCAACGCCCCCATCGTCGGCACCAGCACACACCTCGCCGTCAACTCAAGATCAGGCTCTTCAATCACTCGCATCGCAACCCTTCACAAGAACACGCTCACGCATCGAGAGTGTATCGCGGGAAGGGAAAAAAAGATTGACCACAGAGCACACAGAGAAGAAAGGCAGAGGGTGGGGGGGGGAAGTGGAACAGAGA
>WFPK01000053.1 GCA_015487555.1 Phycisphaerales bacterium
CAAACTCTAGCGCACCTACAATCCATCGACCCAGACAGGCCTCTATAGAAGAACGGAGCCAGACCATGATTGTGCAAGACCTCATCGACACGATGGAACGCATCGCCCCGCTCAAGCACGCAGAAGACTGGGACAAGGTCGGGCTCCAGCTTGGCGTAGTCTCGCGCGAGATCACCGGGCCAATCCTGCTCACCATCGACCTCACCGAGCGCGTGCTGGCTGAAGCACTCGAGATCGACGCTGGGGCGATCATCGCCTACCACCCCCCGATCTGGAATCCACTCACCTCCTTGACCGACGAGACCCACACCCAGCGGATCATCCGCGGGGCGATCGAAGCGAGGATGATGATCTACTCCCCTCACACCGCCCTCGATGCAGCAGCTGGTGGCATCACCGATTGGCTCTGCGAAGGGATCAGCGCTCTGCCGGGCGAAGCAGCGCCCGATCAAATCCATGGCGACTGCCGGGCCCTTGCACCGGCAACCGGAGGCGATACCAACCGCGAAGTCAAGGTCATCACCTTTGTTCCCAACAACGAAGTCGATGCACTGCGCAATGCCCTGGGCACCGCTGGAGCCGGCGGCATGGGCAACTATCACCTGGTCTCATTCAACACCCCCGGACAAGGCACCTTCCTCCCTCAAAGCGGTGCTAAACCAACCATCGGGCAGGTCGGTTCGCTCGAACGGGTCGATGAAACCCGGATCGAAATGGTCTGCTCGCGCCATGCGCTCGCTTTGGTGATCGAAACCCTCAAAGAGTTCCACCCCTACGAAACCCCCGCCTACGACATCGTTGAGCTGGTCCCCGAACCGATTCGCAAGATCGGCGCAGGACGCAGGCTTGTGCTCGATCAGCCCGCGAGCATCGCTGAGCTCTCCAATCGACTCCGCGCTCATCTCGATCGAACCCGGATCCGATACGCCCTGGCCACCGACGAAAATCACAAGTTCAAAACCATCGGCGTCGTGCCAGGCTCGGGCGGCTCATTGGCCCAGCTCGCCAAAGCTGAAGGGTGCGAGCTGCTCATCACCGGCGAGATGACCCACCACGAAATCCTCGCTGCGAGCCAATCCGGGCTCAGCATCCTCCTGGCTGGGCATACCAACACCGAAAGAGGATACCTCAAACGGCTCTGCGGCAAGCTCATCAGCCAGCTCCCCGACGCCCAGGTCGTGCTGAGCAAAGTCGATCGCGATGAAATCAAAATCGGTTGAAGCTTGAACTCAAGCTCGAAAGCCTCTGCTATTCACCCCAGGCCCCAGTGCTTGGGCCCATGTTGATCGTGCCCGAGAGCTCAAGAATAGCTTCGGGCACTTTGAGCTTGGCATCAAAGAGCACCTCGGAGAGCCGACCCGGCGGGATGTATTGCACGGTGCCCGTCAGCGCATAGCTCACCTCGCCCGAGCTCTTGATCGCTTCGATCGGGAGCACCGCCGGGAGGGTGAATACATGCGATGAATACATATGAAGCATGATCTCTGGGCTGCGCACCCCTGAAAAGACCTCGACCCCATCGAGCTCGACCTTGTAGTGCACTTGCCGAAGCGGGATCGGCTCTTTGTTGGGATTGGTTGCCTCGATGGAAAACTCGATCACCGACCGCTCATCGCCCTGCTCAATCTCGCGCACACCCACCGCCTGGAATGTCGGTGCGAGCGCTTTGTTGCACCCGCTGAGCAACATCCCCGAGCCGAGCATCAGTGCGCCGAGCATGATCTTTGTGAACAAGGCGGGTCGAAACACGGAGTCTGATTGGGTGGTCTTTGGTTCATTCATCACCCACGAGCGTAGCACACCTGCGCCCGATCCGCACACCATCCGCACACCAATAGTCCCCCAAAGCCTCCCAAGAAATCGGGCTTCTGATCGACAAAGACACTTCGCCTCCCGAGCAAACACAACCATCGCCCGTGGATTTCATCTATCATCAGCTGACAGACTTCCTCATCGGAAGCAACTTCTGGTTGAACTGCTCGGTTTACACAAGAAAAGGCACGCACCTTTCTCTCTGGAGCTGATGATTCTCTCCCTCTCGACCATCCTGCTCGGCGCTTGGATGTTGCTCATCGGGCAGCCGATCGCTGCTCAAGAGCTCAAATCCAAGACGATCGAAAACCCGATCTACTTCGCCGATTCCCCAACCGCCCAGGCTTCGCTCTTGCGCCTGCCCGAGCTCCTCGCCCAAGACAACCTCGACGAAGCTTCGAGACTCGTCGATCAGGTCATCACCGAGCTGGGGGATCGATTGATCGAATCACAGGCTCGGGATATCTACATCACTGTTCGCAGCAAGGCACATCGGTTTGTGCTCGAGCACCCCGAGCTGCTCGATGCCTACCGCACCCGCGTCACCCCCTGGGCCCAGGCCCAGCTCGACGCAGACCAATGGCTGCGCATCGCCCGCGATGCCTGGCTCACCGAGCCGGGGCTCCTCGCCTCGCTCCATCTCGCCCAGACCCTCATCGAGGGTGCCCATTTTCATGCAGGACTCCGGATCATCACCGAGCTCAAAGCCCACCCCGACGCCAGCACATGGGCCCATCAAATCCTCCCCCACGCGCACCTGGCCGCGCGGTACATCGACACCGACCAAGCATGGCAACAGGTTGATTATTGGTCGCAGCGGGCCGGGCAAGGAAAAATCGAACGCATCCCCTCCCCGGGATTGAGTACAAAGAAATCAGCCCCGCGCCCAATCGGTTCACTGACTTGGAATACCGATCAACCAAAGAACCCAGCCATACTCGATGAAATTCTCCCGATCGCTCTAGGGGCTGCAGCCCTCACGCCCGGCCACAAACTCGAACACACACAAAAACCCGTCCGTCCGAACTTCTCAAACACAAATCCAGGCCCGACGCCATGGACAACACTCGTCGTCTGGAACGATCTGCTTTACACCAACGACGGGATCACGGTTTCGTGCTTTGACCGTTTTACGCTCCGCCCGATCTGGCGATTGCAAACCACGCAAGAGCGCACGGAAATACCCATCACCGTCGATGCACGCGCCCGGCTCGGGCGGATCATCGAAGATGCGACGACCCTCACTCTTGATGGTGATGATCTGTATGTTCCCGCGGGGATCCCGCGCAACAACAGCCGCGCTGGCGATGCGCGCCTGCTCAAACTCGATGCTCAATCCGGAGAAATTCAATGGTCAATCAATATCCAAGAGCTCGATGAATCGCTGGTCGAGGCTTCGATCCGCGGGCAGGTGCTTGTGGACGAGGGGATCGTGGTTGTCGGCGCGCGAACCAACAACCGAAAGCAACGGCTCATCAACCTCGCGGTCATCGGCCTCGATGCCCAGACGGGCAACCTGCGCTGGATCCGCCAGATCGCCTCCGCCGGATCACTCCCATTCCAGCAGATGGGCCAGCTCGCCCACTCGCCGATGCTCCACAACGGCGTCGCCTATTGGACAGATCGCATCGGGCTCGGGTTTGCGATTGAGTCGGCCACCGGGCGGGTGCTCTGGGCACGATCCTTGCCGCCTCCCGATATCTACGCCCGCGCGAGCCGACCATCATTTTCGAGCAACACGCCGATCATCAATACCCACGGGTTCTTCACCCTCTCTCCCGATGGCTCAAAGATACTCCAGCTCGATCTCGACACCGGAGAAACCATCGCAACACGACCTGCGCACCCAAAGGAATCGTTCTACTTGCTGGGCATCGGCGACCTGATCGCCTGCGTGAGCAAATACCAGATCACCTACTACCCCGCAGCACAACTCGCCACCGCACCCATCACCAGATCCGCCTTGCTGGGCGGGACTTCGGGCATCCGCGGGCGCGTAATCAGGGCTGGCGATCGGCTCATCGTCCCTGTCGATACAGGTGTCGAGATGCTCGATCCTCGCAACCCGCAGACCAAAGAACACCTCACGCTCGGCGCAACGGGCAATATCATCGCACTCGACGGACAGATTCTGGTCGTTGATGAGATGGATGTATCGAGCTTTCTCGCGTGGGATATCGCTTCGGAATTGCTCAGCGATCGCATCGAGTCTGACCCTGCTTCAGCGATCACCCTCGCCGAGCTCGCCTACCGAGCCGGGCGCACCGATGAAATTGTGCTGGCGGTTGTTGACGCGATGCGTGTGCTTTCCAAACTCCCCTTCGCACAGCGCGAAAAACTCAACGCCCAGCTCTTCGATGCGGTGCTCGAAATGCTCGAAATGGTCGAAATGGTCGAGCCAATACGAGGCCCAGACTCTTCAAAGCCGTTGCTCACATCCCAAGACCAATCAACACTCCTCGATCACCTGGGCACCCTCGCCCAAACACATCAGCAAGTCGTTGCCCACCGCATGGCCTTGGGCGCATGGAATTACCTGCGTGGAAATGCTGCCGAATCGATCGGCGCTTACCAAGATATCCTCGATCAGCCCGCGCTGAGCGCCTCGATGTGGGAAGGGGCAGGCATCGCGGTGCGAGGCGGGCTCGAAGCGTCACGGCGCATCGGCGCCATCCTCACAACCCAAGGCTACGCCCCCTACCGATCCTTCGATCAACTCGCCAAAGCCGAGCAACGCTTTGTTGAGGAATCTGCTGATCCCGATGACTACGAACAGCTCGCCAAGCGATATCCCTGGTCAACCATCGCCCCAAAGCTCTGGCTCGGCGCAGCAACACGCAGCGCGAAAGATCGAAAGCTCCCCGCAGCCATCAACGCTGCGAGCAAAGGACTCGAAGCAGCCCAATCGCTCAATCGGTTCGGAATCGAGATCGACCAGCTCATCATCGACCAGCTCGCCGAGCAGGCCCTCACCGGGATGATCACGACCAACCGCGCCAGGGATGCCCAAAGCCTTGCATCAACACTCATCGAGAAGTTCCCTAAGCTCACCATCCGGATCGCAGGCGAGATCATCACCAAAGACCAGATCGCCCTCAAAGCGCAGGCCAGCTCCCAGCTCCCGCTCCTGGGCGACGCCTTCATCCGCGATATACACCCGCTTCTCGTCACCGGCTCGCCAATCAAACCCACCACCCGCATCGACCAAGGCGGAATCGTCCTCTATGCGCCCCAGCTCGGACGCGCAGAGTATGTCCGCGCAGGACGCGGAGCCTTTGAAACCGTCTGGTCGATCAAAGCCAAATCGAACCACCCACCGATCATCCCCTGGCAAGACCAGACCCGCACGCTCGTCCTTTGGCCCGAGAGCACCGACAACAACGACACAGGCACACTCGAAGCGATCGAAACAACCACAGGCAGGCTCATCTGGTCGATCACCAATATCCGATCTGATCTCGCCCAAAGAAGCACCCGGACCCCCGATGATCTCGCCCGCGTCGATGCCGAGTTCGCCACGCCAACCCAGGAGCAAGTCCCGATCAATCAGCTTATGGTTGTCACCGACGGGCACACCATCGTCATCACCGATCGGATCGGACGAGCCATCGGCGTCGATGTGTTCTCGGGCAATGAGCTCTGGCGATCAGACCTGCCCGCCAATCGCGTGTATGACATAGACCTCAAGAGTTCGGTGCTCGGCGTGTGCGGGATCATGTATATCGACCAACCCGCCGGGCAAAGAGAAGGCTCGATCACCTCGATCGCCGCCTCGATCGACCCACGCACCGGACAGCGCATCCAGGTCATCGACCGATTCGGGATCGCGCCGCGCTGGATCCGTGTAGGGAACAACGGCGATCTCTTTGTCGCCACCGACAATCGAGTGGTTGCGATCAATACCAAAGCGGGATCGATCGATTGGGTGCTCAATGACGACTCGATCGCTGAGAGTATTTCTGGATGGGTCTGGAACGATCAGCTTGTTGTACTCAACAGCAATATCGAGCTCTGGCCCGTAAGTCTTGCGGAAGGAACCCGCGCACCTCATGCGTTGGACCTTCGCCAGCGGGTGATCCGCCAAAGCTGGGTTCAGCCCCGGCTTGGGATGAATGCTTTGCGCATCGCGGGCTCGCGCGGATTCGCCATATTCGACCGGGATCTTCAGCTGATCGCTTTGGATCCCATCGAAACGCCCATCGATATGATTGATGCTGCGTGGGCAACAGATCGCACAGTGTTTCTGCAATCGCCCATGCGGCTCGACGACCACTCCGTCGCCGAGCTGTTCCTGCTTGACTCAAACGACGCCCGCCTGCTCGATACGGTGCGTGTCACGGTACCGATGCTTCTTGATCGCCAACCCAAATCAATCACCGCCATCACCGGCGGGCTCATCGTGGGATACGACGAGGTCTCCATCTTTGTGCGCACAACCCCGACGACCCGATAGATCCACCCCAGTGTGCCAAGGCGATCTTTATTGTTTGCTTTGTGTTATGCGCTTTGTGTGTCGGTAATTGTGCGTGGATCGAGTCCATTTTCGATCGCAGTGATTTTTCGGACTCTTCGTTCGTGCCGACCGCCATCGAACCCGGTGCTCATCCACACCTCGACCACCTTGTCGATCAATCGTTCACCGAGCAGATCCGCCGAGAGGCACAGCACATTGGCATCGTTGTGCGAGCGCGAGAGCTGGGCGGTGAGCTCGTCGTGGACCAACGCTGCCCGTAGTCCTTTGACCTTGTTGGCAGCGATCGACATCCCGATCCCCGTGCCACAGATCAGCACCCCGCGATCGGCCCGTCCTGCGTTGATCTCTTGTCCAACGAGGTAGGCCTGTTCGGGATAATCGCATTTCTCTTTTTCACATGTGCCAACGATATGGGCTTGGTATCCCAGCTGGGCCAGGGTGTCGCCGACGAGCTCGGCAGTGTGCATCCCGCGATGATCCGCCCCGATGACAACACGCAAAGCCGACGGGGCTAAAGAGGGTGAGGATGAGGGTGAATCCGTCATGTGATCATCTCCTTGAATCTGGTCTGGATCAATCGTTCGAGCTCGTTGGCTACATCACGATAGACCTCGACCGATTGTCCGATCGGATCGGCGATGGGATCAATCGCATCGAGCGGAAAAACTTTATCCGCCGACTCGGGTACCATCGCGATCACCGCGTGGGCGTGGGCGGGGGTCATGGTCAGGATGATCTGGGCCCGCTCGATGAGCTCGGGGGTAAGCTGTTTGGATCGGTGCCCGCACAGATCAATCCCCCGATCGCCAAGCACCTCGATGGCCTGAGGCGATGCACAATGTCCATCGACTGCTGCAACCCCGGCAGAATCCACCGTGATGGTGGTTGCACCGGGATCACGCTGGTCGATAAGCGCCTGGGCCACTGCCTGGGCCATTGGCGATCGGCAGGTGTTGCCGGTGCAGACGAATAAAACATGAGTATTGAGCATCAAATGCACCACACCTTTCTTCTTCTCTTCTCTTCTCTTCTCTCCACGCCTCTTCTCTTCACGCTTCTTCTTTTCATGCCTTTCTGATATGCCCCTCTTGGGCAATCAATTCTATGATCTGCCTGTGCCTGATTTTTCCGGGAAACTTTTTTCGGTAAGCGACCCCGCATCATCGCATGTTCAACCAACTCTTGAGCAGGCAAAGGGTAACGCAAATCGGGACATGACGCAATCTCGAAAATGCGGGCGACTGAAACGCACAACTGTGCGTCGCAGACGAACAATGTGGATAACTTGCAAGAGAAAGGTTGACAATGATAGCCACGAGTGATTAGGGTATAGGCGAAGGAAGAATACCGAGTCACTATTCATGCTGTGGATCACCGACCCGGTTTCACAAACGCTCACCGCAGCCTCTCCACTGGGCTGCTTAGCTGATTGAAAGCAGTTCGATCATGCCAGACCATGATTATCAGGTCTTGGACGATGTCCTTGCGCACATTCGTGCCGAACACCCTGCGGTTGCCCGAAGGTGGTTCGACGAGCTCGAGCCTTTGGGCATTGTTTCGGGGACCTTTGGCGTTCGTGCCCACTCTGATCTCCACCGCGATTATCTCCGCCGAAATGGGCTCGATGCCTTTAATGACGCGGTTCGTTCAGTGACAGGGCAACTCATCGCTGTTCGTCTTTTGGGTCCAGATGATGAATGGGCTTTGGCGACCAAAAATGCCCAATCAACCACCAAATCTGCTGAACAGTCAGCCGACCGATCAGCCACATCGAAATCAGGCTCGGCTGAGCATGCTTCCAAACCCCACGCCGACATCGAGGTGCTCGCCAACACCTCATCCTTTGCTTCGTCGGCATCAAAGCCCAAACCAAAGCGCTCGCATGTTTCCTCGGAACGGGCCTGGCTCGATCACAATGACGCCCTGCCGATCAATCCAGACTATGGGTTCGAGCAGTTTGTCATCGGCGAGAACAACCAGATCCCCCACGCAGCAGCCATCGCTGTCTCCGAAAACCCCGGACATGCCTACAACCCCCTCTTCATCCATGGCGGCGTCGGGCTGGGCAAAACACACCTGCTCCAGGCGATCTGTTTGAGAATCAAACATCAACATCCCGGGATCGTAATGCGCTACCTCTCGTGCGATGGGTTCATGACCCAATATGTCAATGCGGTCCAATCCGCCCGGATGGTCGAGTTTCGGCATGCCTTCCGCGATATCGACCTCCTGGTCATCGACGACATCCATTTCCTTGCCAAACGAGACCGAACACAAGAAGAGTTCTTCCACACCTTCAACGCCCTCTACCAGACCAACAAGCAGATCATCATCAGCTCAGACTCGCCCCCCGAAGATATCCCCAATCTCGAAGATCGGCTGACCTCGCGGTTCTTGTGGGGATTGGTCGTCCAGATCGAAAAACCCGGATTCGAGACCCGCGTCGAGATTCTCAAGCGCAAAGCCCACGACCGTGGGCTCGAGCTACCCGAGAATGTCGCCTGTGAGATCGCCCAGCATATTGATACCAATATCCGTGAGCTCGAAGGAGCAATCACCAAGCTTCAGATCGTTGCAAGCATCGAAAAAAGACCCATCGACCTCGAGCTCACGCGCAAAGCGCTGGGTGCCGAGTTTGCTTGTCCTGCCCCTGTCGCCGGGCAAGGCCCGACGATTGAACACATTATCTCGGAAGTCTCGACCTTTTTTCATATCAAACGCCCAGATTTGCTGGGCAAACGCCGACACAAATCAGTCGCTCATCCGCGCCAGGTCGGGATGTATCTGACCCGTCAGCTCACCAAACACTCACTTGAAGAAATCGGCGCCCACTTCGGCGGACGGGACCACACCACCGTCATGCACGCGGTGCGGTCGATCTCGAAAAAATGCAAAGATGATGCAGAGCTTCTGGGACAAATCCGCACCCTCGAATCCCGCCTGAAACTGCTCTGATACACCGACAGGCCGATAGGCCGATAGGCTGGTGGGCTGGTGGGCTGATAGATAACTGGCGGGGGTAAACAACAGGGACAAACGGCGGGGCGAGCAGCGGAACAAGCTGTGGGGATAAACGGTGGGTATCTTGCGCATTGCGCCCCAATGCGCTCAACCCCATTGTGCACGCCTTGGCCTTGGCACCTCGGGCCCAACACCGAGTTCCAGACGCCCGAGCGCAATCGACAAACAACCGACAAGCTGTCTCCTGGCGGTGTTTATCTGTAACCCGTTGTCTTTTTTCGGCTTAGGTTGTGTTGCACACGCTTGTTTCACAAATGAGTGTATCTCATAACCACCACCACCAAATTTCTCTATGAGTTGATAGGGAGAAGAGTCATTCGACAACTCTGAGCAGGATCATTGGTCGGATTGGGGACGATCCCGGAGTGTACGGAAGAAGTCTTTGAGCTGTTGGCTGCATTGTTTCTGTTCGAGATTTGGGATGATCTGGCATCGGTGGTTGAGTCTGGGATCATCGCAGAGTTGATAGAGTGTGCGCACGGCACCGGCTTTGGGGTCTGGTGTGCCATAGACCAGTCGTCCGATCCGGGCGTTGACGATCAACCCGGCGCACATCGGGCATGGTTCGAGGGTAACGACGAGGGTGCAGTGATTGAGCCTCCAGTCGGCGATGGACTGGCAAGCTTGGATGATGGCGTTGAACTCGGCGTGCCCTGCGGGGTTGTTGTGCATCTCGCGGGTGTTGTGGGCCGATGCGAGTATCTCGCCCGTCGCGGTGTCGTAGACGATCGCACCTACGGGCACCTCGCCGAGTGCTGAAGCCTCGTCGGCGAGCTCGATAGCCCGGTGCATCATCGAGCGATCAAGCTCGGTAGGGAGCGACTCAGTGGGTGTGGGGGGCGTTGATTCGGGATGGGTCATCCGAGCTCACTTCCCTTCGCCAGCATCTTCATCGGTGGTTGCGTCGGGGTCCTGCGAATCGTTGATCTGGGTTGATTTGATGACTTTTTCAATCGGGAGTACCCGCAAGATGAAAAGCCCGAGCTCGTAGAGCAGATACAACGGCGTGGCCAAGAGCAGCATCGACAAAGGATCGGCCGGGGTCATAAAAGCACCGAGAATCGCGCTGACCGCGATGGCGTGCTTGCGGTATCTGCTCATGAGTTGGGGGTTGAGTATGCCGATCCACCCGAGCATCACCACCACCACAGGCGTCTGAAACGCGATTCCAAAGGCCAATCCCATATTGAGGATGGTCTTGATGTATTCGGATATCCGGTATTGCTGGGCGATGCCGATATCCGAGGTGAGGTTGATGACCCGGATGATTGGGTTGCCGTTCTCAATCCCCACGCAGACGCGTTGTTGGAGCAAGGCCTGGTTGATCCACATCATGCCCGGGGTCGGATCGGGCGGATCGGCTTGGAGCACGGGGATCATTGGGAAGACAATGTCGTGGGGCACAGGGGCAGTTGGTACGCTCAGCTCGCTGCTGACACTGGCGCCGAATCCGATAAAGAACGCCAGGATCACCGGAAGGATGATGAAGTAGAGAAAGAGCATGCTCAAGACTGTGAGCAGGGCTGAGAACGGGATCAGGAGATGGACGATTTTGCGTTCGTGCTTGTAGAGCCCCGGGGAGACAAAGAGCCAGAGCTGATAGAGCAACCAGGGTGAACCAAGGAGAATGGTCACGATCAGCGCGATCTGCATGACGGCTCCGAAGGTCTCGAACATGCCAGTTGCCAGCAGTTGAGACCCTTGCCCAGCTTTGGTGAGCTGGTTGCGGGCTGGATCGAGCAGCATCTGAAGCAGGGGGCGTCCAAAGGCAAATGCGATGACAAAAATCGGCACAACACCCACGATTGCAAAAAAAACGCGTTTTCTCAGATCATCGAGGTGATCGCCAAACGACATCATTGCCGAATCCGAGAGTTCAAACGAATCGGGTTCGTCGCGGCCGGGGAGCTGACTTGGTGATCGTGGGGTGAACATTGGGGAGGTTCAATATCGTATACAGGGAGTCAAGGCGGGTGCTGGCCTGGCGGATTGGAACAATTGCGTCCAAAATCGGTAAAACCAGACGGAAAGAGATCGACCGGGCATCTTAGCAGTGGCAAGGGCACATAATTGGCACCATGAGGGGCAAGGGCGCGTGGATGAGCAGGATTTGAGTGAGTCGGTGATCCAGGCCGCGATTGCGGGGGATCGTGGTGCGCTCGATCAACTCTGGAAGCAATCTCGGCGGTGGGTGGGGGCGGTTCTCTTGGCACACAAACCCCGCGAGGCAGACCTTGAGGATCTTTTGCAGGCGGTGGCGATGCAGGTCTGTCGAAAAATCTCGTCCGTTCATGAGCCCAAGGCATTCAAGTCTTGGCTTCGGACAGTAGCGATCAATGCTGCCCGTGAGGAGGGACGAAAAACAACCCGGCGCAGACGCTCGATGCTTCGGCTGGTGGGTATGGAGCAGGCAAATCAAAGTAACCCAGGATCGGCCGATGTGATTATGGCGGATTGGGACGAGTCGCAACGGGTTTATCAGGCTGTGTTGTCGCTGCCTGTGGGGTATCGCGAGCCGATACTTTTGCGAGGCGTGCGCTCGATGAGTTATCAGCAGATTGGTGAGGTGCTCGATTTGCCGATCACCACGATCGAGACACGGATCGCCAGAGGCAGGCGGATGCTCAAAGAACTCTTGGCACAGCAGGATACTGAGCGTGAAGGCAAGCTTTGCAAGCAAGCAGCAGCAGGAGGTGGATAATGCGTACCAATGAATCAAACGAACAGCCGACTATTCGCTTGTCGGGTGATGAGCGAGATGTGTTGGTTGCCCGGGTTGTTGATGGGGCTGCGACCAACACGGATTGGACGACCTTTCGTACCCTGGCTGCCCATGATCCGAGCATTTGGTCTGAGCTTGCAGATACGCAGCAGATTCACGAGTTGATGTCTCAGCGTGTACAAAGTGAGATCGCAGCTGCCGATCGCATTGAGCTTCCTGGCGGGTTGATCGATGATCGTCCGATGCGTGCTCGGCTTGATCTGGTTTCGCGCTGGGGTGGTTGGGCGGCAGCAGCAGCGATTTTGATGGTGTGGTTCTTTGGTCAACCGATTTCAACAATGGCTCTCGACGAGCATGATTCGGCAGCTGCGGGGTTGCTGGGATCGCGCATTTTGCTCGATCAGGCCAAGCCCGACCAGGCGTTCGATCAGTATCTCTCGTCTGGCCAAAGTCTGGGGCGGGTTGTTGGCGAGATGCCCGAACGGATCGTGATCGAGACGCGTCCGATGCCCAATGGCACAATCGAGGTGCTGTATCTTCGTCAAATCATCGAACGGCAGGTCATTGATCATGCATACCGCGAGGTGCGTGACGAAGCGGGCAATGTGATCCCGGTTCCTGTCGAGCTCTCGCCAACGGTCGAACGGGCGTTTTGAACTGGTCGTGTGTTGAATCGAATATTGATGACCAGCTCGGTCGATGAGCGCATCTTGATACGAGGTGAATAGAGAAGCCGACCAAACACTCAGGAGATATACAAATGAAAGCTTTGAAAAACAAACTCAGCAACAAGACACTCACAGCATTGCTGATCGCTGTGACAGGAGTTTCTGCATCGCTGGCATCGGCCCAGTTCCGGGTCGAGCATTCGGCCAAGAGTGGGCTTGCCCATGAGCATGATGAGCAAGCTGAGCAATCTGTTGTGGTTATCAAAAGTCAGGACGATGAGCATGCCTACGAGATTCGTATTGTCGATGGCGAAATCACCGTCGCCAGGCTCGATGGCGAAGATTTTGACAAAGAACAGGTCATGCTCGATGGAGAAACCTTGGTTTTTCTCGATGAGAACGGCGAGACACTTTACACAGTCAAGATGCCCAAGATTCACCAGCCCGGCAAACTCCAACGAGGAAAACACCTCTGGGTTACAACAGACGACGATGGACTTGTCAATACCAGCGAGCGCGAGTTTGTGGTCAGTCTGGGGGAAATGCACGATGAAGAAAAAGATGGTGCGTTCATTGCGAAAGGGCAGTTCTTTGGCCCCAGCAAGGTGATGCTGGGAATCAACCTTGGCGAGCCTTCGACAGCACTGCGCAAACACCTCAAACTCAAAGATGGCGTGCAGGCGATTCTGGTTGAAAAAGTGATCGAAGGGCTCCCCGCCGATCTTGCTGGGCTTGAGGATTACGATGTGATCGTTTCGATCGATGGCAGCGATCAGGCCAGCGGACAAATTTTGAGCAAGGTCCTCGCAGAAAAAGATCCGGGCGACACCATGAAACTCATGGTGCTCCGCAGCGGCGAGAAACTCGAACTCAAGGTCGAGCTCGCCGAGTATAATCCTCAAGCATTGGGCACCATATTGGCGAGCCCGAGCATGATTGTCAAGCCTCAAAATGAGAAGGACAGGATACTCGATGTTCTCGTCGAGCTTGAGAATGCTGATCTTGGGGAGGATCTGGAAAAAAAACTTGTGCAAATCCAAGAGCAGATTCGCCAGCAGTTCTTTGAATCAAGAGAGCAACGCGAGCTTGCCCGCCAGATGCAGGCAAAGGCAGTGGATGCGATGCGTGATGCCGAGCGTCAACTGATCGAGTTTCGTGATGGCAAACTGATCGTGCGCTCAGGCGGAGGCATGCAGAGTCCTTTGCAGGTGCTTCGCGGAAATATCCGTGACCATGTTGAAAATATCGCTCCCGATGGGGTTCATGGGCACATGGATTCGTTGGAAGAACGCCTTGAAGAGCTCGAAGGTCGGCTTGATCGGCAGATCGACGAGCTGAGCGAGCAGATGGATCGGCTCGCCGAGATGTTCGAGCGGCTGATGGATGCCCTCGAAGACGATGAAACTTGATGAACAACCATTGATGAACTGCAAAAAAATGCATCCTCGTTGAAACTTGCGTGTAGAACCATTGAAATCAGAAGCGTTTCGATCCCAATCACCGATCGGCACTTCTCGAACAAGCCTGTTCTGACGAGCTGAAAATCTGACCACGACGCCGATCCTGGTTCCACAGGATCGACACCGGCAGCTGCGCGACGAGACCCCGTGCAGCTGCCATTTTTCAAGCTATTTTTACAGCGTTCTCTTTCAGGCCACATTTTTGGCCTGTATTTCTCTTTGGAATGAACGAAACCTGTTGGCGGTGCGTTTGGTATGATAAAAAGACCATTGCGGAGATACAGATGACCAACGACTCATCAGCACCAAAGCCGGGCGAAGAAGAGCCGAGTGAAGGAAAGCCGGGTGAAGGAAAAACAGGTGAAGGAAAGACAGGCGAAGAGATGCTCGCGGGGGTTCGTGAGACCTACGACGCGCTCAAAGCCGAGATATCCAAGGTGATCGTCGGGCAAGACGAGGTGGTCGATCAGATTTTGCTCGCGATTTTTTCTCGTGGGCACGCGATGCTTGTGGGCGTGCCCGGGCTTGCCAAGACTTTATTGATCTCGACGATTGCCCAGGCGATGGAGCTCGAGTTCTCGCGGATTCAGTTTACGCCTGATCTGATGCCTACGGATATTACAGGGACCGAGGTGATCGAGGAGGATAAGGCAACGGGGCATCGCTCGCTGCGCTTTGTCAGAGGGCCGATCTTTGCCAATGTGGTGTTGGCCGACGAGATCAACCGCACGCCTCCGAAAACCCAGGCAGCGATGCTCGAAGCGATGCAGGAGCGGCAGGTGACGATTGGCGGGGCGCGCCATGTCTTGCCCAGTCCGTTCTTTGTGCTCGCGACCCAGAATCCGCTCGAACAGGAGGGAACTTATCCGCTTCCCGAAGCCCAGCTTGACCGGTTTATGCTTCAGGTGATGGTTGGGTATCCTGATGAGTCAGAGGAGCTCGAGGTGATCCGCCGAAGTGCGCGCAAAGGTGAAATCGAGATTCGTGCGGTGGTCGATGGGCAGCAGGTTGCTGATGCCCAGCACATTATTCAGCATGCCCCGGTGCCCGAGCATGTGCTTCGATACGCCCTTCGCCTTGTCCGCTCGACCCGGGCCAACGAGTGCGATCGGGTGCCTGCGATTGTTCAGGACTATGTTTCCTGGGGCGCTGGGCCACGGGCGAGCGAAGCCCTTGTTCTGGGGGCAAAGGCCCATGCACTGCTTATTGGCAACGGCATCGTGGGGATTGATTCGGTCCGTGCTGTTGCGCATCCAGTCCTTCGTCACCGAATTTTGACCAACTTTCACGCCCAGGCAGACCAAACGACGACCGATATGATTGTGGATCAGTTACTCGACGAGGTGCCCGAACATGCGATGAATAATGCAGGTCGAGCACACGCCCAGCGGGTGATTGGCACTTAGTGGGGTGATTTTGAATATTTTGATCCCAAGATCAGTATATCTTGATACGATATTGAGGCTTTTTTCCGTATACATATGCTTTGTGATCACACCAGACGATTGAGAAGGATTTTGCTTTGCTCTCACAGACTACCGAATATGCACTTCGCTCGATGAGCTGTCTTGCCTATATGCCCGACGAGTTGGTATCGACCGCCCAACTCGCCGAGGTCACGCTTGTCCCAATGAACTACCTCGCCAAGGTGCTCCAGCTGCTGGCCAAGGCAGGGCTGATCACCGGACGACGCGGGGTTGGAGGCGGGTATCGGCTCAAACGCTCCGCTCGGGATATCTCCATACTCGATGTCATCAATGCCATCGACCCGATCGAACGGATCACCACATGCCCGCTTCATCTCGAAAATCACTCGGGCAAGCTCTGTCCATTGCACGGGCGACTCGATGCAGCAGCCAAGACCATTATCGAACAGTTTGGTGGTATTTCGCTGCACGATATGCTCGCAGAAGACCCCACCGTCCGCCCGCTCTGCAATACCGAAATGCTTCGGCGGGTCGATCTGACCATGGGTGAGTCGGGCTAAACCAAAGCCCAATGTGCGCAAGTCCTTGTTATCAGGGTTATCAGGGTTGTCAGGGATGACCTTGTCGGGATCGGTGTGTACGATCGTTGCGTGAGCGAACACAAGAACAAATCAGGGCACGCACTCATGGATCAAAAACCAGATCAAGCGACCGATCAGGCTTCTCAAGAGGAGGCTGATGTTCATCATCTCGAACAGCAACGACGCGAAAATCGTGATGCGGTGATCGCATTGGGTATGCTGCCTTATGGCCTGCGGACCGATGAGCTGATCTCCCTGGCCGATGCCCACGGACGATACGACGAGCAGGCCGACCAAGCATACAAAGCTTCAAATCAAGCTCGCAAACAAGCCAGGCGGGATAATCCGGAAATCAGCGAGGACGACCTGCCTGCGATTGTGGATGATCGCCCGCGCGTCAAGGTCGCGGGTCGGGTGATGCTCCACCGAGACAACGGCAAGCTCATCTGGCTCAATCTCCGCGATCACACCCGAGACACCTTCCAGATTGCGGTGTCCAAGCGCGATTGCGAAGAGAGCGGATTCAAGTTCGCCAAGGTGCTCGATGGCGGTGATATTGTGATCGCCGAGGGGCCACTCACGATGACCAACACCGGCGAGATCACCTGCTGGGTCGATACCCTGACCCCGGCGAGCAAGTGTCTCGTGCCCCCGCCCGAGAAGCATGCGGGGTTGCAGGACACCGAGCGGAGGTATCGTCAGCGGTATATGGATATGTGGGCCAATCCAGAAACGACCCGGACGCTGATGCTGCGCTCGAAGCTGATGAGCGCGATGCGTCGGTACCTTGAACGACAGGGTTTCATCGAGGTCGAGACGCCGGTTTTGCAGACGCAGGCCGGCGGGGCTGCTGCTCGGCCGTTCTTGACGCATATGAATGCGCTGAGTCTGGATTTGTCATTGCGGATTGCGCCCGAGCTGTATCTCAAACGGCTGTTGGTCGGCGGGATGCCTCGGGTCTTTGAGGTGAGCCGAAACTTTCGCAACGAAGGGCTCGATAAGAGTCATAACCCCGAGTTTACGAGTCTCGAGGTCTATCAGGCCTTTGGGAACTACGAGACGATGATGGAGCTGACCGAGGGGTTGATCCGCGAGCTGGCGGTGCTGGCTGCAACTGAGCAGGCGGGGAAATCAGATGCGATGCCCTTTGGCGAGTTGACGATTGATTATCAATCAGCGTTCGAGAAGATCACTTATGCCCAGCTTTTCGAGAAGGCACTCGGATTCTCGATCGACGAGATTGACAAAGCGCGGAGCGAATGCGAAAAGCGTGGATTCAAGACCAAGAGCAAGGATGGCACGCCGATTGATGACATTTTCATCATCAACGAGCTCTTTGAAGAGGTGGCCGAGGCGATGATTGATCCGTCGAGGCCGACCTTTGTGATGGATTATCCTGCGTCGCTCTCGCCGTTGACTCGCCCCAAGCCCGGGACGCTCGATGATGTGGTGCCCTTGGCTGATCGGTGGGATTTATTCATCGGCGGCATGGAGATCGGCCCGGCGTACACCGAGCTCAATGACCCTGATATTCAGGAAGCCAAGTTCCGCGAGCAGCTCGCCGGCGTGGACGACGAAGAATCGACCTTCCGCACCTTCGACGAGGACTTTGTCAATGCGCTCAAGGTCGGGATGCCGCCAGCGGGTGGGTTAGGGCTTGGGATGGATCGGATTGTGATGTTGCTGGCGAATCAGCGTTCGATCCGCGATGTGCTGCCGTTCCCCATGATGAAACCAGTTTGAAACCAGTTTGAAACCAGTTTGAAGCCGATTTAAAATCTGCTCATGTATCCAAAAAAACACCCCGCATCGGCGGGGTGCTTTGGTGTCTGATGATGCGTTGTGAGGATCAGCCCTCAGGAGATTCCGACTTAGGTTTGTTCTCTCGAATCGGGCGACCCTGCTCATCTCGTACGCGTGTATCGATCACTTCGCCGGTCTTTGGATCGGTGATAAGCATGTCAAATCCATTCTCCGCGACACGCTTGCGTTCGTGGAGCACATTGATCGTTTTGATCGTCGGCGAGATTTCCGGGAACTCGCGTCGCTCACGCATGAGCTTGAAAATAGTCGTCGCTTCATCGAACGAGAGCTTGCGGAATGCCTGGTCAAACTCGAGGAGGTCCTCGAACTGCTGTCCGGGGTCAGAGCTCAAATCTTTCTCGAATGCACGAAGGGCCTGCGATTCGGGTGAAGTAAAACCTGCCTCGTCGATCAAGCTTCCGATTTGGCTGATTGCTTCAGCGAGCATCGCGTTGTAGGTGATCTCGGCTTCGAGGATTGAATCTTCGAGCACGAAACGCATGACTTCTTCGAGTCCATTCTCCGCATCGAGCACCTGAATCTCATCGGTGATTGCTTTTTTGTATTCTTGTACGATGTACTGGTTCATGCCGCCTTGGACGCGGGTGAGGATATTGAGATTGAGCAGTTGTTGGGAGAGTGTGGTGGAAGGGACGAGTGGTTTGAGCATCTCGGCGATGCGTCCCATCTCGTCGATATTGGAGATATCGAAGTTTTTGATGAGTCCGCCGGTGAGTTCCCAATAGAGATCGAGGTTGTCAATGACCATGAGTTCGAGCCGATATCGGCGGGAATAGATCACAGGCATGATTCGCTCGACCGACTTTGGGCCGACATTCGGGTTTGAACGCAGCGCGAGGATATCGGGCAGCTGACGGAGTCTGAGAATTCGACCATCAGGACCAATCTTGGCAAGCTTAGGGTAGGGCACATTGATCGGGAGCTTGAGCACATCGCTCTTATCCTTGCTTCGGGTGACATTGACCGCAGACTTGGGTTTGGGCGCAGCAGGTTGAGGGGCGGCCTGTGGGGCTTGTTGTGCTGGTGGCGGGGTATAGGTCGGCTGTTCCTTGGCAGGTTTGGTCGGTGGGGGAGCCACCTGGGCAAACGAAGGCAAGGCAGCGAGCCCGATGGCGAGCCCGCTGACGATGAGCATGGTGTTCATTCTCTGGTTCATGTCGTATTCCTCCCGATCCGGCTCTTTTTTCATCCGGCTTGTCTGGTGAAGCAGTTGTTTTGGTTTGTTTGATCTGGCGTACGCTGGATATGCACACAGGATATGCACATACAGGCCTCGAACACACGCACCGACGGACGATCCTCCAAGGGTACCCCTTGATCGACACAATGCCGACACCACTCAAACGCATCGAGGCACCAATTATGACGCTCAATTCGGGATTGAGTTCTCAATTCTTGATTTTTTGGATGCACTATCCAGAATTTTCGGACTATAAACCGCCATGCCCACCCCAAAGACGCCCGCAGACCCAAACCCTGACCGAAACATCCTTGCCCAGGCCATCGCGGACGCTTCGCTCTTGCGAGGCTCGTTTACCCTCCGATCAGGGCGGACGAGCACCTACTACCTCGATAAATACCGGTTCTCAACCAAGCCTGAAATCCTTGCCCAGCTCGGCGAGCTCTTCAAAGAACAGATCGGGCAGATCGAGCAAGAAGTCGGCACGGTTCATCAGCTCGCCGGGGCTGAGCTCGGAGGCATCCCGCTTGTCACCGTTGCTGGGCTCTCCACCGGGCTCACGACGATCTTCGTCCGCAATGCCAAAAAAGACTACGGCACCGCCAAGCAGGTCGAGGGGATCATCAACCAAGGCGATGTGGTCATCTTCATCGAAGATGTCGCCACCACCGGCGGCCAAGCCCTCGAAGCAATCGAGGTGCTCAAATCGCTGGGCGCAACGGTGCCCGCGATGATGACCGTCATCGACCGGGAAGAAGGTGCCCGTGAAAATATCGAAGCAGCTGGCGTGAAGTTCGTCGCGCTCTTCACCAAGGGTGATCTGGGTGTAGACGAAGAATAATCCAAATTTGGGTGCCACTACTCGCCCGAAGGGCGCAGTAGTGCTTGCTTAAAAACACAAAATATCCAAAGACATTACTGCGCCGAAGACGGCGAGTAATGGCACCTCGCCTTAGTTATTGAGTGATTCTTCGAGCTTGTGGGCCGCTTGGGCCTGCTCTTCGTACCGGAGCCGATTGTTGCGGTGATCCATCAGGAAATGCACCTTGCTGGCGAGTTCTTTGCCCGCTTGCTGAACCAGCTGCTTGCGGGCCTGACCCAGGTGTGTTCTCCGTGAGAGGTGCACCACCACCATGTGCTCACATTCGACGAGTTTGAGCCATTCGACCAGATCATCGACATGCATGTGCATCCCGATCTTGGCGCGTTCTTTGTGATCGGGCTCGAAGAAGGTGCACTCGGAGATGATGACCTGGGCCTTGCGGACATCATCGCGCAGCAGATGAGCCCCCGGGAGCGTATCGCCGGTGTAGGCGAGTAATGGCACTTCGAGGTGGTTGACGATCTCTTCGCCGCTCTGCTTCATATCGCGGAGTTTTTCCTGAGGCAACCCGACGAGGTGTTCTTTGAGTTTGGTGCGCTTCTCGATAATCACATACCCGACCGAGGGCGCAGTGTGCTCGGTGTGGAAGGCCCGGAGCATGATGTTGTTCTTGATCTGGATTTCCTGCTCGTGTTCGAGCGGGATCAGTTCGTAGGGGGTTTTTTGGCGCTCGAGGCTCTGGAACCCGTCCATCATGCCTCGGACATCGGATTCGATGCGTGCATCGCAGACGATGGTGCCCGGGCCCATGCCTTGGAAGTTGCGCTGCGAGCACCAGTAGGCCAAGCCGCCGACATGATCCATGTGCCCATGGCTGAGGGCACAGAACTTGGCAGCCAGCGCCGAGCGCGGGGCCATGCCCATATCGAAGCAGACATCCATCTCGGGGATATTGATCGTGGTGGCTTCGCCCGCGACGGAGTAGCCTTGAACGCGAAAGGGTGGGAGGTAGAGGAATCCGAGCGAGCCGTCGCGTGGTGGTGGTCTTGGGATCATGGCAGTGAAACTCCGTTGACAGCGTGTTATCGCTGAAAAAAGTGATGATTACTCGTCGCTACGAGCACGGTTGAGTCTAGGTTCCCAATGGTGGCCCGGCTCGCCGAGCCGGGTCTTCTCTGAGTTCTCGCATTCTTTTTCCACGCCCACATGCTCAAGAACCCGGCTCGGCGAGCCGGGCCACCGAAGACTCAGTTGGAACAGTGTGTGATTGCCCACACTCCGGGCATGTGAGGGAGGGGAGATCGGTGGAGTCGTAGGCGCAGTGGATGCACAGCCCGGCATCGCGCCGGCTCTTGGCGATGGCGTCGTGGGTGTGGGTCTTGAAGTATCTCGTCAGCCAGACGATCAAGGCGGGGAAGCCGAAGTAGGTGCCGACTTTGATGATCGAGAAGAGGGTTTGGGCGGGGAGGAACTCGATCCGTGCTGGCGTGCCGGGCTGGAACCGGGCGAGCCATGAATCATTCTTGGCGAAGCGGATGAGCTCTTGATGAGCATCGTTGAGCTCCGATTGAGTGAGTTCCAGATCGAAGAGTTGCCAGCGGTAATCATCGGGAGAACTCAACAATGATTCACGGTAGTAAAACTCAAGAATATGATCGATCGGACCAACTTCGCTATATGGTGAAAGCGTGACAGAACCCATTCCGATCAGTGCCGGGTCATCAAACCAAGCATTGATCGCGTCTTGATCTTCTGGATCGGCATAGATGTGAACTCCATCTTCTGCGCGGACAATATAAAATGTGGGGTACCATCCGCACCGTGTAGCGGATCCAAAAACAGGCAAGATAAACCCGGCCCCCAGCATCGTCTGGAACAAGAGTAAGGTGACATATCTTCGGATGGTTGATTTCTGAAGCATCCCACTCTCTTTACGCACCGATTCCCCTCTCTGATCCACCAGCCTCTCGATGGCATATCATCGACCCTATGACCACACCTCAAACCCCCGAAAAAACAGACTCGACCGATCAACTCGCTCAGCCTAATCAGCCTGCCGAGCATCAGGAATCCGTAGGCGAGATCATCAAACGGCTTGGCCCGGCAGCTTGGCTTGGGATCGCCTGGGCGGTGTTGCCGGGGATCGCGGGGTTGACGCTCTTGGCCAATATGGGGACAGCGACGCGGCTGTTGGTCGGGACGGATGAAAATCCCGGGCTGCCTTTGGCGATGGGGATCGCGTTGTATGTTGCGATCTTCATCATCACGGCTGGGCTTGGGGTGCTGCCGACGGTTTCGCAGGCGATCCTTGCCGGGTTTGCCTTTGGGATCACCTGGGGATTCCCCGCTGCGCTCGTCGGCTTTGCGGGCGCATCAATCATCGGATACACCGTGGCCAATGTGGTGGCCCGCAAGAAGATCGAAGATGAGATTCACAACCATCCCAAAGCCGCCATCATCCGCGATGCGTTCATTCGTCATGGCAAGGTGCGGGCGTTGGTGATCCTGATTTTGATCCGTGTGCCTCCCAACTCGCCGTTCGCGCTGACGAACTACGCGATGAGTGTTTCGGGTGTGAAGCTGGTGCCGTTTTTGATCGCAACGGTGGTGGGGATGGCCCCGCGAACCTTTGCTGCGGTGTGGATCGGATCGCAGGTGAGCAGCTGGGACGAAGCGAAAATGCCCAAATGGCTGGTGATTGGCGGAATTGTGCTGGCGGTGGTGATTCTGGTCGGGCTTGGGAACCTTGCCAACAAAGCAGTTGAATCGGCGATGAAGGACAATGGGCAAGGCAATAGCGGACAAGGCGATGAAGAATAAAAGTCTGCCTCAAAGCGGTGTCTCAATGATTGCTCGAAGCGTGGCGCATGAAGCCTGTGGGGAAAAGTGTCGATATGGTGTGAATGAATCATATTTTTTATTGCTTTCGTTTACGGTCTAGTATCTCTTGATGCCCACACAAGCCGACCCATCTTCTTTGCCGAATCCTGAGCTCAAAGCCAGGGCATGTCCGTATGCCGGGCATCGTGCTGTCGGGTCTGCTCAACCGAGCTCGGTGCTCGGGCAGGCAGCGTGTGTGATGGTCGGCACACGGGTGCATGCCAGTGCCAAGCATGATCGGCGTCGGCTCGGCTCGCAGGCTTTGCATTGGGGCGTGTTGTTTGTTGCGATTTTGCTTTCATTGCCGATCGTGCTGCCGACGCTTTCTGAGCCGATGCGTGGGTGGATCGACACCAACATTCTGCACTCGCCGGGCAACTGGAAGAGCATCGCGCTGAGCTTGCTGGCTTCGGGTGTGTTTTCGGTCGGGTTTGTGCACCGGGTTGGGCGCGAGCGGGTGCAGAGCAGCTGCGCGATGCTGCGTCGGCTTGGCCCGGCGACGATCCTCGGGGTGGCGTGGTCGATCATCCCCTCGTTCGCGGGCGTGATGCTGATCTTGAATATGGAACCCATCCGTCTGGCACTCGTCGGCGACGCGTCGAGCAGCGTCCACTTGGCTATGGGGATGCTGATCTATCTGGTCGGGTTTATTGTCCTGGCCGGGTTTGGATGCCTGCCGACGGTTTCGCAGGCGATCCTGGCCGGGTATGCCTTCGGGTTGCCGATGGGGCTCGGGCTTGCCCTGATTGGGTTCGGCGGGGCTTGCCTTGTCGGATATGGATTTGTTCAGCGGGTCGTCCGGGTTCGTGTCGAGCATGAGCTCGAGCGCTGCCCCAAGGTGATCTTCATGCGCGATGCGCTCTTGCGGGCCAAGCCGACCAAGGCGGTGGTGATGGTGGCGCTCTTGCGCGCATCGCCGAGCACACCCTTTGCGTTGACCAACCTCTTGCTGGGCTCGATCGGCATTTCCCGAAGCGTGTTCTTCTTGGGCACGATCATCGGGATGTTCCCGCGCACGCTCGCTGCGGTGCTGATCGGGCATCAGATCACCGTGTGGACCGGCGAGTTTGACAAGCCGATGTGGGTGCTTGTGACCGGGATCATCGCTCTGGTGATTTTGGTGGTGTTGATCTCGCGGGCAGCTGGCAGTGCTTTGGCCCATGTTGCCCAAACTCAAGACACTTCGCCGATCTTTGCCCACTGAGCTTGTGCTTGTTCATAGAACCAATGTATATAGAATCAGGTATCAGGATGGCCCTTTGGTCAAGAGCACAAAGAGGACGGTGGCACCGATGATGGTGAAGTTGTGTAAGAAATGCGCAGTCATCGGCGCGATCAATGACCCACGCCATTCACGCATAAACGCGAACATAAATCCAAGGGCGATCAAAGGCGAGACCATCAAAGGCCCGTAGCTGTGCATAAAGGCAAAGAGTGCAGCACTGAGCAGGGCAGCGAAAACCCAGTGCATCGAGCTGCGCAGATGCCGAAAGAGTGCTCCGCGGAAGACGGTTTCTTCAACGATCGGTGCCCAAGTGACCGCGAGCAAAAAGAGCAGGATCACAGTGAACACATCGCCCGATGCAATGATTTCAACGATCGGATTGCTCATCGGATCGGGCTCAGGAGCAGCTCCATTGCTGAGCATGGTTTTGATGAATTTCTGGAGAACAAGCAGGACCATGGTGATGAGGGTGCCAGCAAGGAACAAAGGCACCGAGGCGATATAGGCGAGTATCCCGCACCCGATCTCTTTGAGCACGCCTTCGCCCTTGTGCCAACCGATGGCTTTTCTCCAGCTCTGGCGGCGCATCCCGCGAAAAAGCCCCCAGAAGATCGTCGCAAGCATCAGCCATTGGAGGATTAGCGTGTAGGGGGCGATCTGCGGGAAGATATGGGCAGCGACGAGCATGGCCAGGAACGAGCCGACAAAGACGACATAGGTTTCGAGGAAAACGCTGCCACCCTTCGCCGGGACATGGTTGCGGAACTTGATCTTCCCCGATGAGACCCAGACAATCCCGAGCACCAGCAGGCAGAGCCCTGCCAAAGGCACAATCAGGAGGACAAGCCCTGCGATGGACATGAAGATGATGATCGGCCATGCGCCGTCAATCAGCTCGGCTCGGCGCGGGTCGGTGTCATCGAGCCCGTGCGTGAGGGCGACTTGGCCGACAAGTCCGTATCGGGCAGCGATCTGATCTCGTTCGTTGTCTTCGAGTGCGTCGATGCCGAAGATATACATGGCTTCAAGGATATCGAGATCGCTGGCGACAAGGTCGTCGGGCTGTTGGTGCTCGAGGCGCTCGGCTTTGAGTGCTTCGATCCGCTCGAGGGCTGCCTCGGTGCCTTCGAGCTCGCCCGCGAGCAGAATCACCCGAACCTTGTCCTCATCGATCAGGAGTGTTTCGTCCTTGACGAGCATGGACATATTCTTGAGGTGAGGCTTGAACACAGCGAACCCACGCATTGCGATCCGGGCGGGGATGTCGATCTCGCCGAAGTTCCCTCGCGCTGGGCGATCGGGCGATTCGACCGCCGTCGGCGCAGGCTGGGTGCCAAAGAGCTTGTGCTTGAAGTTTTCGCCGGTGTTGGTCCAGAGGAGCACCATCGCAACGACCACGATGCACGACAAGAGGGCCAATGCCCGCGAGGTCGGAGTGCCTAGGTCTGGTGGGTCGATCGGGTTGCCCTGCTTGGTCGTCGGGTTGCTCAGATCGTGCCTCATCGCATCGGCGACGGGCGACCAGGCGGTGTCGAGTTGCGGCCTGTCTTTGTCGGGTTGGTGTTCGTTCGGGTCGGTGTTCATGCAGCAGTCCACAGCGGGTTTGGTCAGGATTCAGGCATCTTTCGGCGGATTCCTTCCCCATCATCGGCCAGTTTTATCAGTTCGCCCGATCTTGTTTGTGGGGATTTGGATTCAGAGATTGACCGAACGGATTGATGAGCCTAATTTACCTTCCCCACACGATTTGTGTTGGGATTGATCTGACAAACATGCAGCTTGAGTTTGGTGAATACAACCACCCGTTCAAACTGTCCGCCCTGCCCGGTAGGCAGCGTTTCGAGCACGACCGCGGTCGCTGCTGATCTTCATGACGCCTCGTCGAGGTATCCATGCAGACTCAGAAGCTGTCCAAAGCCTGCATGATCTGATACGAAAAGGAGATGGACCTATGGGATCCACCAAGAAGCACACGCACCTCCGCCGACAGACCTTCGTTGCCAAGAAGGGCGAAATCACCAAGCAATGGCGCATCGTCGATGCAACCGATCAACGCCTTGGGCGCATGGCCACCGAGATCGCCACCGTGCTCATGGGCAAGCATCGCCCCGAGTACACCCCCCATGTCGATTGTGGCGACTTTGTGATCGTCACCAACGCCTCGAAGGTCGCCCTCTCGGGGCGTAAGGCCGAGCAGAAGCTCCGCCTGACCTACTCGGGCTACCCCGGTGGGCAGAGCGCCGAGTCGTATGGGCACCTCCGCGATCGCAAGCCTGAGCTTTTGATCGAAGAAGCAGTGCGGCGCATGCTCCCCAAGAGCCGACTCGGTCGCCAGATGCTCAAGAAGCTCAAGGTCTACGCGGGTGAGGATCACCCACACGCTGGCGTCAACGCGATCGCACTCTAAAACACAGGTACACAACGCAACACGAAAACACCCCCTGCCCAAAGTGCTCTGGCATGTGACCAGAAGCATGGATGCGGGCAGCGAACGAAAGGTTACACACTTATGGCCGGTTACGAAACCACCATCACCAATCCAGAACTCGCTGGCGAAAATGTCGCCAGCTCCGCCGAAACCCAGCAGGCGACTCGCGTGCTGCCCGATCCAAAGCCTGCCGACAAGCACGGGTGGTGGTGGGGCACCGGACGACGCAAAGCCGCGGTCGCTCGTGTGCGTTTTCGCCCGGCTGCCGATTCAGGTAAGGGCGAGTTGAAGATTCAGGTCAGCCGAAAGAAGTTCAAAACCATCGAAGAGTATTTCTCCGAGATGCAAGATCGTGCCGATGCGGTTGCGCCCCTCAAGCTGACTGACACCGAAGGCAAGCTCGACATCTTCGTCCGCGCCCACGGCGGCGGGTACATGGGCCAAGCACAGGCCATCCGTTTGGGAATCTCACGAGCACTTGTTGGATACGACCCAAACTTCGAGCCCGCCTTGCGTGAAGCCGGGTTCCTGACCCGCGACGCCCGCAAGGTCGAACGCAAGAAGTACGGCCAGCCCGGCGCCCGCGCCCGCTTCCAGTTCTCGAAACGCTAAAAAAACACAGCAAGACTTGTGCTCTTGTCCTCGTTTATTCACCCAGCCCGGAGAAGTTCGGGCTGGTTTTTTTACATCATTCACGCAAAGCGGATACAGTGGAAGCAGTGCGTAAACGAGTGTCATCATGTCTGGGTTGGGTTGATCGCCATGCCATCGGTGTGGCGATTGGTGGTGCGTTGGCAACGATCATGCTCGGTATGATCGCTGGTATTGGTGTCGCCCGGCTCAACGATGTGCCCGCGTGGTGGATGCAGGCCCAAGAAGTGATGGGCGATGAGTCGACGATTCGATTGCAGGCCCAGCAACTCGAAAACGCAGTGACCACCCAGCTGACCGCGATCCGAAACCAGGACGATCCTCGGTGGAGCATCGCGATCACACCCGATCAGGCCAATGCATGGCTCGACGCTCGGCTGGTCGATACCATCGTCACCCACATGGGCGATGAGGCCTGGCCAAGAACGATCGAACGGGTGCTCCTTGGTGTAGAAGCAGATCAGATGATCCTCGGGGTTCGCGCCAGGCACCAGCAAGGATCGGTTATTCTCTGGGCGCATGTGACACTCGAGCTCGATGCGCAAGGTGTGCTTTGGGCAAAGCTCACCAGCACCCACGCCGGGCGGGCGTGGGTGCCGATGGGTGTGGTGAGCGCATTTGACAATCAGCAGCGCTCTTGGGCACGATTCAAGATCGGATCGAGCGCTCTTGAGCTCGGCGATGGCCGCACTGCCAGGCTTCTCGCGTTGCGAGTCAATGATGGGCGTATTGAGCTGGTGCTCGAAACGACCGCTGGTACGATTGATGATCCGGATATGCAGGACTAGGTCGTGTCTGACGGCTCATTTTCTTTCAGTAGAACAGGCTTTGGGCCTTATTCTACCAAGAGTGTGGGAGCCATCAGACATAACCAATCCAACTCTTGTCCAACTCTTGCCCCGCTTTGCGATCTCGCCAGGAGAGACAAGGGCTGGCGGACTTGTTTGTCAGAACACCAACCAATCAAGATGCCAGTGGCGAAGTGATCCGCTTTGTGCTCGATTGGCGCACTGTGGCGTCGATAAGTTTTCGAGCACCCGGCGTCTGAATTGTACGGATCGTGTCGGCGTGCTTGGTGAAGAGTTCACGGAATGCCGGATCGCGGTTCATGGTGTACTCGAGTGATTGGATGATCGACGCAGTGTTGGTTTTGAGATTCTTTGAGCGAATCATTGTTGCAATGAGCGCAGCACCAAGCACGATCGGGCCTTGGGCTGGGGCGGGAATCCAAGGCGAGAGTGCATCGGCAGCTTTGGTCAACGAATCGCTTGGGTTCTGCGCTTCGGCGATCACCAGATCCGCCTGAGCAATCGCGGCATTGAGTGCACTGAGCTGCGCTTTGGCATTGGCGATCGCAGCGTCGAGATACGGCGCATCGGCGGAAGTATCCTCGATTGTTTCACGCTTGTTTTCGAGTGCGATCAGCTGATTTTGCACATCGGTTTCGATCACGGCTGCCTTTGCTCGCCAGGCGCTTGTTTGGGCCAATGCGCCCTCGAGATTGGCGCACCCGCCGATCATCGTGAGTGCCAAGATGGCGATGATGATGCTTGCTGTATTGATGATGATTTGTTTCGACATGTCTGTTCTCCCCGCGTGCACAACAACCCCCCGGCTGCACGCGAAAGCCGGGGAGATGGGGTGTTGATGATGCGGGGAATGATGAAGCCGAGCACTCGGAACATCGGGCATGGTGATGGTACAGGGAAAAGACGGATTGACAAGCATGATTCGCTGGAGCGCACGGACTTTGCGCACGAGGGTTGGTATTGGGCAAGCTGATATCGGGCAAAGAAGAGAATGAGCGGGGTTTGGTTGTTGAGTGTGGATCGCACGGAGAAAAGTGGGCACAGGGGGACTTTCTTCAGCTTTTGATCTTCGGCTTTTGATCTTCGGCTTTTGATCGAAACACATCTCCATCGAGTCTTTGTAAAATGGGCCCGGGATGAGTCAGGGTGAGTCGTGGTGAGTCAGGGTAAAAAAGTGTCCAAATTGGGCTTTGCTTTTCCTCAAGCCTGTTCAAACGGCGAGTTTTTTCTTTTGAAATCTCGGCTTTGTGGTATACTCGACGCAGGGCGAGGCGATGAATTCGTCGCCAGCGCCTTTGGAGTGCGCTCGTGTGATGTGCTTTGAGGAGGAAAACTTGATGCGTCAATCTACTCTGCAATCTACTCTGTATGCCCGTTTGGGTGCAGTGCTTTCGGTCGCAGTTGCCCTGTGTAGCCCGGCTCACGCCGACGAAATCACGGTGCAGAACGATTCGCTTGTCGATGGAGGCACCGTGGCGATCTGCCCGTGCTTTACCGCTGGCGAAGAGGCAGCGGTCTGGCTGACGAGCCCGTGCGATGGCGACATCGTGGCGATCCAGATCTTCTGGAAATCACTCCTGGGCGGGGCACAAATCTCACTCGAAGACTCCATTATCGTCTACCAGGGCGGGAACTTTCCCAGTCCCGGGCCAGTCAAAGATTCGTTCGATGCGCCCGCACTGATCGACGGCGGGCTCAACGAATTTCGATACCAGGACGAGAATCAGACAATCCCCATCTCGATCCCCGTCACCGCTGGCGAAGAGTTTGTCGTCTCGCTCAAGTTCTTCAACTCCAACAATACCGATCAGCTTTTGCCCAGTGTCGTTTCCGATGACTCGGGGTGCCAGAGTGGCAAAAACACGGTGAAGGTCAATGGGTCGGTGTGGATGGATGCGTGCGCACTGGGCGTCTCGGGTGATTGGGTGATCCGCGCAGTGATCGAATGTTCGGGCGAACCCACCGGGGCTGCATGTCTGCCCGATGGCACCTGTGCAGAAGGGCTCACCGAAGCCCAGACCATCGCACTCGGTGGTTTCTGGAATGGTGCAGGGACCGCCTGTGGCGATGTGTTGTGCCTTGGGGCATGTTATATCCCCGCCACCGAGCAATGCGTGCAGTTCGATCGCGCGACTTGCGAGATCGTCGGCGGAGTCTGGAGCGGACCGGGAACGACCGAGTGTGAAACACAATGCCAGGCAGATATCAATGGCGATGGGACACTCAACTTCTTTGATGTCTCGGCGTTCCTCCAGGCATTTGGTGTCAAAGACCCCATGGCGGACTTCAATAACGACGGCAGTTTCAACTTCTTCGATGTCTCCGAGTTCCTCCAAGCGTTCAGTCTGGGATGCCCATGATGAAAACAGGTGTTCCGCAGGGCTTTGTTTGGGTACAATTTGTGTAATTGATGATGCAGAAATAGTTTTCCGGGCAACCCGGGTGATGAGATTGACGAATAATAAACCACGGGCATTCGCCCGTTTGAACAGCGTTTTTTCAGTTTGTAGGCGGGCTTGCGGATGTCCGATCTATCGCTGACAGATCCGATCAATGGATCGGGGAGAGAATCAACATGAATCGTTTACTTTGTGCGTGCCTTATCGCCGCCACCGGATCAGTTGCCAGCGCGCAGCTCACCACCCAAGAGATCGCCAACGGCCTTGACCGCCCGGTGTTCGTCACCCATGCTGGTGATGGTTCCGGGCGTTTGTTTATCATCGAGCAAGAAGGTGCCATCCGCATCATTGATGCCGATGGCAATCTGCTGCCAACCCCGTTCCTCGATATCGACCCCCTCGTGGTCGGCGGAACCAGCGGGGGCAACGAGCAAGGGATGCTCGGGCTTGCATTCCACCCTGATTACGAAACCAACGGCAAGTTCTATGTGAACTACATCGGCAGCGGCGGCGATACCCGGGTTGCTGAGTATCAGGTTTCGGCGGGCGATCCGAACATCGCCGATCCGGGCACCGCGCGGATCATTCTGTTTCATAGCCAACCATTTTCAAACCACAATGGTGGATGGCTTGGATTTGGACCCGACGGATACCTCTATGTTGCTTCGGGCGATGGCGGTTCGGCCAATGACCCGGGCAACCGGGCTGCGAGACTTACCCAGCCTTTGGGCAAGATTCACCGCATCGACATCGACGGCGGCGATGATTTCCCCGGCGATAACCTCCAGAACTACGAAGTACCCGCGGACAATCCGTTTGTCGGCGTACCCGGCGCAGTTGAATCCATCTGGCACTACGGCTTGCGCAACCCCTGGCGGACAAGCTTTGACCGCGAAACTGGCGATATGTGGATCGGTGATGTCGGGCAGAACGCCTTTGAAGAGGTCAACCATAATATCGGCAATGTTGGTGGATTGAACTATGGATGGCGCTGCCGAGAAGCATTCCAGGATACCGGGCTCTCGTGCGGAGCTACCGACTGGACCGATCCAGTCCATGCCTACCCGCTCTCGGGGGGCAACTGCTCGGTCATCGGCGGGTATGTCTATCGTGGGTGCGAACTCGGCGAAGCATATCAGGGATTGTATTTCTTCGGCGACTACTGCGGCGGGTCGATCTGGACCCTTGATCCAACAGACTACTCGCGCACCACCGAGTTCAACTTCGGGTTTGGGCTCTCGTCATGGGGCGAAGACGAAGCCGGCGAGCTCTACATCAGCGATGTGTTCTCCGGGCAGGTCTTCAAGCTTGTCAACCCGACCGCACCCGACGACGACGACAACGGGATTCCCGACGCCTGTGAAACTTCATGTGCGCCCGATCTCACCGGCGATGGTGAGTTGAACTTCTTTGATATCTCGGCATTCCTCACCGCCTTTGGCAACGAGGACCCCGTGGCGGATTTTACCAACGACGGGCTGTTCAACTTCTTTGACATCTCGGCGTTCCTCAAGGCATTCAGCGCTGGGTGCTCATGATGGGTGTCCGTAAACTGACACGGCACTTGTAAACATATCCAGATCAGGCCGAGCCTTATTGGGGTTCGGTCTGATCTGGTTTTTTATCTCGACAAATCGGAAAAGGATAAACCGGAAAAGAGAGAGACATGAACACATCAACACACGCATGTTTATGGACAGCTGCCCTCTTGGGTTCAAACTTGAGTTCAAACGCATGGGCGCAGAGCTTCGAGAGCACGATCGACTCAAAGATAAGCACCTCGGCCTTCGATTCGGTCATGGTCTTTGATTCTTCGGGCACCATCATCGGCGATTATGATCCAGAAACCAATCCGGGAGGAACGCAGACTCGTCCGGGGCTCTTTGGTGGATCAGGCAATCATCCGATCGACACCTCGGTCTCGTTGGCTGCCGATACGATACTCGATACCAACCCGGCGGGATCATTCGTGTTCATGCCCGATTTCGACGCAGGGCTTGTCGAGATCGACGGGCTTGTAACCGATCTGGTCAACGGACAACCAGGAGGAACCAACCTCGTCGCGACCATGCTCTATAGCACCTTTCACACCATCAATCCTTCCTTTATTTATCCCGGAGGCACGCCGATTGATGTCCCGATCGGACAGATCACAGGAATCACCGCTGCAACATTGACCCAGACCGACCTGGGCGCGGGCACACTGATGCCAACGGATGATCCTGATATCTTCACCATTGCGATACTCATCCCGGCCCAGCTCGACATGGTGGTGGATACTGCCTTACCCGGAGAAGACCCAATCCCCACGCCGATCGACACCATCCCGATGGTGCTTCCTGTTGCAGGGCAGGTCGAAATCCTCAGCGATGGATCGGTGCTCATCACCCTTGATATCACGCCCGATCCGATCTCGATGGTGATCCCGCTCGACGGCGTTGTTGTGCCCGATGTGCCCTTCGAGCTTCCGACCTTCGGTGCCGAGACTGCTTCGGTGATTTATTCTTCAGTGCCCGAGTCGGTCAGTGTGGATGCATCGCTGGGGATGACGATCGTGGCGAGTGGATTGGCCTCGTGCGCAGCCGATGTCAACGGCGATGGAATGCTCAACTTCTTTGATGTCAGTGCATTTCTGAGCGCGTTTAGTGCGATGGATCCAGCAGCCGACTTCACCGGCGATGGCGAGTTCAACTTCTTCGATGTCTCGGATTTCCTCGCTGCATTCGCTGCTGGGTGTCCGTAAACAATGCCCGATAATCTGAGTGGTTCTCGATCGGCTTGCTTCTGGCAGCCGATCTTTCCTTATTCGGACTCCGAACATCGGAATTGGAATTCTCAGTCTCAGAATCTGCTTTATTTCGCCTAATCCCCGTGATATACTCAGCGAGTGAGAGAAACCATGCCAACAGTGTCTTTGTCGCTGTGGTGTCTTAGGGAGAGAAGAGAGGAAGGGAAATGAAGAAATCAGTTTTATCGGCGTGCGCGATCGTTGCCTTGGCAGGAACTTCAGCAGGAGCACAGGTCATCGGCTGGGCATCGGCCATCGATGGTGATTGGAACAACTCGGCCAACTGGATTGGCGCCAATATTCCCAACGCTGTTGGTGAAGACGCGGTGCTCGGGCTTATTGGCCCGTACATCGTGGAGACTTTTGCAAACTTCTCCTACGGCTCGTTGTCGATCACAAACCCGGATGCCACGCTTCATATCGGGTCAAACCGAACCATGACACTCAACAGCGGAAGTTTGTTCAATGACGGCACTGTTATTGTGAACCCGACAGGAACGGGTTTCAATGCACACCTGAGCTTTGCTTCCGATGCCACCATCACCGGAACCGGGTCTATCTTGCTCAACGCACAAATCGAACCCAATGATGCACAAATCCTGGGCAACGCATTCACCATCACCCATCTCGATGGACACACGATCCATGGATCAGGAAATATCACGGGTGCGATGACCAACTCGGGGACAATCGTCGCCGACATCCCTGGGGGTGTGGAGCTGCGACTGTCTGGAACGATGACACAAACCGCCACCGGGATTGCGGGCGCTGATGGGGGCACCCTGCTGCTGGGTAACGGATCGGTCATCACCGGCGGGCAACTTACCACACTCAACGGCGGCAAAGTCGAAGTTCAGAACACCGCCACCATCGGCGATCTCATCAACTCTGGCGATCTCGATATCCCCGGACAGGGATGGTATCTGCTGCTCAATGACAGTATTGTGAACGACGGCACCATCAACATCAACTCGAATAGCAATGGATTCAACGCTCATCTCCGGTTCGATGTCGCTGCAACCATTGCTGGCACAGGAAAGATCACGATGGTGAGCAATGGGGATTTGGGTGATGCTCAAATCCTGACCAATGGCGCATTCGATGGTACCATCGGGGCCAATCAGACCGTTGAAGGGAGCGGGCTCATCACCGGAGCTAACAGCGGCACGATCGTCAACCTGGGCACGATCAACGGGAATGACCCGGCAGTCGGTTTAGGGTTGGCAGGGAATCACAGCGGCGACGGGACATACCAATCTGATGATGGGTTGATCGAGCTTCGCAATGGGCTGATCCTTGATGGAGGCACCTTCGATTCAACTGGGGCGGGGATCATCGACATGACCACCGGCGGCGTCGTCACCCTCTCCAACATCACCAACCTGGGGCAGATGGGCATTCGTGGACAAGGTGGTTCTATCAGTCTGCTCGGACCAATGACCAACAACGGTACCCTGACCATCAACTCCAACAACAACGGCTTCAATGCCCACCTTCGCTTCGATGCCAGTGCTGAGATCAACGGCAATGGGCTAATCCAGATGGTGGCGGGTACTTCAGACCTTGGCGATGCACAACTCTTTACCAATGGCGTGTTCAACGGAATAATCGGCGCAAACCAAACTGTCGCTGGAAGTGGAATCATTGATGGGCGCAGCGGAGGCACCATCGTCAATAACGGAATAATCAATGGCAATCATGCTGCGGTTGATCCTGACCCGGCGGTGGCTCTGGAACTTTGGGGTAACCACGATGGCAATGGCGGCGGGATATATCGCTCGGATGACGGCATCCTTGGGCTTCGCAGCGGGCTCGTCCTTGATGGCGGCACCTTCGATTCAACCGGGGCGGGGATCATCGACATGACCACCGGCGGCGTCGTCACCCTCTCCAACATCACCAACCTGGGGCAGATGGGCATTCGTGGACAAGGTGGTTCTATCAGTCTGGTCGGACCAATGACCAACAACGGTACCCTGACCATCAACTCCAACAACAACGGCTTCAATGCCCACCTTCGCTTCGATGCCAACGCCACGATTGATGGTAACGGAACGATCCGGATGCAGACTGTTGGAAGTTCCGGCGATGCCCAGATCTACACCAATGGCCTATTCACCGCCACCATCGGCACCAACCAGATGGTTGCTGGCAGTGGGATTATTGATGGACGCTTGGACGGAACCATCGTCAATCACGGCATGATCAGCGCGGATGATCCGACGGCTGCGCTCGAACTCCGGGGCAATCACTTCGGTGACTCAATTGGCATCTACAACGCCAATGACGGCGTGCTCGCGCTGACCGGTGGACTTGTGCTTGACCACGGCGTTTTCAGCTCCTCGGGCACCGGGATCATTGACATGACCACCGGCGGCACCGCCACACTCTCCCGTATCACCAATACCGGGACGATGGGGATCCGCGGGCAGGGTGGGACTATTGAGTTGGTTGGGCCATTCACCAATAACGGAACGATCTTGATCAACTCCAATGACAATATCTTCAACGCCCGTATCCGGTTCCTCGATGCCACGATCATCGACGGCACGGGCACCATCGACATGTTTGTTGCCGGGACTGATTTCGGCGATGCACAGATCCTCAACGACCAAGGATTCATCGGCACCATCGGCGAGGGACAAACCATCACCGGCAGCGGACGGCTTCAAGGCGAGATGAACATGGACGGCACGCTCGATCCGGGCTCAACACACCGCCGATTCGATATCGACACCCTCCACCTCTCGGCAACCTCAGCGATGGTCGCTGATCTTGGCGGGTTGCTCGGAGGCGAGTTTGATCGGTTGCTCCTTGGAGGATCCGACGCCATCAACCTCGACGGCACCCTGACGGTCAATCTCGATGCAGGGTACACCCCTGTGTTTGGCGATTCGTGGGATATCATCGACGGCGGCACCATCGTCGGATCGTTCGCAACCACGCATGTACCCAATGCACCAATCGGGCAGGTGTACCGTGTGATCTACGAACCAAGCCGAGTCTTTGTGGTGCTCACCTGTGATGCGGATTACACCGGCGATGGGGTGCTCAACTTCTTCGATGTTTCCAAGTTTCTCACACTCTTTAGCGCCCAGGACCCAGAAGCCGACATCAACGGCGACGGGAGCTTTAACTTCTTCGATATCTCCGCATTCCTCCAGATATTCTCAGTCATCTGCAAGTAGCGAACGCTCAACATGCAGGATTGCTTTTATAGCCCGGGGCCACCCGGGTTTTTTTATGCCGATACAACTATACAACTTGTCCGACTTTTTATTCAAGAGAACAAGCTCTGTTTATCCTGATTTATAATGTCTTCATCTTCTGGGTTGATATTGAGGCTTCTGGTGAATTCCCTTGTTTTTACGAGGAATTCATCGAAGTTCTTGCAACACCAGGCCGAACAGGCAAGAATCTATATGCGACGCGGTGTGATTCCACACCGAACTTGTGAGATCAAAACTGGCGGAGAATGAGTGATGCACAGCGGCTTTTCTATCAGCACCCTGACGAGCGCGGTGCGCGCCCGCAAGGGCGCCTTTGTTGTCGGGTTTGGATTGAGTGTCGGATTGATCGCGATGGGCTTTGTAGGCGAGCCTGAGGAGCAGGTCCAGATACAGGTGCCAACTACACTCAACGATTTTCGCATGCCCGGGACCCAGCCCAACTCGCTGACACATGAAATCGTTGGTTCGGATACCTGTGCCAGCTGCCACGGATTCTACGACGAAGCGCACGATATCTTCGGAACCTGGTCGGCTTCGATGATGGGGCAGTCGATGCGTGACCCATTGTTCCTCGCGGCTTTGACCATCGCCAATCAAGACGCAGCTTTCGCTGGCGATTTGTGCCTGCGTTGCCATACACCAGGCGGATGGCTCGAAGGGCGATCGACCCCGACTGATGGGTCTGCCTTGCTCGATATTGATTTACAGGGTGTTTCGTGCAGTGTCTGTCATCGCATGGCCGATCCGGAGTATCAACCCGGAGTCTCGCCCGCGGTTGATCTCGATATCCTCAATACACTCGGGGCGGATGCACCGACTCCAGATCAGTCACACTCGGGCGCCTTTGTCATCGACCCGCTCGATCGTCGGCGAGGTCCATACGACGAAGGCCCTGACTTCTTCTATCACGAGTGGGAACAATCACCATTTCACCAGAGCTCGAGCTTGTGCAAAACTTGCCATGATGTCTCCAACCCGGTTTTCACCGCCCAGCCCGACGGCACCTATGTGCTCAACGAGCTCGACGCCCAGCATCCGACCAACAATGTCTATGACACCTTCCCTGTCGAGCGCACCTATTCGGAATGGTTGATGAGCGATTTCGCCAAAGGCCCGGTCGCGATCGGCGATCGGTACGAAACCGCCCTCCCCGCGGTATCGAGCTGTCAGGATTGCCACATGCCAGAGACCGATCTCCAGGCGTGCCGATTCGATGAGAACCGACCAAACTACTCCACTCACTCATTCAGTGGTGCCAACAACTGGGTGCTTAATGCGATCCGCAACCTCAATCCCAACGACTTTGTCACCGGTCTCCAGCCCGAGCTCGTCGCCCAGTCCATCGAACGGGCAGAAGAAATGCTCCGCGATGCTTCGGACATGGAGCTCTCGATGGTCGGGAACAAGCTCAATGTCCGCATCATCAATCAAACCGGGCACAAGCTCCCCACCGGATATCCCGAAGGTCGGCGGATGTGGATCAATGTCCAGTTCTTCGATAATACAAACACACTCATCGCCGAGCACGGCGCCTATGACCAGGAAACCGCCCTGCTCACGGTCGATGACACCAAGGTCTACGAAACCAAGCTCGGCCCTGACGAAGCCGTCAGCGCACTCACCGGCGTGCCCGCAGGACCAAACTTCCACTTTGTGCTCAGCAATGTTCGCTACAAGGACAACCGCATCCCCCCACGCGGATTCACCAATGCCAACTTCCAATCCATCCAGGCCGAGCCGGTCGCCTATACCTACGACGATGGCGTTTACTGGGATGACACCCAATACGCAGTCCCCAAAGGAGCTGCCAGAGCCGATGTCCGGGTCTACTACCAGACCACCAGCAAAGAATACATCGAGTTCCTTCGCGACAAGAACATCACCGACTCACGCGGGCAAGAGGTCTATGACCAATGGGTCATCACCGGAAAAAGCCCGATCGTCGAGATGGATGTGGGCACACTCACCTTCCCGACATCATGCCCGCCAGATATCACCGGCGATGGATTGCTCAACTTCTTCGATATCTCAGCATTCCTGACAGCCTTTGGCAACCAGGACCCGATCGCTGATTTTACGAATGATGGACTGTTCAACTTCTTCGATATCTCGGCGTTCCTGCTGGCCTTTGGAGATGGGTGTCCGTAGAGAATACACAAAAAGCCGATCGTCAATCCTTGCGGCTGTTGGGTGCAAGCATGATCCCGATGTTGACCAGACGCTTGTTGTCGTCTGGGTGAGACGCTCTGCATATCTCCCAGATTCTTCCGATCAGCTCGTTGATCTCTTCAAGTGAGTCATCATTTACCCAAGCAGAGATGATTCCGAGGTAGGTATCGCGCAGCGGGCCACGGACAACCGCGCCGGGATCGTCGATTGCGCGTTCGTGTAGCCGAGTCATCATCCGCCCAACAGCCTTGCTGTGTGCCCGGTGATAGGCCACCACATCCGGATCGTCAGGATTGTGTTTGATGAGGATGGTTCGGGCGATCGGGCAGTAGAGCTGTTCGTATCGCTTGCCTGCCAGGCGAACATCGGCTTCAAGAATAAGCCCGGCCTCGACGAGCTGTTCGATGTGCGGGTAGATCGAGGTCCGCGATCGCCCGGTGAAGGCTGCGATCTCGCCGGCGGAGCACTCTTCGAGCGCACAGGCGGCATTGAGCACCTCCATCCGGATCGGGCTTGCCAACACCCACATATCTTTGCCTTTGGAAATTACATGCTTATCTTTGATCGACTTGAGTCTTTGGTTCATCTCACCTCAGCCATTTCGTGTTTGACCCAACATACAAACACCTAACTACAATGGGAGTGGGTTCGCATACACCATATCCAAAACGGGAAACAAATGTGCAACCCAAGGGCACCAAATGATCCGTTTATAACCGGCCGTTCTGATATTTTATAAGCAGTTTTCTGTTTCTACCCCGTCTTTTTTCTGTTATACTGTATTTATCGGGCTCACCGATTTTGTGAGGGATTTCTATGAGGGGCGATCTGCAATCCGAGTAAGAGATGCCAGGCGTTTGGTCAAACGCTTCTGGGCTGTGATGTTGGGTTGTGGTGTGTTGTTGAGTTGGTCGTCCTTGAGATATACACAAAGAAAGCCTGCAGTATGGCTTTCACCAACTACAAGGGAGAAAGACAAATGAAACGGCCCAATGTCTTTGCCTCGATTGCGGGTATCACCGCATTGAGTGCACTCATCGTAACGGGTGCTTCGGCAGCCAATCAAGACCCATCGTTGCGCGAAGGGATGCGCCCGGTCGTCACCGAAGGAGCGCCGGTCTCGCCTGTCTCGGGCGAGCACGCCGGCGAGCTCTTCCGGGCCAAAGTCTCGCAAGATCGAAAAGTTACACTTCCGCATCCACCAATCGACCAGATTCCATGGATGCCCATGCCCGATCCGATCGCACCGGGGATCACTCCTGCCGGTGGTGAATCGGGCATGACCTTCCACGATGCGCTCACAGGTGAAACCCGCGAGCTGCCTCTGAATCCATCGGGCACCAATGCCATCGGCGGCCAAAGCATCGAAGGTGATTATCCAGGGTTCGGAAACCTGATTGACAACTCCGATGAGATCGGACGAGGATTTGGGAGCATGACCCTTGCCGGTGGGCTCAGCTCTTGGCCTCGCTCGGGCAATGTGAAACTCGTCATGCGATTCACCGATGTCAATGGCATCCAACGCTGGTTCGTTTGCTCAGGATCAATGCAAGATTCGGGCGTTGTGCTCACTGCTGCCCATTGTGTCTATGCCCGAACACCAAATGGAATCGTCATCAATGACTGGGCTGACATCGTGTATGTCTACCCGGCATGGGACGGCGTCTCGAACAACGGCCAGTTTGATGCCCCCGATAGCAACGAAGTGATTGAAAACTTTGGATACGCCTTTGGTTCTTCATTCCTCGCAGGAACAAACTACATCAACAACGGCGACTGGGACGCCGACGCAGGGCTTATCCGCATCACCCGAGGCTCAAGCCGAAGTGTCGGGATGCTCACCGGATGGTATGGATGGGCATGGGGACAGAGCTGCGCCACCATCCAATCCCGCACCTACCACAACTTCTCATACCCTACAGAAAACTGCCCAACACCCGGGCTCCACACCGGAACCGATATGTACTACTGGAACGGTACGATCGACTCGTGCCCCAACAACCAGATGGAACTGACCACCGGGGGCAACTGCCTCGATACCGTCTGGGGTGGAATGTCAGGCTCGGGCATGTACTACATCGTCGACGACAACCGATATGTCCACGCGGTCTGCTCGACCTCGAATCGAAACGACTGGGGACGCTATTGCAAACTCTGGGAAACCTTCGTCAACGATATGCAAACCTTTGAAAACAACACCCGAGGCAACACCTTTGATCTCGAATCGCTCCGGTTCCGTGCGGGCGGATCGACCAGCGTGTTCCAAGGACAAGCAATGGACGCAGATGCATCCGTCTTGGTTGTCAACGCAACCAACAACAATCCAGCTGCCGATTCGTATACCCTCCGGGTCTACCTCTCGACCAACAACAACATTTCCTCAGCCGATACACTCTTGGCGACCTGGGTCTACAACACCAACTTCGCCGCGATGCAAATACGAAATTTCATCGTCCCCGCGCCGGTGATCCCACTCGACACACCTCCGGGCGACTACTGGATCGGAGCGATTCTCGATTCTGGAACCGACAGCATTTCGTCGAACAATGATACCGATACCTGGGATGCCCAGCAGATCACCGTCAACCTGGCGAGGCCTGATCTTGATGCCACACTCTGCGATGCAGTATCAGGAACTTACTACCAAGGCGAAACCGTCTCGGTGACACACCGGACATTCAACATCGGCGAGCGCATCTCGGGCGATGTCAGCTTGGAGTTCCGCGCCTCGACCAACCAGATCATCTCGACCTTTGACACCTTCATGGAGGACCGCTCCTACAACCCACTCCCCGTTGGCAATAGCATCTGGGTCGTCTCCACTGTCCAGATTCCTGACGATCTCCCTCCGGGTGATTACTACATCGGGACAATCGTCGATGAATCGCTCGGGCTTGATCCAACCTTCAGCAACAACTGGGTCTCGGATACCGATACCATCACCGTGCTCGCGCCGTGCCGGCCTGATCTGAACGGCGATGGTCGGCTCAACTTCTTCGATGTCTCGGCCTTCCTCACCGCGTTCAACGCAATGGATCCCGTTGCCGATTTCAACGACGATGGACAGTTCAACTTCTTCGATGTCTCGGCCTTCCTCGCAGCATTCAGCGCTGGTTGCCCATAATCCATCGAATCCATCTCAACACCCAACCGGGCCTTTGTGCCCGGTTTTTTTATTGCCTTCTTGGCGCACATCACCTCCTCCGAAAGCCTGGAGAGGCGAAAAGAACGGTTCTTCGATAGAAAAAAACCCCCAACTCAAACGAGCTGGGGGTTGGGCTGTGATTCTGGATTCGATCACTCAGACCGTGACGCCCAGGAGCTCCATGACCTTGTTGGCGATGTCCTGGGCAGTAAGCCCGCACATTTCGAGCATTTCCTCTGCGGTGCGGGCGCTCTTAGGAATCTGCTTGACGAACATCTGAGCGAGTTCAAACCCATCGCCGGATTCCATCAGTGCATCAGCGATCGCCGAGCCGAGCCCGCCGCCGTAGTTATCTTCGAGCGAGATGACGAACCCGCCGTTCTCGCCGACGATATCGAGAAGCTTGTCGGTATCGAACGGGATCGAATACATATCGAGCAGCGTCGCGCTCACGCCGGCCTTATCAAGAATCTCGACAGCCTTGTTGCCCTCGTGAACCATAATCCCCGATGCGGCGAGCACGATATCGCGTCCCTGGGCGAGGGTTTCAAACCCGCCGAGGTTGAAGACATGGTCATCGGAGTAGAGCAGCTCGGTGTCGGCACGGATTGTCCGCATGTAGCACACGGATTCATACTCAGCCATCACGCCAGTGAGGGCGTAGGCCGCGTAGGCGTCGGCGGGCTGAAGGATGTAGCACCCCGGGTTGCCGTGGTGATCGGTCATCGTCGAGAACGAGCGGAACCAGGCAACATCGGGCAGCGACATCTGGCTTGGCCCGTCGGCTGCCAGGGTGATCCCGGCGTGCGAGCCCACGAGCTTGATATTGGCGCCCGAGTTGATCGCCATCTCGATCTGGTCGTAAGCCCGGTTCATGAACTTGGCGAAGGTCGAGCAGAAGGGCATCTTGCCCGCTGCGCTCATGCCCGCGCCAACCGAGACCATGTTCTGCTCAGCGATCTTGCACTCAACGAATCGCGATTCGAGCGAAGCGTCTTTCTTGAAGGTTTCCGCGAAAGTCGAGTTGGACACATCCGCATCGAGGACGACAACATCGGAGTTGATGCTGCCCAATGCCCGCAACGCCACGCCATAGGCTTTGCGGGTGGCGAATCGGCCCGATTGAAGCACATGCCCCATGTCCATTGACTCCATCGCAGCACTCAAAGGCGGCAGCTCGGCATCGTTGGCAGACTTGGCGGGCGCTTCGGTGGGTGGCTCGATGGTGAACTCGTCTGTGCCGCTCAGTGCGCTGGTGAGCTCGATGCGTCGCTCGGCGAGCTCGCCGAGTGCTTTCTGGAGGGCATCACCGGTCGCGGGTTTGCCGTGCCAGCCGCCGCCTTGCATCGACGGTGCCCCCCAGCCTTTGACGGTCTTGGCGATGATCGCGATGGGTTTGGCGTTTTCGTTGGCCGAATTTTCGATGAACTTATCAAAGGCCGACTTGATCTGATTGGGTGCGTGCCCGTCGATCTCGATGACTTCAAACCCATAAGCCTGGAGCTTGTGGGTGAGCACCTCGGGGCTTTGCTGTCCCGAAACCCGGTCGGCCTGCCCGTATTGGTTGCAGTTGAAGATCGTACAAACATTGGTCAGCTGATGATCGACGATGAAGTCGAGTGCTTCAGCGACCTGTCCTTCGCGTGCTTCGCCATCGCCGACGATGCAGTAGACGCGTCGGTCGAGCCCGTCGATCCGTGCCGCTTTGGCAACACCGGCTGCGACACTGAGCCCTTGTCCAAGCGACCCGGTTGCCGCGTCGAAGAAATCGACGCCTTCCATTGGATTGGGATGTCCATCGAGCACCGAGTGCCAATCGCGCAAGGTGGAGAGATCATCAACGCTCAGCTTGCGTTTATTATCGTCTTTACCGACCACAACCCCGAGCGTCGCCATCGCAGCGTACACCGCGGGGACTGCATGCCCCTCGGAGAGGACCAGTCGATCCGAGGTCGGGTAGTTTGGGTAATCCGGGCTCCATCGCATCGAGGTAAACATCAGCGTGGTGACGAGGTGTCCGATGCTCATCGCACTCGTTGGGTGTCCGGTGCCCGCAGCAGCCGTCATCTCTAAGCTCAACCGATCGAGTTCCAACGCCTGGGCGTGTACTGCAGCTTCGTATGACATGTGTCTATTCCTTGTTGTTGAACGGCATTGTCGTTGAGTTCTCACGCCCAAAACGACCAACGCCGTGGCTTCTTAGGGATTCCCCGCGCCTCTACACGAGGAGTTTGGAGTCCTAGAGCACGGCGCAGCGTACATTCAGATTATGCCCCCATCCTAGCTCTGCACCACAATCCATGCGCGCCATCGACGCTTGATTCAGACGCAATTCTTCATTTGGCGCGCGATTTGCTTGGTTCATCCACAACCTATCCCCAATTGCATATGCCAGCCTGGTGCAGATTTGTGCACAACCCACGATCTGGTGGATTTTCATGCACTCAACGACACGATAAGCCCCCGGATCAACCCCCAATCGCCTACCATACCACACACGAAACGAACCAGAACCAGCAGCCTCTTTCTGAATCGAAAGATGGGCAGCATGTGGAGTTACGCGATGAAAGTCATCTGTGAACGAGCCGCCCTTCTCGAAGCGGTCAATCAAGTCTCAGGCGTGGTCGCCTCTCGATCCCCGCGCCCCCAACTTACCTGCATCAAGCTCGCTGCAACCAAATCCGATGAGGGGGCCGAGCTCACCCTCTCGGGCACCGACGCCGAGATTTCGCTCACCGTCCGCATCGGACGCGTCGATGTCGCCCAAGAAGGCTCAGCCCTGATCCCCGCGGACAAACTCCGCCAGATCATCTCCGCTGAAGAGAACGAATCAACCCTCACCCTCGAAACCGCAGGCGAGACCACCACAATCAAAGGCGAAGACGCCCTCTTCTCGCTCCACGGATTCGATCCTGCCGATTTTCCCGCTTTGGCCGACTATAAAGCCATCGCGGAAGGATCTGCCGCCTCGGCAGCAGCCAAATCGCTCTTTGCCACCCAGGCAGGGGTCATTGATTCGCTCGTTACCCGCACACTCTTCGCAGCAGCCCGCGAAAACTCCCGGTACGCAATCAATGGCGTGCTCATGGTCCGCGAGGGCAAAAAGCTCGATATGATCGCCACCGACGGACGCCGATTGGCCAAATCCTCTGTCATCATCTCCAGCGCTGGCGAGGATACCCAGTGCATCATCCCATCCAAAGCACTCTCGATGATCCAGAAACTCGCGGTCGATCAGGATGAGCCTGTCCATGTTGCCATCACTGACAATCAGGCGGTCTTCGCCTTTGGCGATGAGCCGACCGACTCGCGGGCTGTTCTGACCACCAACCTCGTCGAAGGCACCTTCCCGCCTTACGAAGATGTCATCCCCCGTGATCTCGATATCAAGGTCACCTTCAATCGCGATACCCTCGCCTCGGCGGTCAAACGGGCAGCCCTGCTGACCAACGAAGAATCCCGAGGTGTTCGGCTCACATTTACAGGCGAAAACCAATCCCTCGAACTCTCAAGCCGAGCACCAGAAATGGGCGAAGCGAACATTACCGTCGATCTGGCAGCCTACGACGGCAACGACATCGAAATCGGGTTCAACCCCACCTTCATCACCGACGCCCTCAAAGTCATCACCGATCCAGAAATCATGATCGAGCTCAAAGCCCCCAATAAACCCGGGCTCTTCAAAGCTGGGAATGATTTTCTCTATGTCGTGATGCCGGTGAATCTGAGCTAGAGCGTGTCTGAGGGCTCGTTTGAGGGCTCATTGGCCATACCAAAACGCATTTGGACACAACCATCTTCTTTGGGAACGGTTCCAATCAGATGCATGCCATCCAAAGACGCGCCATCATGCTGCGTCGTGGGTTCGGTGCGTTCTTTGGGTTGGTTTCGATTGGCTCGGCGCATCGCCTGGATCAGCGACGCGGGCATGGCGGGCAGCGTGCAAATCCCGGCTATGGGATGCATGGGCGACGCTGGATGGAGATTGCAATTGTTGATAACTCGATCTCTGGGTAGACTTTACAACGGCTTGGTCGTATTTCAGGCTCAGCAAGGTCAGGGCGGGCATCACCAGCAGAGCAACGATGGCGAAGAGCTCGGCGGTGCCTAAGGTGCCGAGTGTTTCTGGGCGAACCATCACGATCATCAACACAACGCCCAGCACCAGACACCCCGCCCCGATCGTAACTAGGAGTCCTCGGCGGATGCGTGTCCACAGAGATACCCCACCGGCGGGGGGGTTGGGTACCCGAGCATACAAATCATGATTCTCCAAAGATCGTCCCTCTGCATTGTTCGAGATGCAGCTGTGCATCAATGCGGATACTCTATCCTCTTCGAGAAGTCGGGAGTTGAGGATTGGCACAGGATTTCGTCAAAACAAATCAGATCAATCACGCCAACCGTTTGTGTTGGACGCGGTAGGCGGGTATCGTCCACACCAAAGAGGTTTATGTTGTTGAAGATTTCCCACATCACCCACACCACCCCCTCCCCTGGCTCGACCTTGCTGGCGATTATTGCTGGTGCGGGCGTTGTGTGCGCCAGTGTTTCCCATGCCGGGACGATTGATCCGCCGACGGATTCGCCCAGGGTTTCGGGCTTTGAAGCGTCCGAGCCCGAGCAAGACAAGAGCATGGATGTTTATGAGCACCGGATGATCGCCAGCGTCTCGGTCCGTCCGGTGATGATCGGCAGCACCCAAAGCCCACTGACGACCCAAGCCCAGCAAGAAGCCCTCAACAATATCCGCTCGCGTCCCGGAGCCCTCTTCGATGCCGAGATGATCCGAAGCGATATCCGCAGACTCAATCGGCTCGGATCGTTCTCACGCGTCGAGGTCTACGCCGGGATCAACGACGACGGGTCGGTCGAGCTCGTCTTTGAAGTCCTCGAGCGCCAGCTCGTCGTCGATGTCCAGGTTGCAGGCAACGAGCAGATCAACGATTCCGAGATCGCTGCGGTGGTCGATGTCACCTCGGGCACGCCCATCGACCGATTCCAGATCGACCGCTCAGCCAGGCGCATCGAAGACCTCTACCGCCAGAAGGGCTACTACTACGCGCGGGTCTCGATCGACGAGGAGGAGCTCGCCGACACCGGATTGGTCCTCTTCCGGATTCTCGAAGGCGAACGGCTCAAAGTCACCGCGATCCGCTTTTCAGGGCACGAAACATTCTCTGCCAAACAGCTCCGTCGGGAGGTCGATACCAAGGTCGCTTCGTTTTTCCGCAAGGGTCAGCTCGACGATGACAAGCTCGATGCCGACATCGCCAACCTGATTCGTTTTTACCGTGATCGTGGATACCTCGATATCCGCGCCGATCGGCTGATTCAGCCCGCGCCCAACGGGCGCGAAGCGATCATCACCTATCTCATCGAAGAAGGCCCGCTGTACCTTCTGCGTTCGGTGCAGATCAACATCGAAACCGAGCCCGGGAGTGAGCCCGTTTACAATCGCGCCCAGATCGCCGGATTGATGAGCATCAAGGCTGGCGAGGTCTACTCGGTTCGTAAGCTCGACGACTCGATCAAGGCGATCCGCTCGGCGTACGGGCAGATGGGCTATGTTGATGCTGCGCAAGAGAGCCCGCAGAAAATCTTCCGGATCGAGAAGCGAGACCCCACCGAGCCTCTGGTCGATCTGATCGTCATGATTAGCGAGGGCAAGCGGTACCGTGTCGGCGAGGTCATCATCCAGGGCAACGATCTCACTCGCCAGGAGGTCATCCGCAGGCAAGTCGAGCTTCGCCCGATGCGTCCGCTCGATACCACCGCGGTCGAGCGATCAAAGATCCGCCTGCGCCGTCTTCAGCTTTTCAACCGCCGAACCGGCGCAATCATCACTCCCCAAGAACCAGGCGTCGAGTTCTTCGCCGAGGTCTGGGATAACGAGTTTGTCCCGCGGGCAAAGAAAACCAAAGCCAAGGCTGCCCCGGGCACACGCATCACGCTCGATCCCAACGATGAATCCAACTACCGCGATGTGCTCATCGAAATCGAAGAGACCAACACCGGCTCATTCGACATCGGCGGAGCCGTCTCGTCGGACTCGGGGGTCGTCGGACGCATCGCCCTGACACAGCGCAACTTCGATATCCGCGATACACCCGATTCACCCGGCGAGTTCTTCTCAGGACGCGCCTTCCGAGGCGGCGGGCAAACCTTTCAGATCGAGCTCCTCCCCGGCAACCGCATCCAGACCTACTCGATTGGATTGACCGAGCCCTACCTGTTTGAATCAAACTACTCCGGATCGACAAGCCTCTTCTACCGCAACCGAGACTTCGACGAGTTTGACGAGCAGCGCATGGGCACCCGCCTGGGGCTCGGCAGACGCTTTGGAACGCGATGGAACGGCAATCTGACCTTCCGGGCCGAGGAGGTTGAGCTCTCGGACATCGAGCCCGATCGTCCGGTCGATATCTTCGCCGTCGCCGATGCGAGTCTGCTCGTTGGGCTCCGCGGCAGCCTCAAGCGGACAACACTCGATTCACTCACCAGACCGACCAAGGGATCGCGCACAAGCATCTCGCTCGAGCAAGTCGTCGGCGACTTCGAGTTCACCAAGTTCGAAGCTTCCCACTCCACCTTCATCCCCCTCCGCGAAGACTACCTGGGCCGACCCACTATCCTCAACCTGCGCTCGAGCATCGGGTACATCCCCCAAGGGCGGGACAACACCCCGACCTACGAGCGGTTTTATATGGGCGGACAGAGTTTCCGTGGATTTGATTTCCGCACCGTCTCGCCCAAGGGCATCCGCAACGACAACGGGCTGCCTTCAACCGATTCAGTCGGAGGCACATGGAAACTCTTTGCCAGTGCGCAGGTCGAGCAGCCGCTCTATGAAGATATCTTCTCGCTTGTCGGGTTTGTCGATGCCGGGACGGTTTCGTTTGATCCTGGGTTTGACGAGTTGCGTGTTTCGGTCGGGGTTGGCATCCGTTTCCATATCCCCGCGTTGAGCCCTGCTCCGTTGGCCTTTGATTTCGGATTCCCAATTCTGAGTGAAGACGATGACGACAAGCGGCTCTTCACCTTCACCATCGACCTGCCCTTCAACTAAACTTTGCCCGATCAACCGACCAGATCAGGCGTGAAATCCACCAGAAATGGACAAACACAGGCATATTCGCCTGCTTGATGTCAACCAACGCATCTTTTTCCGGTATACCATTGAAGCAGACATCCATCGGCACGCACGGAGGTTCCCCATATGCACACACATCACACCCGCCCTCTTCACATGCTTTGGGTCGCTCTGGCAGCGATCGTCGCCGCCTTTGCCTGGCAGGCCGGGGCCAATGCTGTTCGCCCGCCCGCCCTGCCCACCGCGGTTGCCACGGTTGATATCGTCGAAATTTTCGAGAAGCTCGACGAGCTCCGCGTCCGCGAGGACGAGCTCGAAGCCAACAAAAACGCGCGCCAGGCCCAGCTTCAAGAGGTCGCCGACCAGATCAACATCCTCAAAGCCGACCTCGAAGCAGGCACCCCGGGCACCGATGAATACAAAGACAAAATTCGCCAGATGATGGAAATCCAGGCGGTCTACGAAGCACGAGGCAACGCTCTGGGCCAAATCCTCTCGATCGACCGAGGCAATGTCACCCGCGAAACCTACGAAAAAATTACCGATGCCATCGCACGGATTGCTGATCGCGAAGGATACGACATCGTCCTCTTTGATGACTCGCTCTTCCTGGTCCCCGAAGGAGCCCAATATCAAGATGTGTTCCGTTCGATCGTTTCGCGGAGTGTAATTTATCGTCACGAGGGCGTGGATATCACCGATCAGGTCATCACCATGATGAACAACGAGTTCAACACCCCCTGATCTACGCTCAGCAGCGTTGCCAAGAAATCGATGAAAAGAGGCCCTGCGGATGATGACAACCGATTCCGAGCAATCAACATCGCCCGAATCTGGCTCGGTTTCGATCCGTGCCGACGAACTCGCCGGGCTCGTCGAGGGTCGGCTGGTTGGAAACCCCGAGCTTATCCTCACCGAACTGGCCTCGATCGAAGACGGCAGCCCGGGCTCGCTTACCTTCATCCGCTCGAAAAACTTCGCCAACCTCTGGAGCGATTCCTCCTGCTCGGCAGCACTCGTCACCCAGGGGGTCGATGTTCCCGGTCATGATCCCGAGACACGGGCACTCATCTTTGTCCCCGATGCGGATATCGCGGTGATCAAAATCCTCGAAGCGATCAAACCCAAACCCTCAGCTCCAGGTGTTGGGATTCATCCCAGCGCCACCGTCCACCCCGATGCCCAGATTCACCCCGAAGCTTCGATTGGTCCGGGATGTGTCGTCTGCCAAGGAGCAGCCATCGCTTCGGGTGTTGTTCTGGTTGCCAATGCCTACATTGGGCAAGATGCCCAAATCGGACAAGACACCATCTTGCACCCCGGAGTGGTTGTCGGCGATCGGTGCGTCGTCGGCGATCGTGGACTCATCTTTGCCAACTGTGTCATCGGTGCCGACGGGTTTGGATTTCTCACCGCGACTAAGGATCGCCCCGTGACCAAGGTGCCTCAGATCGGTACGGTTGAAATCGGCGATGATGTTGAGATCGGTGCCTGCTCGACGATTGACCGTGCCAAGTTCGGCGTGACCAGAGTCGGGCATCGCACCAAAGTTGATAACCAGGTTCATATCGCCCATAACTGCATTGTTGGCAACGATGTCCTGCTATGCGGGCGAACAACCCTCGGGGGCTCATCGACCATCGGGGACCGTACCATGATCGGGGGGGCGGTGGTGCTCAACGATCAGGCAACCGTTGGAGAAGATGTCAAAATCGCAGGCGGCGCAATCGTGCTCGACGAAATTCCCCGCGGCGAGACGGTTCTGGGGGTTCCTGCGATGCCTGCGCGCACCGCCCTGGCCAATGCAGCAGCGAGCCGAAACCTCGCCAAGTTCTGCCGACGGGTCGAGAAAACACTCAAAAAACTCGACCCAGACTACAACAACTCATCCTGATCCCAAGCCCATGATGAACCGGACCACACTCAATGACGCTGTCCGTATCGCGGGCACCGGGCTCTTCACTGCCGAGCCTGTCGCATTGGCGATCTGCCCATCGCACGATCAATCGGGGATCACCTTCCGCCGAGCCGATACCAGGGTCCCTGTTCATATCGCCAACCTCTCCGCGATGCCCGTGCATGAAGCCTTCGCCCAGATGCCCCCTCGGTGTACGAGTATCTGCTCCCAATCCACCAACATCGCCACCATCGAGCACCTGCTCAGCGCCCTGGTTGGGATGGGGATCACCGACGCCTCGATCGAGATCAGGTCGCCACATCCACATTGCGAGATTCCGATCATGGACGGGTCAGCCCGCGATTTTGTCAACGCCTTGAGCGAAGTCGGCATCGAAACACTCGAATCTCAGGTCGAGCCCATCACCATCGACAAGCCGATCATCATCGAAGAGCACGGCGCGTCGATCACCATCGAGCCGGCCCAATCGCCTAGCTATACCTACACCATCGACTACCCGACGGATCCCATCGCATCGGCAACAGTCACCTGGCAAGGTGATTCGACCGACTATGCCAGTCGCATCGCCCTGGCCCGTACCTTCTGTCTCGAGCGTGAAGCCAACGCGATGCAAAGCGCCGGGCTCTTCAAACACCTCCAAATCAACGATTTACTGGTCATCGGCGACATCGGACCGATCGAGAACACCTATCGCCACGAGCACGAATGTGCCCTGCACAAACTCCTCGATCTCATCGGCGACCTTGCGCTCGTTGGTCGCCCCTTGTGCGCCAAAGTCAGTGCGATCAAATCCGGGCACGCCATGACTCACCGGGCAGCCAGAGCGATCATCGGGCAGCAGCGCTACTGAGAAACAACGAAATGGCAAGAGGCAAGAGGATTTGTATTGCACGCAGCCCAGGCTTTACGGGCACCCATCAGCAAATGCAATCAGGAATGCGGAAACATCAAAGAAGTTAAACTCACCATTCTCATCGAAGTCTGCTGCGGGGTCTGCCTTGCTAAACAAGGTCAAGAACGCAGAAACATCGAAGAAGTCGAGCTCACCATCATCAGTGAGGTCCGCAGCACACGATGGAGCGCACGAGGCGATCATCGAACAGAACGGCGTCACCGCAGCCACTTGCGAATAGGCAAACCCATCTGGAGCACTCGGATCGGCAACGATCCATTGCATATAAAAAGTCTGTCCATCCATCGCCGGGTTGTCGATCGGGTAGATCAGCGTCCCGAACCCATCGCCAGCGCCCATCCCATTGAGCGCGATCGGGCCGACGAGTTCATCCTGAAGCACAAGCCCATCAACCGGCGGGGTCGACGAAATCGCCACCCATGCTTGGGCTCCGCCAAGGGCAAAGTCGAGCCCGATCTTGAATCCGAGGTTCCCGATATTGGGAGGCACCACCGCGATCATCTTGGGCGTATACCCGCCGGTGCCCATGACCCCTGATTCGGTAATCATCGGGTTGGGTGTGTCGAGCTCGGTATGAAGCGTCGGGCGATCGAACGGGAAGGTCTCGTTGGCGACCCGTGGATCCGTCAGGGCGGTGTTGATGAAGTTTTTGACGATCGCTTCGTTTTCAGGCGAGAAGACGATCGGTGAGTTGAGCCTGAAATCCCGATTCTCAGGCAACGGCCCAAGCCCATTGCGATGGGCATAAAAATCAAAAACATCATCCATCGTCTCGATCATGCCCGTGTGCATAAACCGATCACGCAATCCAACATTGCGAAGCGTGCTCATCCGAAAGGCACCCCGCTCAAAGCTCACCCCGGTGACACCTGCGCGGCCGATATCTTCTTCGATCGGGCGCACGCCCTCGACGATGAAGTTGTTGGTGGTGAACAGTGGGGCAGTATGACAGTTGTTGCAGGTCGAACCGCGATAGAGCGTCCACCCGAGCTGCTGTTCGGGGGTCATCGCCGAGTCATCACCCGCATTCCACAAATCCCAAGGCGACTCGCCAGGCACCAGCGTCCGCTCATAGGTCGCAATCGCAAACCCGATCCGCGCAGCGGTCACCTCAGGATCGCCAAAGGCTGACTCAAAGAGCGCCGGGTAAGTCTCATTGGCGGTAATCGCATCGAGCATATCCTGAGGGATATTCGACGCCAGAGCCAAGGGTTTGGCGTTGGCGATCTTGGTTGTCACCGATGCCCAGTCTCGATCCTGGTGGGCCATCTCGATGTCATTGAGGATCGGAACGAGCGATTGAATCTCGAGTGCAGCACTTGAAATCGCGAGGGTTTCGCCGGTAACGGGATCAATATAATCGCCCTCAGCCCGTCCATCCCAGAACAGGTTGCCGACATACATCGACACATGGTTGTTCATCGAACGCCGCCCGGTGACTTGAGGCTCAAGATCATACAAAGGCGAACGGATATAGAGCCCGTCAACATCCGTAGCGATCAGCCCGGGCGATCCATCGAGATCGTCAGGTGTTCCAAAGATGCCATCGAAAGCCGGGTTGAGCCCGACGCGTGGATCGACGCCGCCTTCGGATGGGATATGGCAGGTGCCACACGAGATGGTGTTGTCGCTCGAGAGCTGTTCATCCCAGAACAGAATCTTGCCCAGCACCCGTTTTTCTTCGGTCACCGGATTCTCAGGAGGCGCAAAGGGTTCCCACAATCCGATCACCGCTCCATCCGCCCGGTCGAGTTCGCGCTCGGACTGGGCGGATGCGTTCGTGGTGCCAAAGAACCCAACAAAAACAACAGAAGCCGTGGGCACAAGTGCGCCCAAGGCTTTGATGGCCGAGTGAAAACGGTATGGCATGACGGAATCCTTAGCGTTGAAAAACTGATCAGTCTCCGGGGAAAGTATACACCAAATCTCATTATTCACAACAGAATAAAGGACCAAAAAGCCCGCTATAAGCGATGTCTACGAGGAATTTTATAGGGTTTACCGACACCCGGCATTGAACGAGCTGAGAAAGGCTGAGACATCGAAGAAGTTGTACAGCCCGTCGTTTGTAAAATCCGCCACCGGGTCGTTGGCGTCAAAGGCGCTCAAGAATGTCGAGATATCGAAGAAGTTGAGCAATCCATCGCCGGTGAGATCGGCTGGGCACAAGGGAAAGCATCCGGGTTCGGGTTGGTTTACATCCCATCCGTTGCCGCCAAAGGCGACAATGGCATCAAGCGAGCGATCATTGAATGCGCCGTATCCGATGAATCCTTCCGCTTCAACTTGTGCAAGAAAGTCACTTGCCCGCGCATTGTTCTCGGAAGCGGATTGGTTATTCCGGTTGATGATGTAGTCCGTGACCAGCACCGCTTTGCTGTTGAGTTTGTATGTGCGGAGCAGATCGAGTGCGTAGCTGGTCTGGGCTGGAAGCTGCGGAGCAAGCTCGTCATACCACACATCCTCTCGCCCGACCCCATTGATCGAGGCGAAGTAGTCAGCTGTTTCTGAATCAAGCTCGCCGTTGTCGTTGAGGATGATGTCCACCCCACCCTGAGGGAAAACCAGAAAATCCACATCGCTGCGTACGACACGCGCGTGGCGGGCGATTTCCTCGACAAAGTCGATCATCTCGGTGCGGGCCTGGGCGCGCGGGCGTTCGACGATGCCATCGGGCGATGACCAGAAGTAAAAAGCATCAATGATATCGAGATACACCCCATCAAACCCCGCATCAATAATCGCATCATACGGCGAGGTGTAAGGCCCCGCATCCGTTCCAACGATCAAATGCTGCCATTGAGGCATCCAGTAGCGAACCTTGAAGTTGCCTTCCCAGTCCGGATTGGTCGGGCCCAGCCACGCGGGGGCGACGCCCGGGATCGGATTGTTGTCATCATCAATCCATCCGGGATCAAAGTAATCTCGATATGACTCAGCTTCGCCAATCGACAGGTACGCGAGCACTTTCTTCGGGCACGGGCCATCAGACCGGATCTGCTCAATTTCCTGGGCGGTGAAGGCGGTTGCCTGCGATCCGTCAGCAGTAGGCTCAAGGATCAACCAATCAACATCGGCATCAATGAGCTGTTGCACCGTCATGGCGTCGGGTTGAAGCACATAGAGCAAGTCTTGACGCTGACCCAGAGCGTATGGAGTGGTGAGCATCAAGAGAACGCTGCCGAATAAAAACGATCTGTGCATACCGAATCTCCAAAGAGGAAAACCAGTATCCTGTTCGCCTTCGATTCTCTGCGGTTCTCTTGATATACAAGAGTTTTATGATCCGACCAGCGCTTCATTGGTCTCAAAGCGTTGCAGTGCTGCCAGGAGCTGCTCGACCTGCACAGGCGGCGGCATATTGAGCATCCGTCGGCGAAGAGCGGTAATGGTCTGCAATGGCTTGTCTTCGATGAGCAAATCCTCTTTGCGTGTGCCGCTGGCAGCGAGGTTGATCGCGGGGAAGAGTCGTTTCTCAGCGATCTTGCGATCGAGAATCAGCTCCATATTGCCCGTGCCTTTGAACTCCTCGAAGATCACCTGATCGCCTTGGCTGCCGGTATCGACCAGGCAGGTGGCGATGATGGTGAGCGACCCACCCTCTTCGGTATTGCGCGCTGCGCCGAAGATTTGCTTGGGGATTTCGAGGGCCTTCGAGTCGATCCCCCCCGACATCGTGCGCCCAGAGCTGGCGTGCTTGTTCGAGCGGTTGAATGCCCGTCCGATCCGGGTGAGCGAATCGAGCACGATAAACACATGCTTGCCTGCTTCGACCATGGCTTTGGCCCGTTCGATCGTGGTGATCGAGAGTTCGATGTGCTTGGCGATATCATGATCGTTGCTCGATGCGAAGAGCTCGATCTGCTCGCGTTTCCAAGGCTTGTCCCAAGGCTCGTCGCCGTCACGCTGGGCAGCGTTGCCGTGAAATGTGCGGAGGAAATCCGTCACTTCCTCGGGGCGCTCGTCAATGAGCAATGCCATCACATGCACATCAGGGTGATTCATCAGCACCGCGGTGGTGATGTCCTTGAGCAGCGTCGTCTTGCCCGCTTTGGGAGGCGAAACAATCAATCCTCGCTGTCCACGCCCGATCGGGCAGAAGAGATCAATCAATCGGCACACCGGCGGACACCCGGGATACTCGAGTGTCAAGCGTGGGGCCGGGTCAATACTCGTCAAATCCGCAAACTGCTTGCGCGACGCGAAGTCTTCGGGGCTCATCCCTTCGATTTCGATGAACCGCTCGACCACCGGACGAGGCTTGCGAGGCCCAGATGGCCCGCGCCCCCTTCGGCGTCTTCGGGGCTTCTTCTCCACGACCTCCACCTCGACGCGCAATCCATCACGCAACGGTAAATTCTCCCCGAAATGAACAGGGACAAACGGATCGTCGGGAGCTTCAAGCGTCTTGGCGGTGGTGTCCGAGAGTTGTCGAACACGCCCCTCAGAACGCTTTGGCCATTCCAGTATGCCAGTCAGCGTGGTTGTAGACATGTGTTTTCTTGTTTCACAACAGACCTCATGCATAACACACAGTAAAATCTGAAGCGTAGTTCGTGCATCTCGTCCGCGTTATCTGGTGGCTGACAGGTCGGCCCACCAAGTCTCGGCCGTCGATGCGATTGCTGGAAGTATACACCGGGTATCAACAGAATCCTACTCCAAATCCTCAAGCATCCCCCGAGATGGGTGCCGTGGCCTCCAATTCGTGCCCCTGCCCTTGGCCTTGCTAAGATAGGGGATCGTTGGCGCTCAGAGAGCGACTTTTTATCGCCCCTGGTTATCGCCCCTCACTGTCGCCCCTGGAACACGCATGCAGACCTTGCGAGGCATCCCAGTATCCCCCGGATTTGTGATCGGGCGCATCTTCGTCATCGAGGATGAATCCCGCCCGCGCGTCCACAAACGCGAGATTGACCCCGCCGATGTTCCCGCCGAGCTCGAACGCTACGAGTTCGCCCGCGCCGCTTCGATCAGCGAGCTCAACGAGCTCCACAAAACCGCAGCCGACGAAATGGGCAAAGAGGCCGCCAAAATCTTCCTCTTCCACATCGGCGTGCTCTGCGATCCCTCCGTGATGACTCCGATCAAAAAAATGATCGAAGAAGAGCATCTCAACGCTGAGTATGCGATCTCGAGCACCTTCAACACCATCGCCAAAAAATTCGCCAACCACCCCGATTCCACCTTCCAGTCCAAGGTCGATGACCTTCGCGATCTCGCATCGCGCCAGCTCGAAAACCTCGATACCAGGAAGAAAGTCTCGATCACCAACCTCAACGAAGGCACCGTCATTGTCGCCCGCGATCTGACCCCATCGCAGACCGCCGGGTTCGATCGAACCAAAGTCGCCGCCTTTGTCACCGCGCTGGGCGGCCGAACCAGCCACACCGCGATCGTCGCTGGAGCACTCAATCTCCCCGCAGTGGTCGGGGTCAAAGGGCTCCTCTCGCAGGCCAACGATGGGCAAAGAATCATCGTCGATGGCGAAAAAGGACTCATCATCCTCGACCCCGATGATGAAACCATCGAACACTACCACCAGGCGCAAATCCGTGCCCGCCAGGTCAGCCTCTCGCTCCACGAATACGCCAAACTCCCCGCCATCACCGCCGACGGGGTGCACATCACCCTCTTGGGCAATATCGAGTTCGCCCACGAAATCGACCAGGTCATCAACGACGGCGGCACCGGCATCGGACTCTACCGCACCGAGTTCCTCTTCCTCACACGCCAGAATAAACCCACCGAAGAGGACCACTACCGCGCTTACTCCGAGTGCGTCAAACACCTCAAAGGCAAGCCCCTCACCATCCGAACCATCGACCTGGGGGCTGACAAATACACCCAAGAACAAGAAGAAAACCCTGAACGAAACCCGTACCTTGGGCTGCGTTCGATCCGGTATTGTCTGGTGCATCAGGATATTTTCCGCACCCAGTTGCGGGCGATTCTCCGCGCCAGCGCCCATGGCCCGATCAAAGTGATGTTCCCGCTGGTGACCAATATCGCCGAGTTCCGTACGGGGAAATATTTCATCCGCGAAGAGATGGAAGAGCTTGATGAGCAAGGGGTTGCGTACGATAAGGATATCGAGATCGGGATGATGGTCGAGGTACCCGCCGCGGCCCTGATGGCCGGTTCGTTCGCCCGAGAAGTCGACTTTTTTTCCGTCGGAACCAACGATCTTGTGCAATACACCCTCGCAGTTGACCGAACAAATGAACGGGTCGCGTCTCTATATACCCCGATCCACCCGGCGGTGCTCAAGCTCATCCGCGATGTGACCCGTGCGGGGCGTCGCCATGAGGTCCCGGTGTCATGCTGCGGGCAATCGGCTGCCGATCCTGTCTTTGCCGCGTTGCTGTTGGGGCTCGGGGTGCGTACCATCTCAGCAACCGGATCGTCGATCCCTATGCTCAAGAAGACGATTCGTGGGCTGACTGTGTCCCGATGCGAACGGATTGCTAAAAAAGCGATCAGTTTCGATTCCGAAGCCGAAGCTGCCAGCTATGTGCGGTCGAGGCTCAGAAAACTTGTCCCCGAGGTGTTCGACGGGCGTCCCGTCGGCTAGCTCAATCTCGCGTATCTTTGCTCGATCTTTATCAGGTCGCTGCAGAGTCCAACGATTGATCCTCGGCCACGAACAACGCGCAGTCGTTGGCTCGACCCACCAGAGTTGAGTCAACAGGCCGCCGAGTCATCTAGGTGTGCTCTTCGAGCGATGTGATTGATCTTTGCGATCAATCCGGCGCATGGCCAAAGCGTGTGCTCCAGATTTGTGGGGCGTGCGTACACCGAGATAACCACGCCAGCCGCTGCCATATTTCAGTGAGCACCGAGTGCACAGGCACCGCGCAACTTTACAGCTTCTGCCCCACACGCCCCGACGCGACTCTGCGTTCGTGCGTTTGCATGGCTAGGCCCAAAGTCACTCACTGACCAACAAGGTCACGATACCAATGACAGATTTCCTAGAAAACAACGACAACCAATCCAACGAGCCCCAACCCGAAAGCACATCAGAAAGCGTGTCAGAAAAGAAGAGTAAGACGACCAAGAAGAAAACATCCAAGAAAAAAACCACCAAGAAGGCTGCTTCAAAGAAAACCACCAAGAAGAAGACTTCGAAACAGGTCACTAAAAAAGTCGCCAAGAAAACGACCAAAAAGCTTTCCAAGCAAGTTTCCAAGAAGGTTTCCAAGCAAGTTGCCAAAGAGATTTCGCATGAAGATACCGAGCTCGAGCCTGTTGAATCGCCCGCCGATGAGACAATCGTTCAAGAACCAGTCGCCGAGCTTGAGCCTGAGTCCGAAGCGGAAGTAGACTCCCAGGATTCTCAACAGGATTCTCAAGAGGAATCAGCTCCTCGCCGCCCATCGCGGTCGAAGAAAACAGCATCGAAGAAGGCCGCCAAAAAAACAACGCGCAAAGCATCATCATCCAAAGCCGCTGCCTCAGTGCCGCAGGCCGAGATGATTATCAACTATGTGCCCGGCGAAGAGTGCCGCGTCGCCATGCTCGAAGACGGCAAGCTCGAAGAGCTCATGGTCGAGCCCACCGATCGCGTCTCACGCGTGGGCAATATCTATGTCGGGCGGGTCACCAACATCGAGCCCTCGATCCAGGCGGTCTTTGTAGACTTTGGCACCGAAGAAAACGGGTTCCTCCATGTCTCGGACCTGCACCCGCAGTACTTTGCCAAAGGCGACGAAAAAACAGAACGCGTCGGCAAGAAAACCCCGCGCAAGAGCCGCCCACCGGTGCAAGACTGCATCAAGCGCGGGCAAGAGATCATCGTCCAGGTCCTCAAAGAGGGCGTGGGCACCAAGGGCCCAACCTTGACAAGCTACCTCTCGATCCCGGGTCGGTTCCTGGTCATGATGCCGGGCATGGACAAGGTCGGCGTCTCACGCAAGGAAGAAGACGAGGACAAACGCAAAGCTGCCAAGCAGATTCTTTCTCAGCTCGAACTCCCCGAAGGATTCGGGTTCATCCTCCGCACCGCCGGGTTCGATCGCACCAAGGCCGAGCTCAAGCGCGACCTCTCGTATCTTGCTCGGCTCTGGAAGGACATGGAATCCCGGCGCAAAGGCGGCAACAAGCCCCGCCTGCTCTACACCGAGTCCGACCTGCTGGTGCGTTCGATCCGCGACCTGCTGACTTCGGAAGTCTCGCGCGTCGTGATTGATTCCGAACCGGCGCTCAAGCGCGTCGCCCGGTTTGTCAAAATCGCAGCTCCGCGTTCGGGCGCCAAGCTCTCGCACTACACCGGCACCAAGCCGATCTTCCACGCCTTTGGCATCGAGTCCCAGATCAACGAAATCCACGCCCGCGAGGTCATGCTCCCCTCGGGTGGGCGATTGGTCATCGACCAGACCGAAGCTTTGGTCGCCATTGATGTCAACTCGGGCAAGTCGCGCGCAGCGCGCGATGCCGAGACCAACGCCTTTCGGACCAACATGGAAGCGGTCGATGCCATCTGCCGTCAGCTGCGCCTGCGCGATCTGGGCGGGCTGGTCGTCAACGACCTGATCGACATGCGTTTCCACTCGCACCGCAAGGAAGTCGAAGCGCGGTTCAACGAGCGCCTCAAGCGCGACCGCGCCAAATCATCCACCGCGCCCATCTCGCCCTTCGGGCTCCTTGAGATGACCCGCCAGCGGATGCGTGGGTCGATGGAGTCCCAGCACTTTGCCGATTGCCCGATGTGCCACGGGCGCGGGCTCGTCAAGCGCCCCGATTCGGTCGCCGCCACCGCCCTGCGTGATCTGGCAGCCCTGCTCGATCACCCCAAGGTCCACCGCGCCGAGCTGGTCGTCAACCCCCGCGTCGCCAGCGCCCTGCTCTCGACCAAACGATCGAGCCTGACGCGCATCGAGCTGATCTCGGGCAAGATGCTTGATGTCCGTGTGTCCGAATCACTCCCGATCGACCGCGTCTCGTTCTATGCCTACGACGAATCGGGCTCGGACATCAATATCGAAAAACTCAAACCCGCCAAGCGCCCCCAGCCCGCGGTTGTCGAATGGCGTGATGAGAGCTCACCCGATGGCTCGTGGGCGATGGACCCGCTCGATGAGATCGACGAAACCACCGTCCAGAAGCTCGCGGAGGAAATCGCCCGCAAGGCCGAATCTGCCGAGCATGTCGAACTCCCCGTCGAAGGCGAGCTCGACGAGGGCAGCGAAGCCTTCAAGAAGAAACGCCGCCGTCGCCGAGGCGGGCGCGGGCGCAGCCGATCGGACGAGGGATCAGAAAACACCGAATCACGCGAAGACGATCGCCCACCGAAGGGTGAATCTGACCAAGACCAATCCAGCGAATCGGGTCAATCCGATGAGCCCGTCGAGCTCGATGAGAACGGCGAGCCGATCAAGAAGAAGCGCCGCCGCCGTCGTCGTGGCGGTCGTGGCCGTGGTCGATCAGGTGAAGAAGGCAGCCAAGAGAACGATTCATCGGAAACCGATGCTTCGTCGAGCGATGAGTTTGAGCCCGTTGCCCAGGATTCTTCACCCGAGCAATCAGCGTCATCCTCTGATTCTTCATCCGAAGATTCATCCCCACGCCCCCGTCGTCGCCCAAGACGCCGACCATCGAAGAAGGGCTCATCGGACGAGGGTTCCTTGTCCGAGTCGGCTTCGAACGAAGCTCAAGACGCACCAGCCGACAAACCCGAAGCCGATCGTGTCACCGAGCCCAAACCCAAATCGCGTCGTCGATCGCGCTCGAAAAAACCCGCACCCGAATCGGATTCTGAGTCCGTTTCCGAATCCGCACCCAAAGCGGAATCCAAGCCTGGATCCAAGCCCGAGCCCGCAGCCGACAAACCCAAACCCAAGCGTGGATTATATTCGAACTCCCGTCGAGTCTTGTCCGCCAGCGAACTGGCCAAGCTGGGGCTCGAGTAAGGAGTCGGCGTGGGTAAGCACATCGGCGCCCAAACCAAACGCGTCATCATCCTCGGCTCAACCGGGTCGATCGGCGCGCAAACCCTGCAAGTCATCGAGCACCTCAACACCCTGGCCGATCAGGGCGAATCGGGCACCCGTTTCGAGATCGTCGGGCTCGCTGCCGGGTCGAACCATCGTCAGCTCATCAAGCAGGCCAATGCGCTGGGCGTGCGCGATCTTGCTTTGGCCTGCGCAGACAATCCGCTGGATCAATCCGGGTTCAACTTCCGCATCGGCTCCGATGCTCCGCGCCGGCTGATCGAAGAGGTTCCTTGCGATCTCGTCGTGGGCGCGATCGTCGGCATCGCCGGGCTCGATTCGGTTCTCTGCGCGCTCGAACTCGGCATTGATGTCGCCCTGGCCAACAAGGAAACCCTCGTCGCAGCCGGGGCATTGGTGATCGAAACCGCCCGCAAATCCGGCGCGTCATTGCTGCCGGTCGATTCCGAGCACGCCGGCGTCTGGCAGTGCCTGTGCGCAATGACACCCGAGCCCTACGCCCCGCCGATGCCCGCGCCCGGGTGCATCGAACGCGTCGTCCTGACCGCATCGGGAGGCTCATTTGGCACCCAGTCCCGCGATGAAATCATGCACGCCAAGCTTGCCGATGCGCTCAATCATCCCAACTGGTCGATGGGCGCCAAAGTCACCATCGACAGCGCGACCCTGATGAACAAAGCCCTCGAACTCATCGAAGCCCACTGGCTCTTCGGGCTCGATGCCGATCAGCTCGGCGCGGTGATTCACCCACAATCCATCGTCCATGCCCTCGTCGAGTGTGCCGACGGCTCGGTCATCGCCCAGCTTGGCGCACCCGATATGAAAGCCCCGATCCAGCACGCCCTCGATTGGCCGACTCGATCCCAAGCCTGCGCCGATCGGCTCGACATCGCCAAACTCGGAACGCTCGATTTTCAAGAGATCGACCCCGATCGTTTCCCCGCGATCAACCTGGCGATGAGCGCGATTCGAGCAGAGGGCTCCGCCGGCGCGATCCTCAATGCTGCCAACGAGCGGGCTGTCGAGCACTTCATCGCCGGCCAGCTTCCCTTCGGCCAGATCGACCACTGCGTTGCTTCAGTGCTGGCCGAGCTTTCGATCGAGCCCATCAACACCCTCGCCGATGTCTACGCAGCCGACGCCCGCGCCCGCGAATGCGTCGATCAGCGCTGCCCAAGCAAAGCCGGGGGCATGCGATGAGTCGATCGTTCAAATCCAAAAAGATAACCCCCGAGCAGCACGCCCGCATCCGCGAGCAGCTCACCAATATCCTCAAGCAACTTGGCACCGGCCAAACAACCAAAGCCGCCCCGGCCATCACCGGGCTCATCCGCAAATACCCCACCCTTGCCGAGGTCAACCATGTCGCTGCCGGGTTCTACGCCCAGACCAAAGCGCCCGACCAGGCCCTCTACTACGCTCAGCGCGCCTGCGATCTTGCGCCCGACGAGCCTCAGTATCTCAGCGCCCTGGGCACGCTGATGGTGCAATCGGACCAATGCGAACAAGCGATTGTCCATCTCGAAAAGGCACTCGAACGCAATCCCGATATTGAGCAAGCCATGGGCGCTCTGGGCATCGCCTATCTCGAAACCGGGCGCATCGCCGACGCCAGAACAGTCCTCACCCGATCCATCGAGCGCTTCCCCGACGAGCACGAGCCGATCATGAACCTCGCCCTACTCGAATCCGACATCGCCAATGCAGGCAAAGCCATCGAGTTGATGCGCACCGCTTTGAATCGTTTCCCCGACCACCCGATCCTCCACGATTCGCTCGCGATGTTCAGCTGCTACGACGATCAGCTCACCCCCCAGGAGGTCTTTGCCATCCACCAGGATTTCGGCAGATGCGTCCAGTCCAAGGTCCGCCCGCCGAGCACCTATCCAAACACGCCCGATCCCGAGAAGCGCCTGCGCATCGGGTTCATCTCGCCGGATTTCAAGACCCACTCGATCGCTTACTTCATCGAGCCCCTCTTCGAGCACCTCGACCGGGACCGGTTCGAGCTCTTCGTCTATTCCACCAGCACCCACGCCGACGCCATGACCGCCCGGATCAAGTCCCACGCCGATCGCTGGCGAGACTGTACCCAAGGCATCGCAGCGACCCACAAGCAGATCGTCAACGATCGGCTCGACATCCTCGTCGAGCTCACCGGGCACTTCGCCTCCAACCAGCTCCCCCTGATGGCTGCCAAACCCGCGCCCGTTTCGATCTCCATGATCGGCTACGCCAACACCACCGGGCTCGAATCCATCACCGCCCGCATTGTCGATGCGATCACTGACCCCGCGCCCCAGGCCGACGCGCTGGCGACCGAACAACTCGTCCGCGTCGCAGGCTGCTTCCTCTGCTACCGCCCGCCGACCGATCTGCCCGAACTCGCCATCGACCCCGACCGCTCCTTCACCTTCGGCTCATTCAACGACCTGCGCAAAATGTCCCCAAGCACCATACGCACCTGGGCCGACATCCTCAAAGCCAATCCAAACGCCCAGCTCCTGCTCAAAACGGCCCGCCTGGGCGAACCCGAAGTCCGCGCCGACATCCACAACCGATTCGCCAAACTCGACATCGACCCCTCGCGCATCGAACTCCTCGGCCGAACGCAAACCACCGCCGACCACCTCGCCCTCTACAACCGCATCGACTGCGCCCTCGACACCTTCCCCTACACCGGCACCACCACCACCTGCGAAGCCCTGGCGATGGGCGTGCCCACGATCACCCTGCTGGGCCAATCCCACGCCGGACGGGTGAGTGCCTCGCTCTTGCAAGCCATCGGCTGCGCTGACCTGATCGCCGACAATGAACAAGCCTACATCGACCTGGCAACCAAACACGCCCAGAGCAGGGTGCGCACCATCGACGCCCGCGCCGAGCTCAAAGACCAGCTCGCAGCTTCCGCATTGGTCGATGAGCAAAGCTACACCCGCAAAATCGAATCGGCCTACCGTTCCCTCTGGACATCATGGTGTGAAACACAGGAGACGAAGGAATGAATACCATCTGGATCGCATCCTACCCAAAGAGCGGTAACACCTGGGTCCGCTTCATGCTCTACAGCATGCTCTTTGGCCCGCCAAAGCGATCCGCCGATGTCGCTGCCAAAATCCCCGATATCCACCGACCCATGCCCCTCGATCTCCCCGAATCGGGCCCGATCTATGTCAAAACACACTTCGAGCTGACCAAAAAACATCCACAACTCGCCAACACTGCCAAAGCCATCCACATCATCCGCAACCCGCGCGATGTCCTGCTCAGCGCGCTCAACTACCGAGCACTCACCAACGAAAGCGCCAAACCATTCTCCAAAGATCAGTTTGTCAAATCCTTCCTCAAATACGGCGGCGACCGCCATTGGAAAAAAATCGGCTTCGGCACCTGGGCTTCCCACGCGCGCTCATGGCGACAAACCGATCTCTTCCCCGTCCTCAACCTCCGCTACGAAGACCTCAAATCAGACCCCAAGACTCAGCTTATCCGCATGGCCGAGTTTCTTGGAATCGAGTATGATGAAGATCAGCTCAAACAAGCGGTCGCTGCCAGCTCATTCGACGCCATGCGCGCACTCGAGATTCGCGAGAAAAAAACCGGCAAAGCAAACGACCTCTCCAAATACCTCTTCGTAGGCACCAAAGACGCCACCCGCAAGGGCATGTATTTTATGAACCAGGGCAAAGCCAACCAATCCCTCGACGCCCTCTCCCCCGGGCTCGACGAACGGTTCAACGAAGCCTTCAAAGCCGAACTCGCCGAGTTCGACTACACCGCTTAGCCCGTGTGTCTGAGGGCTCGCGAACTCACCGGGTATCACGGCTTGACCGTCTTCGGCAAGCCGTGTCTTCCAAAGTCATGCCTCATATCCAAGTAGCTCACACGCCCGCTGATAATCCCCATTCCCTCGGAACGCGTCGAGCAACTCATCATCCATTGGCTTGCGCCCAAACGACTCGATCGTCTTTTTGACCGATCCCCGCCCAAGCATCGCTGTCGTATCACCTGTGATCGTCGTGTAGGTTGACCACTTCTCACGATACCCCTGATCAAAGGGCAGCTCAAGATCGCTGCACATCGACGCGAGCACCGCATCGGGATCCTTCGTAAAATCCTCATACCGATAGAACCCATGTGCGCTGGCATACTCGCTCATCTTGAGACATCCAAAGCAGTACCGCTCGAAATCCAGCTTCTGCATCACCACCGGCAAACCCATCAACGACAAATACTGGTCGATCGGATGCCGAACCGTCGTCACCACCCGCAGGTCATAGGCCGATTCGAGCATGTCGCCGAGCGCAAACCCATACCCAGGCTTGACAAACGGCACCCCAATATAGTCCAGATGCGACCAGTCCCGAAGCACCAACCTCTCCCCTCGCGCACTGGCCCGCAGCTCACACATCGACACAAACTGAAGCACACTCGGCGGACGCACCTTCCATTGGGCGACATCCTTGGCGGTAATGAGCCCGAACCACTGCTGCGCCTGCATCATTGGATTGGTCGTCGCCAGCTCGCCAGGATGAATCTCCGAGATCAGCGTCACCTTGTCCATGCACCCGAGGCACTTGCCAAAGAGCGTCCCCCCCGAACGCGCCAGGTTCCGCACGATCCGCATGACGGGCTTGCTGGGCTTCTTGGGCTTGTTTCCCATCAAGAATCCACCACTTCCCGATGCGCCTGCATCCACGCCCATTGCTTTTCGAGTCCATCGCGGATCGAAGTGCTCGGGCAGTACCCAAGCTCATCGGAGCTGCGCGACAAATCCGCCCAGGTCCGCTCGACATCGCCGGGCTGCATCCCCATCTCGTTGACGATCGGCGCTCGCCCGACCACCTCGCCAACCGTCGCGATCAACTCGTTGAGTGTCGTCGGATGATCCCCGCCAAGATTCCAGATCCGATACCCATGCGCATCGACCCGCAGATATGACTCAACAATCCCCGCAACAATATCATCCACGAAGGTATAGTCCCGGCTCGTCGTCCCATCTCCAAACCTGTCGATCGGCTCGCCCTTGCCGATCTTCTCAAGAAACAGGCTCATCGCCAGATCAGGGCGCTGCCGGGGCCCAAAGACCGTAAAGAACCGCAGCATCGCGATCGGCAACCCCGTCAGATGATGGTGCGCATGAGCGATCAACTCACAGCTCACCTTCGTTGCTGCATAAGGCGAGATCGGATGATTCACCGCATCCGTCTCCCCAAAGGGCACCTTGGCATTATTCCCATACACCGAGCTCGACGAGGCGCACACCACCCGCCTGCACCGGGCTTGTGATGCGGCGCTGAGCACCGACTGCGTGCCGAGCACATTGGTCGCTGCGTATCCACCGGGATCAACGATGCTCGGGCGCACCCCCGCCTTGGCTGCCAGATGCACACCCCCCGTTACCCCCGCAGCACTCATCACCCCCGCGAGGGCTTCTTGGTCGCAGATATCCATCTCATGAAAAGCAAACCGCTGCTTCGCATCGCTTTGGGCAATCATCGCGAGGTTGTGCTCTTTGCGAGTGCGCCCATAGAACGGATCGAAGTTATCAACCCCAACCACCGCAGCACCCTGCTCGAGCAGCGACTGGCACAAGTGCGATCCGATGAACCCGGCGCATCCGGTGACGAGTATGTGTTCATTTTCGAGCATCAAAGAATCCATAGTGTGCGTGTGGTTTTTGTCGAGATGATATTGACGATCCGTCCCCGTTGCCGATTTCTCGCGAGGAGAATGCGTTCAAGCCAGAAAAAAAAGCAGGGCGCCATGTGTCCACGGCGCCCCGCTGGAGGAGAGAGAGATCTATTCACAATGTACGATGAAACTAAATCTCAAGTGCACGGATCGACCGCTCACACGGAAAGATTGCCTGTTTTCTCTCAAATTGCCACCTGTTTGGGTGGTGTAAGTGCTGTTTTCTGCGCCCGGTTTGTGGATATTCATGTTGGCCAACGCGTTCTTTCACGATAAAGTATGGGCTCGCCACGAGATCGCATCGGTTGGTTTGTCCGCGCAAGGACACCGAAGCTTCCGTTGGTTGACAGATCAAACAAGAGGACAGCCCGGCGGAAAAACTCCACACCCGGCGAATCACACAATCGCCCACCGCCCACATGCTGTGCACACTTTATGGACGAACCCGACCGATCTTCGAGGCCTCAACCCGAGGCCGACGACCAACCACCCCCCGCAATACCTGGTTCAATTCAGGTTCAAGTCCTCGATGGACTCGGGTTGCTCGATGAGTCTGCACGCAGCGAACTCACCGAGCTCGCTGTGCGCGCCCTGGCCCTCTTGCCCAATCAAGGGCAAGTCCGCGTTTGCATCGTCAACGACCAGCGCATGAGTGCCGACCACGAAAAATTCTCAGGCATCGCAGGCACCACCGATGTCCTCACCTTCGACCTCTCGCCTAAGGCCGACTCATTCGACCAGAAAACGCTCGACATCGACCTCACCATCTGCTTCGACCAGGCAAAGCGCCAAGCATCCAAACTCGGGCACCGCATCGAGCACGAACTCCTCCTCTACATCATCCATGGCACACTCCATTGCCTGGGATACGACGACCATACCCAAGACCACTACCAACGCATGCACAAAAAAGAAGATGAAATCCTCGCCCAGATTGGCATCGATGCCACTTTCTATGCCAAAGCAGACTCAACACACAAGGAACCACAATTATGATCGCCGGCTGGTGGCTCATCGCAGGAATCTTGCTCGCCTTTGTCTCCGGGCTCTTTGCCTCATTGGTGCTCTCGCTGCACACCCTCTCACGCATCCGCATCGCGCCGCTGCTCCAAGAGATCGAACGCGAATCCATCGTCGAGCGCACCAAGATCATCCTCGAAGACACCCAAGGCCACGCTGCTGCCCTGGCCTTCATCCGATCGGTCTTCCAACTCGCCACCGCCCTGTGCATGGTCTACTGGGCAGCATCCATGCAGGGCGAGTCCATCCCCACCACCAGCTCCATCATCATCGGGATTCTCAGTGCTGTCGTCCTCCTCTGGATCATCAGCATTCTGGTCCCCATGGGTGTCGCCCTCCACGCAGGCGAACACACCATCATCCGTTTCGCCCTGCCTATCCGGATCATTCACACCCTCTTCGTTCCCATCCTCCCAATCTGGCGATTCACCAGCGAGGTCGTCCGCAGACTCTCGGGCACCGATCAGAATGCCAAAGACCTCGCCATCACCGGCTCGGACCTGCGCTCGATCGTCGGCGACAACGAAGTCGAAGATAAACTCGACGAGGCCGAGCGCGACATGCTCGAAGCGGTCGTCGAGTTCCGATCAACTTCAGTCGAACAAATCATGACCCCAAGAACCGAGATCAACGCACTCGAATACACCGATGATCTCGATAAGGTCCAACACTTCATCAACGAACACGGACACTCGCGCCACCCCGTTTACTCTGAAAACCTCGACCACATCGAAGGCATGCTCTACGCCAAAGACCTCCTCAAGTGGATCATCAACCACGGCAACAACGGCAAACCCTTCATCCTCTCCCAAATCCTCCGCGAGCCGTCCTTCGTCCCCGAGACCAAAACCGTCCGCGAACTCCTCTCCCAGCTCCTCGCCGACCAGGTCCACATCGCCATCATCCTCGACGAATACGGCGGCACCTCGGGGCTCGTCACCGTCGAAGATATCGTCGAAGAAATCTTCGGCGAAATCCAAGACGAATACGAAGACCCAGAAAATGCAGCCAGCGTCATCATCGACAAAGAAACATCATCGGCAGAAATCGACGCGCGAACAGATATCGACGACGCAAACGATCAGCTCGAAACCCTGAGCATCGAGCTCCCCGAATCAGATGACTACGACACCGTCGGCGGATTCATCAACACCATCCTCGGACGAATCCCCGAACAAGGCGAAGAGTTCAACCACGAAACCCTCCGATTCAAAATCCTCGAAGCCGAACCAACCCGCGTCGTCCGATTGCGCGTCTCGTGTGTCCCCGAATCCGATCGCCAGCTGAGCAGTGCAGATCCAAACTAAACAACCCCGATACACACGAGTCAAGACACACACGAATCAAAACACGCATCAATCATCATCGAGACGCTTGCGCGTCGAGTCTTCCACAACCAGCCCAGCAATGTGGGCGATGCACGCAAGCTCGATGCCTCGGGTCTTCTTGAGCTTGCGCCCAATAGACTCGCGATGATTCTCGATCGTCTTGACCGATCGGAACAATGCAGCAGCGATCTCCTTGATCGACATCTTCTGACCAAGCAATGCAAGCACCTCGAGCTCCCGAGGCGTCAATGACTCGAGCTCGCCAAGCCGAATCACATTCGAGTTGACCAGATCGTGCTCGCCTTCAAGAAGTTCTTTCGATTCTTCTGTCGAAGCAATCCGGCGCGTGATGACCAAGACCCGCTGACGACCATCGTCTTCGTCGCCTTCGATCGGGCTCATCCAGCTAAACTGCTGCTTCCCGTTCCAAACTGTCCGTAAAAGAATCGAATCTCCAGACTTGGCCATCTTGTGAAAAAGATCAATACGCTCATTGGCCCACTCTTTGGGTAACCCGATCTCAAGAATGGACTTGCCAATAAGGCTCCCAGGATCTAAGGGTTGGTCGAAGAAAATCTTTGCTGATTGTTCATTGATGTAGAGGATCACACCTTCAACCGTAAGCAGGGTCACTCCAGTTGTCGGATCCGTTGTAAAGTGTTTCCAAATCTCGGCGTTCATTGTTCCTCGCTCAAAAAGCATGGCTATTGGTGAACCCGTGGGTAGATATTCTATCACTCAGCAGCACGCCAGAGAGGCAGCCGCTCAATTCCATCCTACCATACAGGTGATGTATCTCAAGATGTATAACACGCTGACAAAGCAGCTTGAAGCGTTTGTCCCCACAAACCCTCAACAGGTCTCGTTCTACTCCTGCGGACCGACCGTTTACGACGACGCCCATATAGGCAATTTTCGATCGTTTCTCGCGGCTGATCTTTTGCGCCGTTGGGTCGAATCTCCACTTTGTACGCTCAAAAATCTCGATGGTTCACTCCACACCCAAAAGAGAACCGTTGTTCAAGTCATGAACATCACCGATGTCGGACACATGACAGACGACGAAAACGCCGATGGAGCAGGGCAAGACAAGATGGAAGTCGCAGCCAAGCGCATCGAGCAAGCAAAAAAATCGGGTAAAATCCCCCCCGACGAGGGCATCAATCCTCAAGATCCTTTGGCCATCGCACGCTACTACGAACAACGCTTCAGAGAAGACGCCATCAAACTCGGACTCAAAGTAGCAATTGATACAATCAAAGACCCCTCGCTTATGCCAAGGGCAACCGAGCACATCGAAGATATGAAAACCGTCATCGAGCAACTCCTCGCCGATGGCTACGCATATCCCGCAGGAGAACCCGGCAGCCGAGCCATCTACTTCGATGTCCCAAAGTTCAAATCCTACGGCCGGCTCTCCGGCAACACCATCGACCAACTCAAAGATGGTGCCGGCGGACGCACCGATGATACGAACACAAAGCAAAAACACCACCCCGCAGATTTCCTCCTCTGGAAAGAAGACGAATCCCACAAAATGAAATGGGATTCACCAACGATCCCCAACCAGGACCCTGCCGACAAACCATGGGGCCAAGGCTACCCAGGCTGGCACATCGAATGCACCGCCATGGCCCTGGCCCGCCTCGCCAAGGACGGCCTCGCAGGCGCACGCAAATCCCATGCCCAGATCGACCTCCACTCCGGCGGCGAAGACAACATCTTCCCCCACCACGAATGCGAGATCGCCCAATCCTGCTGCTTCACCGGTTCCGACTCCTTCGCCAAACACTGGTTCCACCCAAGGTTCTTGAAGGTCGAAGGCCAAAAGATGTCCAAGTCCAAAGGCACCATGTACACCCTGCGCGACCTCACCGCCAAAGGCATCGACCCCGCCGCCATCCGATTAGAACTCATCAAAACCCACTACCGCGCCAATGCGGATTTTTCAATGCAAGGACTCAAAGACTCCGCCCGCACTGTCGAGCGCTGGCGCAAGTTTATTGACGCAGGCGAACAAGGCGAAGCAGGAACAACAAACCAAACCATTCGCAACGCAGTCGCCGACGCCATGAACGACGATCTCAACATCGCGGGCGCTCTGGGGACGATCAACAAGTGGATCAAGGACACCCCCAACCCAACCCAAGCCGACGCCCAACTCTTCAAGCTCTTCGACAGCTTCCTTGGTACCTGCTCGCTCAAACAACTCGAACAAACATCATCTGCCTCTGGCATCGCCCTCTACCAACCCGGCGTCACCCCCTCCGAAGAAATCGAATCCCTCCTCATCGCCCGGCGCGACGCCAAGCAAGCCAAAGACTTCGCCAAAGCCGACGCCATCCGCGACCAACTCAAATCAATGGGCCTGGCCATCATGGACAAACCCAAAGGCCAAGTCGAAGTCGCCCCCCTCAACTAGGCTCTGTCTGATGGCTCTCTTTCCCGGTGGCCCGGCTCGCCGAGCCGGGTTCTTTTTGTTTGCTTTGCCTCGATAAGAAGACCCGGCTCGGCGAGCCGGGCCACCGAAGATGATCTCTTCGAGCCATCAGACACGACTTAGCCCTCCCTTATCT
>WFPK01000054.1 GCA_015487555.1 Phycisphaerales bacterium
TCGACACACTCATTCCATGATGCCCAAGCAGGGCAAGCGGGCGATCAGGCAGCCTTGGAATCTGGGCGGGTGGTGCTTGAGGGGGTCTCGTACCGCCAAGCCTTTGAAGCAGTGCGCGAGGTGCTCGGCGAATATCGGTTCGCGATCAATCGGGTCGATGCGACGCGAGGCGTGATCTCGACCTTTCCCAAACGGACGGTGGGGCTTGGGTCGATCTGGGATCGTGAGCAGTCTTCGCTTGGGCAGGAGTGGGAGGACTTTGCCAATCAGCACGAGCGGACAGTCCGGGTGGAGTTTGAGCGTGCAGGCGATGGTTCTGATTCAGATCGAACAGATTCGGGCAGGGTTGTTGCCGCGGTGGAGGTTGTGGTGCATCGGGTGCACCGTCCCAACTGGCGGGTCGAGTCCGAGAGCATCGGGCTTTCGACCCACGCCCAGTCGCGCGATGCGATGGGACGGATTGAGCCAGGATCGTTCCGCGAGCCTATCGGGCACGACCTGCGTTTGGCTCGGCGGATCGCAGAGGGGATCGCTCGCCGATTTGAATAGGCAACACTTTGGTTTGGGGGCCTGGGTTTGGTTTGGGGTCCTGAGTTTTAGGATTCGGGATGTGTCGATGGTCGGCTCAGCGGGCGGGCTGGTCGTGCGACTGGTCGGGTGCCCGATTGGGAGCCTGATTGGATGTTTGGGCGGTCGGGTTCTCGGATGGGCTTGAGCTCGGAGAGCTTTGGAGGGGGGATCAAGATGATGGGGTGAGCGCCGAGTTGGCTTTGTTGATTTTGGCGAGCTTGTTCGGGTTCGGGTGCAGGTCGATAGCCCAGCGCTTTGGCGATGAGCTCGCCTCGGGATGAGGCACCGAGTTTTTTGTGCAGGTTTTTGACATGATCGTGTACGGTGTGGGCGCTGCGTCCGAGGTTGGCAGCGATTACGCGCACGGAGTATCCCAAGATAAGTTGATCGAGGATTTCGTGCTCACGATCGGTAAGCCAGGCTTTGGGGTTGGAGACTTGCTCGAGGGCAAGGTTGGCCTTGTGGGCGATCAGCGGGAGCAAGCCTGAGAGTATTTCGAGGGTGTCGTTGAGGGATTCTGCGTTTTGGGGCGACGGGGCTGATTGGGTTGGGTGGGCTGGTTGGGTTGTGTGGGGTGCGGGCGAAACCTGTTGAGATGCCAAGGTGATGATGAGGACGAATCCGGGGAGTTTTTCGGTGATGGGTACGATCGCGAGGATGGGATTGACGAGGTGCTGGGAGGCGAAAATCCGTCCGATGGGGGTGTTGGCTGCGTGGGGATGCAGCAGCGAGAGGGGAGCGACGAGCCCGCGGGTGATCGCATTGTCGGGGAGCTCGCACCCGAGTGATCCGAGGCGTTCGAGTTTGTCCTGGAGATAAAGGGCCCGGTCGATCGCTTGGTGGCTTGGGGGATGCTCAGCGAGGTGGGCATGGGCGATGCCTGTTGAGATGGGGGTGATGGCGTGTTGCTCGTCGGGGTCGAGGTGGGCGATGAGCACGCCAACAACCAACGCGGGCGAGAGATCGACGAGCGCATTGGCAACGCCCGACGCCCAATCCTGGGTAGGGATGGCGGGGAGTTCGCTGAGCTGTCGGGTTGCTTTGATTGCGCGAGCGATCGGTTGTGCAGTCGTTTTCATGCTGTAGGCCTCCCCCAAAGATGGAAAGCGGCGTGTACCCTCTTCATGCTTTTGACATCCTTATGATAACACAAGAATGATACTGGCATGGGGTAAAATACGGACGAGCCGTGGAAATGGTGCATCCTGCCACGATTTTATAGGATGCAACGGAAAAAATGGCGTTTTTGGGTTGAGAAGAAGTTGAGTGGGTGGTTGACGGGGTTGTTTTGCGGAGGATAGGTGGTTCGCGGGGTGTATCGAGAGGTGTGGGGGTAGAAAGGTGTTGGATGGTGCGAATTTGGGCGCGATTCTGCGGATTGTGTGGCGTGGGGGGGATTTTGAGGCATACTCGGTCTGTCGCGGGCGATGGGGTGCCCTGTGATGCTGACACCACCACCCCAGAGAATATGCGAAAAGGAGAAGCGTTGGACGCAGGGTTTGTGCGTTCGATGTGTCGAGCATGTCCATTCACTTTGGGACAACCGGATTTGTATTCGAGCCAAGCACCTGGCAGCCCGAGGTGCTTGTCAAGCTCGAATCGCACCATATCGCAGCGTGGTCGGCGGATTCTGGGCAGCGGACACGCTTTGGGGTTTCGCTGGGGCAGTTTCTTGGCGCCCAGACGGGCATCGAGGTGTGCGTGCTCCATGGGCGGAGCATCCTTGATCTCGAAGGGCTCTGCGCCCAGCTCGAACGGCTGATCCCTGTCGAGACCCTCGCCAGAACCGTCGATGGGCCCAAGGGGTTGGCTTCGATTCTGCGATCGCGCAGCGGAGGGCATTCGAGCATCCCCATGAGGCAGCGGTATCTTCTCTGGCATGATGCCGATGTGCTGCTTCGGCATGATCCCGAGTTGTTCGGGCAGGTGGCCGAGGTGATCGCGGGGGTTTCTGCTGAGCTCGAGTATGCGGGCGACGGGGCGTTGATGATCCAGCGGTGTGTTTACATCGGCGGGCATCGGCTTGCTCAGGCGGCGCTCGATGCGGATTCGATGTTGAATCGGTGGGCCGATGATGGACCTGGTGTGCCGTTCTGGTCGCTGGTGACAGGTGAAGAAGCTCCGATGACAGCGTTGTGCTCGATTGATTCGTTGATCGATTCGTTCTGATTGCTCATAGCTTCTCTTCTCTTTCTCAACATGCTTGACTTCAAGGCTTTGACGGGCTTGGGTATCTGCCTATGCGCATCATTGGTGGAACATATCGTCGTCGGATTCTCGCATCGCCTCCTGAGGGGGCGATGACTCGGCCTTTCCCGGACATGGTCAAAGAGGCGATGTTCAATCTGCTCCGTGGTCACTTTGAAGGTGAGGCGGTGCTTGATTGTTTTAGTGGCACGGGCACGGTGGGGCTCGAAGCGGCCAGCCGAGGTGCATCGCGGGTGGTGTGTGTCGAGCGCGATCGGCGGGTGACCAAGGTGCTCGAAGAGAACATCGAGATGCTCGGGGCTGACGAAATCGTTGAGGTGGTGACGGGCGATGCGCTTGGGCCTGCGACGATTCATCGGTGCCCCAAGCCTGTGCATATTGTATTTTTCGATCCGCCCTATCCGATGGTGCGCGATGAATCAGATTGGGCACGGGTCAAGGCGCAGTTCGAGCGTTTGATTGGGTTGCTTGATGATACGGGGTATGCCGTGTTGCGGACGCCTTGGCCTGCGGTGCATCGTGAAGAGGTCGCGACGGGCCAGGCTGAGTCGGCTGATGAACCCAAGCGGGGCAAGCGGAAGAAGGCTGGGGGTGAGGCTGCGATCGAGGAGATCGAAGGCGACGAGGCGATCGAGATTGATTTGAATGATCCCAACGCCGACGCGATGATGGACGCGTTCGAAAAAGACCTCGCCCGGGCGGCGAGCAAGCCCAAGTTTGTGTTGAGAGATATTGATCTGAAGATGGCTGGTGCGCTTGGGCCCGAGACGCATAGCTATGGGCAGATGGCGCTGCATTTGTATATGAAGGATGGCGCTGGGCAGTAAGTAGGCAAGAGCAATGTCGCCTCTTACCCCTCCCTGCGCCCTCGCGGGGAGGGGTAAGAGGCGAGGACTCCTCATCCCCCCTCTCTCTTTCTTCTCTGTGTGCTCTGTGTGCTCTGTGGTGCATCTTGATCGAATCGTGTACACTCGTGTATGAGCGCACACATGCACGATGGGATTGATTTATCGAAAGTTGAGCTGACACCCGAGCAGCAGCAGGCGGTGGAGTTTGAAGGCGGGCCGGTGATTGTGCTCGCGGGGCCTGGCACGGGCAAGACGCGGGTGATTACGGTGCGCGTGGCCCACATGATCGGGCATCGGGGGATCGACCCTGAGCAGATTGTTGCGGTGACTTTTACCAATAAGGCTGCGGGCGAGCTGGGGGATCGGCTTGGGGGGTTGATCGAGCCGACGGTTGCAGCGAGGGTGAAGGCGAGCACTTTTCATAGCTTAGGACTCGGGATCGTTCAGCGCTTTGGCGATGTGCTCGGCGTGCCTAGCGCGCCGATCCTGATTGATTCATCACAACGCAAGCAGCTCCTTCGCGAGATTATCAAAGAGCATCGGCTGTATCGGTACGCGATGGGCAGCGGGATCGACAGCGCGATCGGACTCGCTAGCGAGACGATGAAGGGGCTTGGGAATCTGGGGATGACCAGCGCCGATGCGATGAGGTGGCTCGATCAACAGCGGCGAGCGCTTGGCGGTTTGGACAAAGGCGAAGCCGATGCGCGATCGGCGGCGCTTGATCGGTTCGAGCAGGCGGCGCTGGCGTATGGGCATTTCGAGTCGCGGTGTCTTTCGCGGGGGTGGATGGAGTATGACGATCTGATTATGTTGCCGAGCAAGTTGATGCGTGAGCACCCGCAGATCGCTGCGATTCTGCGCCACGATCACAAGCATGTGGTGGTCGATGAGTTTCAGGATGTCAACGCGGCGCAGATCGAGCTGATCCGTCAGCTGTGCCCGGCGGAGACGAATCCGGATTTGTGTGTGGTCGGTGATGATGACCAGGGGATTTATGGGTTCCGCGGCGCAGATGACCAGGCCTTTGCGCACTTCGCAGCCATCTGGAAGGGGACGCCGACGATCACGCTCAATACAAACTTCCGCAGCGCTCAGGCGATTGTCGAAGCGAGCAACGCGGTGATTGATCGGGCCCAGGTGCGCTTTGATGCTTCCAAACAAGCGGTTTCGCACGCGGGCGAGGTCGATGGCGCAATGGTCGAGCTGGTCAAGCTCAGCGATGACAAGCTCGTCGGCGAGGTGATCGCGGCGATGATTCTCAAGATGGCCAGCGAGGTGCGAGAAGACGGCGAGGCGTTTGCGTTTGGATCGTGCGCGGTCATTGCGCGGACGGGCAACGAGCTCGAACGGATCGCGCGGGTGCTGATGCTTGAGGGAATCCCGGTCGAGATTCGCGAGAAGACCAGCCCGATGGAAGATGAAGGCGTGCGCGATGTGATGGCCTGGGCACGGGTGCTCGGCGATCCCAATTCGGCGACAGATATCAAGCGGATTCTGGTGCGCCCGCGGTATCGGTGCGATGCGATCAAGGTCGGGGGGCTGATCGCGCGGTGGAAGGCGTTGCGATCGAGATGGATCGAGGGCGATGGGGATGCAGTTGATCCGGGGGCGCTGCTCGATTGGTTGGCAGCGCATGGCGGCGAGGTTGATGCGCAGCTGGGCAAGCGGGTGGGGCAGATGCATGCGCTTGCTTGCGAGCTTGGGAAGATCGCAGCCGAGTCATCGGCAGCGAGCACGATCATGGAGATCATCAAACGCACCGGGGTGGTGCATAGCGAGCTTGGCGATGGTCGGCACCGGGCATCGCGGGTGGCGTCGTTGGTGGCGCTGGTGGGCTTTGCGCGCTCGCGGGCGGATCGGTTCGATGCGCCTGGGGATCTGGGGGCGATGCTGCGCTACTGGGAGGATTTGGATCCAAATGAGCAATCGCTCGGCGAGCTGCCCGAGCATCGCGTGGTTGATCGGGATGATGGGCTCGGGTCGGATCATGACCAGGGCGCGGTGGCGATGTTGACTGCTCATGCGTCGAAGGGTTTGGAGTTTGAGACGGTGTTTGTGCCTCGGGTTGGGCCCCCGCATGGGTATCCGATGACTTCGGGGAGTGATGAGGAGGTGTTGCCCGAGGGGATTATTGATCGGGCGGGGGATGATCGTGATGCCAAAGCCCGGCGGATCGACGAAGAGCGCCGGGTGTTCTATGTGGCGCTGACGCGGGCCCATTCCAGGGCGGTGCTTTTGGCCAGGCTGCCGAAGAAATCGACATCGGTGAACTTTGCGCTCGAGCTGCGCGAGGCGCTGGGGGCCGATTTGATCGAACGCGATGAGTCCGAGGTGCTCGATCCCAGTGCTGGTGGCGATGCGGTGTCGCGATTGGGAGCCGAGTTCAAGGCAGCGGATCGGATGCGCGATGTGTTTGATCAGGCGCGTCAGGACCAGCGTCGGCTGGTTGCGTCGGCGATGGATGCGATGGAGCTCGGGGAGATTGATCGCGATGAGTTGGCAGCGAGGCTCAAGGTCGCAGCGGATCGGATGGCTGCGATCAACGAGGTGCTGCGAACGGGGCAGGTGCCTCGGTGGGCGGGCGATGCGGGGGTTGAAGATCTCTCGCGAAAGCTCATCGAGGTGATCGAGGAACGGGGAGGCGATGATGGCGAGGTGCTGCATCGGGCGTTGAGTGGGTCTTTGACGCTGAGTTTTACGCAGATCTCGGCGTATCTGCATTGTCCGCGCTGTTATCTTGTCGAGCATGAGCTGCGCTTGCCTGGCGAAGAGACGACGCCGGCGGTGGTGGGCAAGGCGGTGCACGCGGCGCTTGAGGTGTTCTATCAGCGCTGGCGCAGCGCCGATGCGGAAGGGACGACCAAGCCCGGGCTCGAGGCGCTCGAAGCGTTGGTTCGCGAGAAGTTCTTTGGGTATTGGCCCAATGGGGTTGAGGTCGAAGGCGACAAGCTCGTGCAGGCCTTGGCGATGGTGGGGACGCTTTGGACGAAGATGCACCGCGATGATGTGCATATCGAGGAGCTTGAGAAGAAGATGGTGCTGCCGTATGTGCACGAGGGGGTGACGCACAAGATCAAGGCGGTGCTCGATCGGGTCGATGCGACGGCTTCGGGCGGTCGGCGGGTGATTGATTACAAGACGGGCAAGCCGAGGAAGGAGCTTGTCGAGCCCAAGAAGGATGATCTCCAGCTCGGGATTTATGCGATGGCGCTCGAAGAGGCGTTTGGTGATCCTGGGCCGGGCAGCGCATGCGAGTATTGGGTGCTCAGCGATGGGTCGGTGGGGTCGATCGCGATGGATGCGATTGATATGGAGAAGGTGCGTAAGAAGATTGATAAGGCGATTTCGGGGATGCTCGCGGGGGATTGGGCGCAGAGCCGACGGTGTCAGGCGGGGCAATGGGACTCGGCGTGTTCGATTCTTGATGAGGTCCAAAGCCTCGAAGGGTGAGTCTGGCGGATGATTTGGGTTTTTTGCCTGATTGAGTGAAGCGCAGGCGGTGCCTGGCGGTAAAGCAGGTGCAGTCTGGGGTATGGCTGGGGTATGGAGCAGCTTTGTGGATTTGAGACGAACACGCAATATGCTGATGATCGGTGTGCTGGGCTTGATGGCGGCGTGGGCTTTGGGTGTCGGCAGCGACGAACTCATTGGGGATCAGGACGGGGTGGTTCGGGCGGAGCTGAGCAATGGGCTCGAGGTGGTGGTGGTGCCTACGGGTGGGGGCGATGATGTGCAGGCGGATGGGCCCGATGATGTGCCCGATGAAGTGCAGGTGTGGCTGATTGTGCGGGCGGGGTCGATGTATGAGGATGACCAGCAGCGCGGCGCAGCGATGGTGATTCAGCGGGCGATCGTGTCGGGGACTGCGCGTTTTTCGGGCGATGAGATCGCAGAGATTCTCCAGGCACGCGATCTGGGTGGTGGATATCGGGCGGGATGGTTTACCGGGTTTGACCAGGCAGCTTATCTGGGGCAGGTTGGCGCAGGAGATACGCAGGGGCTCGATCGTGTGCTGGGGTTGTTTGGGGAGATGCTCGATGGGCAGTCGCTTGTGCTCGATGATGGGCGTGTGGAACAGGCCATCGCGGAGGTGATCGAGGAGATCGAGGGAGATGCTTTAGCCCAGATGCGATCGCGGGCGCGGTGGTTGCCTGCATTGATGCGTGGGAGCTTGTTTGGGGATCGGCTGCCCCGGGCCCGGGTCGAGGAGCTTGAATCGCTCGGTGTTGAGGCTGTGCGCGGGTTTGGCGAGTCGTTTTATCATCCTGGGCAGGCGGTGGTGCTTGTGGTTGGTGATGTGGATGCCGATGCGATCGAGCAGCAGGTTGCCCGAGCATTGGGGTCGATTGCACGGGGTGGACGCGATGTGATGGTCGATGGGCGGATCAAGATTGATGTGTCGATGCGTGCGGCGCTCGATTATGAACCCGGGCTTGAAAAGCATCAGGGTGCGATGATCTGGTTTCGCGACCGTGATGATGCTGTCGGGGATTGGAGTGCTCGTGCGAGTCAGTACACGGTTGCCGACATGCGCAAGACGGTGATCAGCCGGGTTGCTGGGGAGATTGTTCGGCATCGTCTCGGTCGGCTTAGCGTCGAGGCGTTGGGTGGGCATGGCGAGGTTGGTGTCGATCAGGTGGATTTGTTTGGGCAGGTTGATTTGCTACAGATCGGGATCGAGTCTTCGCAAGGGCGCTGGGAGGATTCGATTCGGTTTTTGGTGCGTCAGTGTGATCGGTTGGCGCGCGATGGGGCAACGGTCGATGAGGTGCGTCGGGCGCGTCGGTCATTGTTGTCGCGGTGGCATCGGGATGCGGATGATTGGGTCGGGTTGTCTACTGGTGATCGGATGGGGTTGGTGCATTGGTTGGTGACGACGGGGCGGCCGATGATTGATATGGTGCGGTGGGATCGGTTGGCGACGGAGCTGATGAGTGATATTCGCGACGATGAAATCCAGCAGGCGGTGCGTGCGATGGTGGAGCCTGAGCGTGCGTGTTATGTCGCACTGGTTCCCCAAAGTGTGGGCGAGGCGGATCAGGTGGTGGTAGATGGTGCCCAGCGGGTGATCGGGGTGGTGGCCCAGGCGCTGGCATCGGAGTTGGAGCCGATTGATCCGCAGTGGATGGAGGCGCTTGTGGGATCGTTGCTTGATACGGTTCCGATGGGAGGCGAGATTGAAGAGGTTTCCCAGCATGCCCCTTCGGGGGTGTGGAGCGCCAGGCTTGACAATGGGATTCAGATTCTGGCTCGCGATGTCGGGGATCAAGCAGGGGATCAAGTGGGCAGCGATGAGGATCGGGTGTATCTGACAGCGACGCTGTGGGGGGCGGTCTTTGCTGATGGGGTGTTTACTGATGACGAGGTACTTGCCGGGTTGATTGCCTGGCGCGAGCCGACGACTGAATCGCGTGGGCATCGCGCGATTCTGGCGTATCTCGACGAGCACGGGCTTGAGGTTTCAGCCCGGCAGGGCGATGGGTATGTCCAGTTGCGTGTCGATGGTGCGCGAGGGTCGCTTGGGCAGGCGATGGAGCTGATGTTTGTGCTTTTGGATCGCCCGATGATCGAGCGTGCCAGCTTTGCGCGTTGGCAGGTCGAGTGTGATCAGGCGGGGCCGGATCTGCTCGATGAGGCGATTGACTCTTTGTATGCCAAGGCGTTCAAGGACGGGGCACGAACCGGGGGGGTCTCGCTTGATCGGGCCCAGCGGGTGCTGACCCAGATTGTGCGCAACGCCCGGATCGACATCGGCATCGCAGGGGCGATTGACGCATCGAGCGCGATCGAGGATGGGGCGAGGCTCTTTGGCGCATTGGTTGCCCGTTGGCCCGATGCTGGCGATGTCCGTCAGTCCGGGGCTGTGTCTGGGGGGATCAAGGGCGAGCGGATGGTCCGGATTGAGTCTGATCGTGAGAAAGAACGGGGGGTGACGATCGGGTATGTGGGTGAGCCTGGGCGTGATCTGCGTTCGCTTCGCTCGCTGATTCTCTCAGCGATGGTGCTTACGGATCGGATGAAACAGCGGGGCGATGCGATCGGGTTGGACGGATATATCCGGGCGGATGTCTGGACATCGGATGTGCTGATGGGCAGGGAGTTGTTGCTTGCTCGTGTGTGGTGTCATCGCGATGATGTTGAAGCTGGGGTCCGGATTATTGATGAGACGATCGATGCGATGGTTCGTGATGGGATTGGCGATGACGAGCTCGGCGATGCGCAGGCGAAGATTGATAAGCTGCTCGATCGTTATTTTTCTACCCCCGGGTATTGGAGCGTTCGGCTGAGCATGCTTGGGTTCCATGGCCGACGGGTGGATGATCTTTGGGGGATTCGAGAGGGATATCGCGCGATTGATGCCCGGTATGCTTCGCGGGTGTTTGGCGAGCTTGTCGGGGGGAATGATCGGTTCCGGGTTGAGATTGTGGGCACTGAGAAGTAAGCAAAGAAGCAAGTAAAAAAGAAGTGGGTAAAGAATGGGTAAAGAGAGAGCTGCCGTGAGTCGGGCAGCTGGTCGATTCGATCAGGATGAAGACGGCAGGTCCGACGCCTGTGTCACCGGGGTACTGTTTGGCTATTCCAGCTATTCCAGCTATTCCAGGGCGGCGGCACCGGAGATGATCTCGGTGAGCTCGGTGGTGATCTGGGCCTGACGCATGCGGTTGAACTGGCGCTTGAGCAGGTGGGCCATCTTGCCGGCGTTGTCCGTAGCAGCCTTCATCGCGACCATGCGGGCGATGTGCTCGGAGACGATCGCATCGTTGAAGCACTGGAAGGTGACGGCTTTGACGGCTGCGGGGAGCAGGTGATCCAAGAGTGAATCGGCATCGGGTGAGAACTCGTAGACATCGGTGAACCCGGTCTTGGGTGTATCGGTTTCAGACGAATCGGCCGATTCGGGTGCTGAGAAGGGGAGGAGCTGGAGGGTGGTGACGCGCTGTTTGCCTGCGGAGAAGTACTTCATGTAGATGATGTTGACTTTGGAGATTTCGCCTGCGATGAAGCGGTCGATGTAGGAGGAGGCGAGGCGTTCGACATCTTCGTAGGTTGGTTTGTCGCCGAAGTGTGCGTGGAGGGTGTGGTCGGCGAACCCGGCGAATTTGAGTGCGTTGGCACCCTTTTTGCCGACGACTTCAAGGATTGTGTTCTGTCCGACTTGTGCCTTGAGGTGTTTGATCGCGGCGCGGGTGATGGTGCCGTTGTATGGGCCACAGAGTCCGCGGTCTGCGGTGATGATGAGTGTGAGCTCGGGTGCATCTGGGTTTGGCTGGTTCAAGAGGGGGTTGCCCTCGCCGACGCCGGCGTCGCCGAGCTTGGCGACGAGCCCGAAGATGGATTCGGTGTAGGGGCGCGAAGCGACCGAATCGGATTGTGCGCGGGAGAACTTGGAGGTGGCGATCATTTGCATCGTGCGCGTGATGCGCTTGATGTTGTTGACGGCGTTCATGCGTTTCTTGATATCTTGTGTATTACCCATGGGTCGAGATGGTAGGCATCGAGAGGCGGATGGTCAGCGTGAAGAACCGCCTTGCAGGGGCGGAATTGTGTGAATTTGGGGTTTGGGGGAGCTTGGTGAGGGGGTGATTATGGGCACCCGTCGGCGAAAGCGGTGAGGAAGGCGGAAATGTCGAAGAAGTTCCAGAAGTCATCGGCGTTGAAATCGGCGATGGGGTCTTGGTTGTCGAAGAGTTGGAGGAACTCGGAGACATCGAAGAAGTTGAGGTCGCCATCGTTGTTGATATCGGCGGGGCAGGGAGGCGCAACGAAGGGGGTGTAGCTCCAGTCAATGATGTCGTGGTTTGCCCATGCTGCTCCTGTTGCCGAGGTGAAGCCTACGAATGCGGTGTTTTGTCCCATGATGGTGGGGAGGTCGAGTGTGTGGGTGATGAGCGCGTTGACAGGGCGGGTGTCATTGCGGCGTAGGCGGATTTGGAGCTCGGAGCCGTCGTAGTCGATCCATACCCACCAGCGGTCGCTGTCATCGAGCTCTGGAGCGAAGACACCCGCAGTGGGCAACCCGGTGTGGGCGACATCCCCGTTGAGGTTGATCGCGACATGGCTCTGACTCGGATCGCTGAACTTGTTGTTGTTCCAGGTGTCGAACTCGATGCCCAGGGATGTTCCGATTCCTTGGTAGCCGATCCCTCCGCCGGATGCTCCAAGGGAGCTGCTGATGGGTTGGACAACAAAGACAAATCCGTCAGCCCCGGCTTCTGTGTTGGGTGCGAAGATTGCGCCGCCTGGTGCGGAGATTCGGAATGAGAACATGGTCGAGAAATCGCTTGCATCGACCTGGGTATCGCTGAAGACACTCCCTGCCTCCCATGCTTGTGCTTGTGTCAGGCGCATGATTTCGCCGTCCCCTGTGGTGGTCGCTGCTGCCGAGCCGTTGAGCACAAGTCCTGTGGTGTCGGAGAAATCATCGAAGACCACATTTCCTCCAGCCCAGGCGAGGGTGCATGTGCCAAAGCAGCCTGTAGCCAAGGTAAGGGATCGAGTGAACCGGAATGAACGGGAAGTGTGGATCGTCATGGCTTGCTCCTGTGTAGTTGGCAGCGCTGGGCGACCAATCTTCTGGACTGTACCATGACTATTTTGTTCTCCAAAGCGAAAAAGTGTACGGGTTGTCTATTTGTTGTCTTGGGTGGCTTTTGTATGTGGGGAGAGGCAGTCATAACCCCGAAAAAAGGGGATAAAAAAGCCACTTCCTGAATGGGAGCGGCTTGTGAAACTTGAGATGGGGCTGGGAGGTTCGAAGCCCGCTTTATGGCTTTACGGAAGAGATGTGTTTATTTGCCAGCGTCGTGGCGGTGGGTGGGGCGTTGGTCGGTTGGTTTGGCTGGGGCCCGGCGGGGATCAGCTGGGGAATCGGGGGTTGGTGATTCGAAGTTCATCGGGAAGGCGATCGAGAGGGCGGTGATCTGGGGGATGGGGTTGGTTGGGTTGATGTTTCGTGCAGCATCGGACATCGGGTCGCTCCTCTCTTGGGTGTTGATTGTCACCAAACGAACTGGCGACAACTGGAGGATGCCACGGATGGGGAAGAAGTCCATGTGTTTTTTTGATTTTGGAGGTTATGAGAGGGTGAGCCCGTCGAATGCGAGGGCGACGCCGGGTGGGAGGGCCGCGTTGGTGGCTGCATGGAGCAGATCATGGGTCATGTGGACGAGGAAGGTCCGAGAAGGGTTGATTTGGGTGATGGCTTCGAGGGCTTGGTCGATGGTGAAATGGGTGGGATGGGGGCGATGGCGCAGGGCGTCGAGGACCAGGGTTTTGGTGCTGGCGAGGGCGTCGAGGGTCTGGGCGGGGATGTGGGAGACATCGGTGCAGTAGGCCAGGGGGAGGAGGGGGGCGTTTGGATGGTGATCGGAGGTGAAGAGGAATCCGAGGATGGGGAGCTTGCCGTGGTGGAGGGTGATGGGGGTGATGGTGAGCCCGAAGAGTGTGAAGGGGGTGAAGGGTTCGATGATGTTTGGGATGAGCTTGGCGATGAATGACTTTTGGATGTTTTTGTGAGGCTCGAAGATGTGCTGATAGACACGGTGCAAGGCGGTCATGGTGTGGGTGTCAGCGTAGATGTTGATCGGGGTGTTCATGACCTCGTTGAATCTTCGGACCTCGTCGAGCCCGAAGGTGTGATCGACATGGTGGTGTGTATAAAGGATGGCGTCGATACGGGTGATTTTTTCGCGCAGGACCTGCTGGCGCAGGTCTGGGGAGGTGTCGATGAGGATGACGCGGTCGATTCCGTCGGGGTCGGTGAACTCGATGGTGGCGCTGGTTCGGGTGCGGGTGTCACGGGGGTCGGTGGAGGTGCATGTTGGGCAGTCGCATGCGATGATGGGGATGCCTGCGGAGGTGCCTGTGCCGAGGAAGCGGAGTTTCATGAGGGATTGTAGAGGGATTGGGAAGGCAATGGGTCATGAGCAATGGGGGGAGAAGAGAAGAGGGGGAGAAGACACTGCTTGCCGGGGACGGTCAAGCAGTGGCACCCGGCACCCGGCAATAGGCGATGGGTAGGGCGCGTGAAAAAGGGCAGCGTGGTGCTGCCCTTGTGTGAGATCGGGTTTGGGGCCGATGTGTGTGGATATGTTGCTTTGTTTAGGCGGCTTGTGGGGCAGCGAAGTTTGGGTTGAATCCAGCATTGAAGGAGGGGTTGAATGCGCCTGGGAATGGTGCGAAGCCGTTGAATGGGGCGTTTGATTCGAAGCTGCCTTCGTTGTTCCAGTCTGATCCTTCGTTCCATGAGTTGTTCCATCCATTGTTCCAGCTGGCGTTGTTGTTCCAGTTGTTGAATGGGTTGTTCCAGTTCCATGCACCTGGGAAGGCGTTCCAGTTGTTTGGGTTGTTCCAGGGTGAGAATGGTGTGTTCCAGTTGTTGAAGCCTTGGAAGTTGTTGTTGAATCCGAAGCCTGGGAATGGGGTTTGGTTGTTCCAGTTCCATGCGCCTGGGAATGGGTTGTTCCAGTTGTTGTTGAAGCTGTTATTCCAACCTGAGTTCCAACCTGTGTTCCAGTTTGATGGGGAGTTGCTGGGGAAGCCTGGGAAGCCGAATCCGGTGCCTGGGAAGTTTGATGCGAATGGTGTGTTGAACATGGTGTGTTTCCTTCTCTGGTGCAGAGGTGTTGGTGTGATCACAGCGAGGCCGACCCATATCGGCGTCGCATGGGTGGGATCGGCGTGGTTTGGAG
>WFPK01000055.1 GCA_015487555.1 Phycisphaerales bacterium
GCCCAGGCCAAGGCATGGGTTGAGGATGAATCGAAGCGGGCGGGGGTTGGGCAGCTTCGCGATCGACTCGAGCGCGGGGTGCTCGGGGCGTGCGCAGGGAGTGTGGTCAATACGACAACCGATCCGGCATTGCGACTGTGGAGCGTGACCAGTATCGGGTTTGCGCAGCTAGAAGCCGAGGCGATTTTGTTGTCGTTGTCTGAGCGCGGGGTGTATGTGTCGGCGGGCTCGGCGTGTGCATCGGGCTCGCTTGATCCATCGCCTGTGCTTGTGGCAATGGGGGTCGATGAGATGGTGGCCCATGGGTCGATCCGGATGAGTGTGGGTCGCACGACAACGATGGCAGAGATTGATCGGGCGATCGAGGTGATCGGCGGGGTTGTGGCGCAGCTTTCGCGTTCGATGCCGGGGTAAATCGGGGTGGAAACTCGGGTCTGGGTGTGGTTTGTGGTGGCAAAGTCCGCTAGTGTGGGCGTATGACACAGATGCACTCGCCTTATGAAACCCCGCCGGATGTGATGCTTTATCAAGAGCCCGAGCGTACAAGCATCATGGCGATTTTGAGTATGGTCTTTGGTATTGGGGGATGTTGCTTGGGATTGACCTCGATCCCGGCGATCTTTCTGGGGATTTTCTCACTCATCGGAATCTCCAAGAGCAAGGGGCGCATCGGAGGCGCAGGGTTCTCGATCGTGGGGATTCTCGTTGGGGTGTTGACCTTGGCGCTCTGGAGCGGTGCTTTGGGCGCGGTGACCTTTGCGTATAAGAGCTTCGAGCGTGTATACAGCACCGGGACTGAACAGATTTTGCTCGATCTGCAGGCGAACAACTTTGATGCGGTGCGTGCGTCGCTTGCCCCGCCGGCAGCGGATGTGTCTGATGAAGAGCTCATCGCGTTCCGTGAGGGATATCGGAGCGGGCTTGGGAATCTGGTGTCCAAGACTGATGGGTTTGGAGATGTGCTCAAGGGCTATCTTGCGGTTGGCGAGCAGATTCAGCCATACAACGGGAAGTTCGGGTATACGCCGGTGCCGATGGTCTTTGATTCGGGGTATGGGCTGGTGCTCTATGTGATTGATCCGCTCAATATACAGAAATCAAGCACGGGCGATCCGATGGCGATCAAGCTAATTGTGATCGATTCGCAGGGCAATGAGTACCACCTGCCGATGGAAACGCAAGAGCAAACCCAGGAGGAAACGCAGGAGGAAACGCAGAAGGAAACGGATCGAGCTGCCGATACTGGTGATGCTGATGATGTTGGTCGAGGGGATGATTCGGCAGATGACGATTCTGGTGGACCTTGATTTGGACGATGGGAGCATCGCATTGAATGGAGCCGAGTCACAATCCCGCGCAGACGCCCAAGTCGAGCCGATCATCCGGTGCAAAGAGATCGTCAAGCACTTTGGCGATCAGACGGTGCTCTCTGGGGTGAATCTTGATGTGTACCCCGGCGAGACGATGGTGATTATGGGTGGCTCGGGCTCGGGCAAGAGCACACTCTTGCGGACGATGATCGGCACACACAAACCCGACGAGGGTTCGATCGAGCTCTTCGGGCAGTGTGTTTGCGATCTTGATGAGGAAGGACTCAACGAGGTCCGCAAGAAGTTTGGGATTCTGTTTCAATCCGGCGCGTTGTTCAACTCGATGACAATCGCGGAGAATGTCGCGTTGCTTCTGCGCGAGCATACGGATCTTGATGATGAGATTATTGATATCCAAGTCAAGATCAAGCTTGAGCTGGTGGGGCTTCGTGAAGATGCGCACAAGTATCCTGCTCAGATATCGGGGGGGATGAAGAAACGGGCCGGGCTGGCGCGGGCATTGGCGCTTGATCCCAAGATTTTGTTTTATGACGAGCCCAGCGCCGGGCTTGATCCGGTAACGAGCGCCCAGATCGACCAGTTGATTATCGCCTTATCACGCCAGTTGGGGGTGACGAGTGTGGTCGTGACCCACGAGATGGACAGCGCCTTTGCGATTGCGGATCGGATGGCGATGCTCGATCGGGGGGTGATGCTCTGCCTTGACCAGAGGCAGTGGTTCGAGCATCTGCGCGATATGCCCGAAGCAGAGGCACAGAATATGGATGAAAATCGTCGTTTGGTCCGACAGTTTTTGCGTGGCGATGCCGATGGACCTTTGGCCTCTCGGCGTGATGAAGTGGGCTACGGCGAGGATTTGTTCGGGATGACACCCGATCTGGTGACACGGACGCCAAGTGTGCAGCCCACACGGGGATAAATGGCCCGGCAAACTTGCCCAGAACGGAGACGGGAACCAACTCATGAGCATGCAGGTGGTCAATCGGAACAATGTGGTCGCGGGAACTTTTCTCATCGGGAGCATCATCCTGGCGGTCATCATCTCGTTTCTGCTCTCGAATATCACCGACAAGTTTGGAGCAAAGAAACACTATGTGTTCCGATTCCCGACGAGTGTTGGGGTGGCGGGGCTCAAGCCCGGAGCAGAAGTGACCTTTGGTGGGCTCGGTGTGGGCAAGGTGGATTCGATCGCTGCCTATACGCGAATCGATCCTCAGAGCGGGATCGAGGTGGTGGCAGCCTACGATGTGATGGTGTCGGTTGCTTCGGATCTGGTGCTGCATGAGGATGCGTATGCGGACCTGACGCCTCCGATGCTCGGGGGGGTGTCGAAGATCAACATCGCCTCGGCGGGGAGTGGGTCGTACGCAGGTGGGCCCAGCGATGCCAACTCGATACTCGACGAAGGCGAGATGCTCCGCGGGCGTTTTGCCCCGGCGATTCTGACCCAGCTGGGCCTTGATGTCGAGTATGTGGAGAAGATCAAAGCCATCACCGATCAAGTCAAGCAGGTTGCAACCAATGCAAGTGAATCGGCTGCGAGTGTTCGGCGGATGACCGATGCGCTCGAACCCGAGTTTATCCAAGGCGTCGGTGATGGGAAATCGACGATCGCCAATGTGCGTGAGTTTACCGATCGGCTCAACGGCGACGATGGATGGTCGGGGCGGGTCGATGGGATTTTGGGCAAGACCGAAGAGGCGTCGGGCAAGGCGGTGACGCTGCTCGATGAAACCCAAGCGCGGGTTCAAGAGGCGCGTGATGTGATTATTGATAGCAAGCCGAAGATCGCGCGGATATTGGATAATGTGGAGCAGACGACCGAGCGGGTGCGTTTTGATTCGATGGGGCATATTGATGAGCTCTTGGCCAAGGGGTCGCTGGCGCTGGGTTCGTATAAGGATCTGGCGGAGAATGCCAACGAGATGGTCAGCATGAATCGCCCCAAGATTGATGCAACGCTCGATTCGGTGCGTGATATTGGGGTGCACGGGGAGTTGTTCCTTGAGGAGATCCGTGCTCAGCCTTGGCGTTTGCTCAAGAAGCCGACGAAGGAAGACCTTGAGCGCGAGCCGATTTATGAAGCGGCCCGGGCCTATGCCAGTGCGGTTTCGGATCTGCGGATCGCTTCGGAGGCGCTCGATGCAGCGGTGATGCGCACGAGCGAATCGGGCTCGCCTGCCGGTGTTGTGGAGTTGGCGCGGATCGCCAAAGTGGTCGAGGAGGCCTACGGGCGGTATGAAGAGGCCGAGCGTGGGTTGCTTGAAAGATTGCGTACGCCGAGCCCATCAACAGGACCATGAGAGCTTTTTTATGCAAAGTTGAGCGGGCGTTGAGTCGTCCGGGTCGGAACATCACGATCAGCCTTGGGCTGGTGATTGTCGGCATGGTGGCGATTGTGATCGGCAATATGCGCATCGATCAGCGCAAGGCCGACCGGGCTTTGGTCGATGGAATCAACTCGGTAATCGCGCGTTCTGCGCAGATGCTCTCGTCGGTCTTTGGCCAAGGGGCCCTTGATGATGGAAAGTCGCCTTGGCTCGGATTCCGGGTGTATAACGAGGAGTTGAAGGCTTGGGTTGAGCTCCAAGCCCTCGGCGATGGGCAGCTCGGCGAGCGGGTGGTGGTGCTGGTCCATGGGCTCGATGAGCCTGGCGGCATCTGGGATCAGCTTGCCCCTGCGCTTGTTGATGCGGGGCATGTCGTGGTGCGGTTCGAGTATCCCAACGATCAGGCGATTGCGCTCAGCGCGACGCGTCTGTTTGAGTCACTCGATCAGCTCGTTGCCCGTGGCGTGGGTACGATCGACTTTGTGTGCCATTCGATGGGTGGGTTGGTGGTGCGCGACGCGATCACGCGCGAGGGGTTTGGGGAGAAGGGGATCGTGGTTGATCGGTTGATGACGATCGGGACGCCTCATGGCGGGTCGCCTTGGGCGAGATTGCGAGCGGTGTCGGAGGTTCGCGAGCAGGTGCAGCGGTGGGTTGAATCGGATGATCTGGACCCCAAACGGCTGTTGGGCTTTGCGCGTGATGGTGTTGGGCAGGCGGGGCGTGATTTGTTGCCGGGATCGGATTTTTTGGTCGAGCTCGATACGCGATCGCTGCCCGATGGAGTCGAGGTGACTTGCATTGTCGGGCGGATAAGCACACAAGGCGGGATTGAAGCCGGTTCGGCACTGGCTGTTGGCTCGCTGCGCGATGTGGTCGGAGCTGATGATGCTTCTGCGATCATCAGCGCGATTGATCGACTCAGCAAAGAACTCGGCGACGGGGTGGTGCCGATGTCGTCGGCGGTGCTCGATGGGGTAGATGATGTGGTGATCCTCGAAGCGAATCATCGGTCGATGATCCGTACCGTGGAGCTCGGCGAGGCGATCCGGCAGGTCAGCGGGCTTGGTGCATCTGATGAGCCGCCTGCGATTGCGGTGGTTTTGGATCGGTTGGCGCGGGAGTAGGAAAAGCAGCAAAGCAGCAAAGCGGGAAAGTGGGAAAGCGGGAAAGCGGGAAAGTGGGAAAGCGGGAAAGCGGGAAAGCAGCAAATGAAGAGGGAAAGATCCCCTCCGTCACGCTGCGCGTGCCACCTGCCCCGCAGGCACCCAAGGGAGGTGCAAGAAAATGCGGAGCCTACCCTTTTCCGTTCCCTCATCCCTCATGGCTAGATCCTGTCTGATGGCTCGTTTCTCAATCCGCATCTGGGTGCCACGACTCGCCGTCTTCGGCGCAGTCGTGCTTTGGTTTTTCCGCCATCAAAGAACACGACTGCGCCCTTCGGGCGAGTCGTGGCACCCGATGGGATGTCTTTGAGCTGGCAAACACGACCGAATGGCTTTTCTAAAATATCCTGATAAAACCCGTCTATAGGCTGGGTGGATGCTGTATACTTTGATGATGGCACAACGGCGGCACCATTATGAACATGCCTTCGAGCGGTATCTGCGGGATTCGCGGATTCCGTATATTTCGGTCAACGAAGCGAAGAAGTCGTTGTTGCCCGATCGGGCGGTGCTGACCACACGATCGGGTGATGAAGAACCCAAGAAGCTCAAAAACTTTGACTTTGTGGTCTACGGACAGGGGACGAACCTGTTGGTGGAGATCAAAGGGCGCCGGCTGCCTGCGGTTCGGTTGTTGGACGGGACGCCGAGCAAGCCTCGGATGGAATCGTGGGTGACGCTTGATGATATCGAAGCGTTGACACGGTGGCGAAGGCTCTTTGGGCCTGAGTTTGAGCCGGTGTTTGTGTTTGTGTATTGGTGTGATGATGTGCCTCCTGATGGATTGTTTGCCGAGACTTTCGAGGATCGTGGGCGGTGGTACACGGTGCGGGCGATTTCGCTTGATGATTATGTCGGGGCGATGAAGGTGCGGAGTCCTAAGTGGCGGACGATGAGTTTGGCTTCGGTCGATTTTGAAGCGCTGGGTGGGCCGTTTTGTGGCTCTGGGTCTGGATTGACCTTGGGGGATGTGCCCGTAGTCTCTGGCGGTGGTGGGCGCACGGGCTTTGTTTGTGAGCCGATGCTTGATCCGCTTGTGGGGCAGATTGTGGTCCGTGATGGGGTTTATGCTTGACCTTTGGGGTGATGTGTGTGTAGCGTGGAGGCATGATTCAACGCTTCTTTGCCGATTCACTTGTCCGTTTGACCCCTTGGTGCGCCTCGACGATGTGCGCAGCGATGGTGCTGATGGTGTCTGCTTCATCGACGCTTGCGATTGCGCAGGATGATTTGCGTCCGCCCAAATCGGATCAGGCGCTCAGTGCGCCCACGGTCATGACGATCATTGTTGCGGTGCTTTTGACCGGTGCGGTGGTCTTTGTTGCCACGCTCAAGTCCAAGCGAACACACCAAGACTGAGTTTGCCTGCACTGAGCCCGCCTGCTCATCTTGTCCCAAGAGGGAACCATGTGCTGTTGAATCCGAACAGTGGAGCGGTGACAGCGGCTTTGATGGCGATCTGGTGCCTTTGTGGTGCGCTTTGGAAGAGGTGATACGATGGTGTGTCGGCAGCAAACAGAGGTTGGGATACAGGTGGGATTTGGGCAGCAACCCAGTGCAAGTCAATGGGCAGAGCAGAAGCGGAGAACAGGATGAATACACAGATGAAGATCGATAGCCAAGGTGTTTGTGATGGTCGTGGGCATCGCCGATCCGGCAGCATCGGCACTGGGCATGGGCTCCTTGCGCTCAATGTGGTGCTTCTTGTTGGGCTTGGGCTGGTGAGCTTTGCCCCCTTTGCTGGTGCTCAAGGCGGGGTGGGCCAAAGCAGCCGGGCGCTGGGTGAGTATTTGGTTGTGGGCGGGGCGACAATCGGTGGGGTATCGAGCACGATCTATGTGCTCGATACGGCCAATCGTGAGTTGATCGCGCTGGGCTGGAACAACAGCACCAAATCGCTTGAAGGCGTGGGATATCGGGATTTGAGCCAGGACTCGTCGAGTGATCCGGATCGGTAAGCCGGCAAGGCAAAGGATGATGAAGATGACACAGACAACACAGGCAGAAACCAAATCAGACGAGCCCGTGCATCGCCGCGTTCGTGAGCCCGGGTGGCTTTGGGTGAGCGCTGGGGTGCTGGCTGCGATGATCGTGGTGCAGAGCAGCGGGGTCTTTGAATCACCTGCGATGGCAGAGATGGCCACGACGAGTGGATCGTTTTCGATGTTGACCACTGATGGGGGCAATGACGAGATTCTGGTGGTGGTGGATTCCCGGCAGGAATCGTTGATGGTGTATCGGGCAGCGAACAACAATGCCCTTGTGCTGCTTGAGCGTGAGGAGCTTTCGAGTCTGTTTACGCGTGCTCGCGCCCGGGCAATGGGTGGCCCCTAAACTTTGTTCCAAGCCCGGTTTGTCGCCGATGGCCTTTGATTTGGGATTGAGCGCAGCGTGCCGAGCTGTGGAAGTAGTGAGCTTTGCCTATCCATCCACTCCCACAGTTTGAGACCGATCTGGCAGCCTATCTCAAGGAGCAGGAAGATCGGATCGCCTATGAGAAACTCAGCGCGCCCTCGACGATTGTTGTGCGCTTTGGGTATCTGCAGATGATCGGGGAGTTTCCGTATTCGGGTGATGCCAAGCCCGGGTGTGGATCCAAGCTGGTGGTGGCGACGCATCGCGGGACTGAGATCGGCGAGATGCTCACGAGCACCTGCGAGAACTCTGGATGTGGCAAGAGTGTGACGCGCAAGGAGATGCTCAAATACATCGAGAACTCGGGCGGGCGGCAGTATCCGTTCTTTGATCGCGGGCGGGTGCTCCGGGTGGCAACCGGGGATGATCTCAATCGGCAGCATCAGCTCGAACAACGCAAGAATGAGTTTCGGATGATCGCCAAGAGGCTCGTTGAAAAGGCGGGGCTCGAGATGACGATCATCGAGGCCGAGCCGATCCTTGGCAATGAACGGGTGATGATTTACTTTGGCGCAGAAGATCGGATTGATTTTCGGGACCTGGTGCAAGAGCTTGTGCGCGCAATCGGCACCAAGGTCGAGCTGCGTCAGATTGGTGCGCGCGACGAGGCGCGGATCACAGCGGATTATGAACGGTGCGGGCAGTATTGCTGCTGCAAGAGTTTTCTGAAGGTGCTCAAGCCGGTGAGCATGAAGAGCGCCAAAATTCAAAAGGCGACGCTTGATCCTTTGAAGATTTCTGGGCGATGTGGTCGGTTGATGTGTTGTCTGCGGTATGAGGACGAGACTTATGAAGCGCTGCGCAAGAACCTGCCGCACCGCAAGTCTCGGGTGGGGACGCCTGAGGGCGATGGGATTGTCATCAGCACGCAGATACTGACGCAGTTGGCGTTGGTTCGGCTTGATAATCATACTGATGTGGCGATTCCGATCGAGGAGTTGACCGAGCCTGAGTTCACGACGGCTCCTGAGCCGGGAGCTCGATCGAAAGCCCGTTCGATGCGATCACCCAGGCGCACCGAGCAGGCTTTGCGAGATGAATCGGGTTCGGATTCAGGTTCGGGGTCAGGTTCGGGGTCTGCGGGCAAGCGTGGGTCGAGACGCCGACGGCTGAAGGATTCGGGCGATCGGCCCAACGATCAGGCCGATGGCCGGGGTGATGGCCGAAAGTCTGGGGCTACAAGCGATTCGGCGAAAGTCGAGGATCGTCCAAAGAAGAAACGCCGGCGCCGGCGGCGCAGACGCACAGGTGCAGGCGAGGCACCGGTGTCCAATGGCGGCTCGGGTGATGGTTCATCGGCGGGCAGGGGCTCGGGTGGCGGTGCTGTGGAACGGGGTTCTGGTGGCGGTGATGGGTCGGCTCAGCCGAAGAAAAAGAAGCGTCGTCGTCGGCGGCGGCGAGGCCCTGCAGAGGGTGGTTCTGGAAATGGAGCAGGTGGGGGTAGTGGGGGTGGATCGCCTTCGGGAGGCTGACCGGCGTGTGTTTTCGATGAAGTTTGATCGTGCCTGATTTTGGTTGCACGGCATGTAGGGATGGTTCAACAGATGACGAGTGCGACAACGAGTGCGACAACACCAAGTACAACAACATCGGCTGGCACAAAGCCTGGGTCCAAAGCCGATGCGCCCGGCGGTGCGGTAGGGATCAAGGAAACGCTGACGAGTTTGATCATTGCGTTTATCTTGGCGTTTTTGTTCCGTGGGTTTGTCGTCGAAGGATTTCAGATTCCGACGGGTTCGATGGCACCGACGCTGATGGGCAAGCATATTCGGTTTGTGAGCCCGTACAACGGGTATGACTGGTCGGTGGGGCCTTGGACTTATGCGCCGCGGAGCCCGGTGCCGATGCGTCAGCAGATGAACATGAGGGTGAAGGACCCGATGAGCGCGTTGGTGATGACGGATACCAATCGCAGGCTCGCGGCGGGTGATCGGGTGTTTGTGCTCAAATATTTGCCGTTCTTGCATCAGCCCGAGCGATGGGATGTGGTGGTGTTCAAGAACCCGGGGACGCACGAGAACTATATCAAGCGGCTGGTGGGTCTGCCGGGCGAGCAGATCGCGGTGGTTGATGGGGATGTGTTCATGCGCCCGTTTGTCGATGGGCAGACATCGGAATCTGGGTGGGATGCGTGGGCCGAATCGGGGTGGGATATCGCACGGAAGAATGAGCGGATTCAGCGGACGATGTTCCTTGATGTATATGACTCGCGGTATGTTCCTGTGCCGATGGATCCGGATTTTCGTTCGCCGTTTAGCGGGATGACTCCGGGGTGGGAAGGCGTGAAGACGGAATCGAGGTATCGGTATACCGGATCGGGTTCGACGAGTTTGGCATGGAACTCGTCGCGGGAGATTACCGATGCCAATGCGTACAACCAGACCAGCGATCGGTTTGATCTCTTTGCCAGATCGGACAATATGAATACGAGGCTTCGCCCGTTCCCGGTTTCGGATGTGGCGGTGACGCTCAATATCGAGGCTGACGATGCGCCAGTCGAGGTTGCAGCGGTGCTCGAAGCGCGGGGGATGGAGTTCCGGGCGGTGGTGGATTCGGCTGCGGGCGAAGCGCGTGTCGAGATGCGCTCTGGCGATGAGGCTGATTCGGCTTGGACAACGCTTGACACCGGTTCGTTTGCTGCGTTTGAACCCGGCGAAATTCACCGTATTGAGTTCTGGCATGTGGATCAGGCGCTGTGGCTGTTTGTTGATGATGCGTTGGTGTGCGGCGGGGTTGAGAAAGGGGCGTACCAACTCTCACCTGCCCAGCGAGCAATGGCGGCGACGGGGATGAGCTGGGAAGAGCTCCAAGGCGATCAGCTCCTCGGCGATGGGGTGAAGGACCTTGGTGTGTTTGCCCGCACCGAGATTTATCGCAAGCCGACCTTCCGGTGGGATTTTTCAGGCGGGAGCTTCACGGTTCACAATGTGACGGTGCAACGAGACATCGCGTATCAGATCAACCGCGGGCGTCCCACGCGGGGCGGGCATCCAGACTTTTTCCCAACGCTCAATGGCGATGAGTTCTTCATGTGCGGCGACAACTCATCGAACTCGGCAGACTCGCGGCTTTGGCTTCCCAATGAGATCAATAAATGGGTTCGTCAGGAGATTGATGATCGGGCGGGGATGGTGCATCGTGATCTGATTGTGGGCAAGGCGTTTATGGTGTATTTCCCGGCGCTGCTCGACGATGGGCCGGTGCTGACGCCTGATGTGGGGCGGATGCGGTGGATTTGGTAGGGAAAGGGACAAGGAGTTGATCAGAGCAGGTTGGCGATGGCTTGGCCGATGTAGTGTTCGTGGGATGGATCGACATGGAATGATCCGATCGGGGAGGTGATGGGTTCGCGGGTGTCCATGTTGGTGAGCTCGACTTTGTTGTCGGCGTGGATTTCGACGAAGAACTTGGCGTGCTGGTCGGAGGCATCGGCTTTGAGTTTGTTGATTTTGCGGGTGGATTTGTAGGAGATGCGGGCGTGGAGCGGGGGGACGCTGTAGCGGTTTGTTTGCCACGGCTTGCGGTTTTTGTCGGCGAGCCAGGATTCGGATTCGATGCCTCGGCGGAGGTTGGCGGCGAGGGTGTGGACGAGGGGTTCGTTGGCGGGGTCGCCGTTGGGAACGATGAAGGCGTCGGGGCGGATCGAGGCTTGCGGGCGTGCGACGGCTTCGAGGAGTTCGACGCCGGTGGGCATGAGTTCTTTATCGTCGAGGAGATTGCCGAGGACGACATCACCCATGCCGAAGCCACAGGCGGGGGTTGGGGGGCCGCCGAAGAGTTCGATGAGGTTGTCGTATCGTCCGCCACCAGCGACGGCTCGCTCGCCGTCGGCGAGTGCTTCGAAGACGGTGCCGGTGTAGTAAGCGAGGCCGCGGGCGATGGTGAAGTCTTTGGTAATCCAAGGATCGATTTTGACCACAGAGCACACGGAGCACACAGAGTCCAGGCCAGAGGCGTCAAGGTTGGGCTCGGTATGCTCGGCGGTGAGGAAGGCGATGAACGCTGCGGGAAGATTGGCGTCGGTAGCGAGGGTTTGGAGGGTATCGGCGGCGAGTTTGGGTTTGCGATCGAGGAGGGTGAAAGCGATTTCGAGTTGGTCATCGGAGACGCCGAGCGATGCGAAGTAGTCCGCCATTACTTCGCGGTCGCTGAGTTGAAGACGGAGTGAATCGTTGGTGAGCCCGAGGGACTCGAAGAGACGGACTGCGCACTCGATAATCTCAGTGTCCATCTGGGCTTTGGACTCTGGCGTCGCCTCTTCACTCGGCAGCCCGATGGCATCCACATTCCACTGGAGGAACTCGCGGAGTCGGCCCCGTTGGGGGCGTTCGGCTCGGAAGTAGGGGCCTGCGGTGAACCATTTGCAGGGTTTGGGGAGTTGTTTGGCGTGGGCACTGTACATTCTCGCCAGCGTCGGGGTGAACTCGGGGCGCAGGGCGTAGGGGGCTTGGGCGGTTTTTTGGACTTGTTCGATTTCTTTGTCGGATTTGCCTGAGAAGGTTTGGAAGAGCTCGTTGAGGATGCCGTCGCCGGATTTGACGGCGTAGAGGTCGGTGGATTCGAAGGTTGGGCCTGCGATTTCTTCGAACCCGCAGCGGATCGAGGCGTCGCGCCAGGCGTTGGTGATGTAGCGCTGGCGGAGCAGGTCCTCGGGGTAGAGGTCTCTTGTGCCTTTGGGTGGTTTGATTTTCTTCGATGGCTTCTTGGATGGCATGATGTGGTAGGGTATGCGGGGAAGGGGCGAAAGACCGCTTCTCGACGGTCGCGGCTCGTTCGCGTGTGGGCGAAGAATGGAACCAGAGGCAGGGATTTGCGGAAAGCGGTGTATGGGGATCGGGATCAGGCATGTTGTTGGCATATCCGCAGCCTTGGCACTGGGGGCGTTTGTGTATGTGGTGGGGTTTGCGCCGATGGATGAGGTTGCCAATCCTCGGGCGGGGGCTTTGGATCGGGTGCCGGTGCGGTCGACGATGATTCATACGATTCGGCGGTCGTTGGCGTTGGAGCAGCTTGCAACTGCCGATCGGATGGCCGATGTGCTTGTCAAGCACAATCCTGAGGACCCCAGCGCGTATTTCTGGCGTGCGACAGTGGATACGAAACTCGGGGATGGTGAGTCGGCGCTGGGCAACTGGATACGGCTCGATAGACTGATGCAGGGCTTGAATGCATGGTCTGGGCGGTATTCGGTGAGGGAGCTCGATTATTTTCGCGCCTGGGCCAAAATGGGGATCGGGGAGATCGAGCAGGGGCAGGCACTTTTTCGCAAGGTGGCAGATGATCTTGAAGCACGGTCTGATCTGGAATCGGATCGTTTGGATGAGCTTCGCATCGTGCACTACAACCTGGCGTGCTATCGGGCGATGGGCGGGGAGGTCGAGTCGGCGATGGAGCACTGGCGTCTGGCGGTCGAGCTTGGGTATGGGCAAGATTCGGGGTGGTGGGCAGCCGATCCTGACCTTGAGCCTTTGCATGGGGATGATCGGTTTGGGGCGATCGGGGGGGCGATCGGGCGGGGGATTGATTCGGGTGCGGAAGCCGATGAGGGAGCCGATGAGGAAGCCGATGAGGGAGTGGAGGGATCGGAAGGGTGATTGGGTACAAGTTTGCGGGGTTTGGTTCGGCTCAGAAACCCGATTCGCGCTAGGATATGGGTTCAGAGCCGACGGGCGGTGATCGTGAAGTGATCGCCCGGCGGATTTCGTCATTGAGTGAGTCATTCAGATACGGGATGAGCCGACGCTATGCCAACTGTCACGATAAACGGGATCGAGTGCGAGTTCACCAAAGGCGAGATGGTCATCGAGGTGGCCAATCGCAACGAGATCGAGATTCCTCAGTATTGCTACCACGCGGGGCTCTCGCGCCCGGCCCAGTGTCGGATCTGCCTGGGGACCTTCGAGGCACCCAATCCGCGCAATGACAACAAGCTCGAGCCGATGATGGGCGGCAAGCTGCTCCCGACCTGCGCAACCGAAGCGACCGATGGGATGGTCGTGACGATCGAGAGCGAGAAGGCGGTGGCGAACCAGAAGGCGGTGATGGAGTTCTTGCTGATTAACCATCCGCTGGATTGCCCGGTCTGTGACCAGGCGGGCGAATGTACGCTCCAGGACTATTCGTTCAAGTACGGGCGTGGGCACTCGCGATTTACCGACACGAAGGTGGTGTCGCCCAAGAAGAACATGAGCGACAATGTGTATATGTATTCGGATCGGTGCATCATGTGCACGCGGTGCGTGCGCTTTACTGATGAGGTGACGGGCACGAAGGAGTTGATGGTCGATGGGCGTGGGGATAAGTGCACGATTGATGTGTTCCCGGGGATGCCTCTGGAGAACGAGCTGGCGAGCAATGTGATTGATCTGTGCCCGGTGGGGTCGTTGATTGATAAGGATTTCTTGTTCAATCAGCGGGTGTGGTTCTTGAAGAAGAGCGCGGGGATTGATCCGTTGACCAGCTCGGGCGACAATATCTGGGTCGAGCACAATCAGGGGCGGTTGTATCGGATCAAGCCTCGAACGAATATGGAGCTCAACACCTGGTGGATCACCGATGAGGTTCGGTATGGGTGGAAGTTTGTGCACGCTGATGCGAGGCTCAGAGTGCCGATGCGTCGTGAGCATGGGGTGATGGTGGAAGCGAGCTGGAGCCGGGCGTATGGGCAGGCGATTGATACGATGCTCGGGGCAAAGGCTCAGGGCAAGAAGACGGCGCTGGTGGTTTCGGCGACGCTGACCTGCGAAGAGGCGTATAGCCTGGTCAAGGCGGCGCGGATGCTCGATGAATCGGTCGAGTTGTTTGTCGGCCCGATTCCGGTTGATGGCGAGGATGTCGAGTTTCCCAATCCTCAGCACGGCAAGCCGTTTGTTCAGCGGGCCCAGAAGGTGCCCAACGCCAATGGCGTCAGGCGAGTGCTCGATGCGCTGACTCAAGATGGGGGCGGGTACAAGGACTATGAAACCTTTGTCCGCCGGGCGGGTGAATATGGCGCGGTGATGTTGACCGCCAACTTCCCCAGCGCGTGGGTGACTGATGAGCTCGTCGATGCGCTTGAGGGCACGAAGCTGATTCTGATTGACACGACGGATTCGGTGCTGTGCTGCAAGGCCCAGGTGGTGCTGCCCTCGTCGAGCTTTGCTGAGAAGGCGGGGAGCTTTGAGAACTGCGACGGGGTGATCCAGCACTTCGAGCAGGGGATTCCTAATCAGCATCAGTCCAAATCGGAAGGGCAGATCGGGCTTGATCTGATCGAGCTGGCAGCGGGCGGCAAGCTGGTCGAGCATGCACCGGGGTTCGGGGCACTGATTGTCGATGAACAGCCTGGGCAGGTGCCGACAGCTTCGGATTCGGTGTTGTTGCCTCGGGGCGAGTTGTTTGATGCGTTGGTGATTCGCGAGCGGATGGGCGATGAGGCTGATGGACTCGGTGTGTTTGTCCGTGAGGTGCAGATGCCTCCAGCTGCTCCGTTTGTTGAGTCGGATATGGAGATGGTTGAGCTTTGATTTGAGCTTGGTTGCATGGTGGCACAGACGGGATGTCGCTTTGTAGGAATCTTGCTGGGTGCCACTGCTTGACCGTCTTCGGCAAGCAGTGTCTTCTTGTAGATTCGTCGGAGTTCAAAGACATGGCTTGCCGAAGACGGTCAAGCCATGGCACCCTCATTTCATTCCTACAAAGCTGCGTCCCGCCTGTGCACCAAGAGAAACAAGAGAAAAAAGAAAAACACCCCGCCCGTGATGGAGCGGGGTGCTTTGCTGCGCCGGGTTTCGCCGACGGCTTGTGGGTTGGTCATGCTGGCAAACACACAGCATGCCCGGAGGATGGTTGCATAATGAGTTGCATATTGAAATGTGGGTCAGCCCTCGATGGCATTGGCAACAGCGTGGTCGATGCGGGCTTTGGCGCGATCGCTTGAGGTCCTGATCGCTTGGATTGCTCGGCTGCCCGCGCGGATGATCGCAGCGATGGCTGCCGGTGGTGCGTCGTGTTCACGAAGATGCTCGATGCAGGTCTCGACGATGGTGCCTATGCGCGAAACCGATGCCTGAGTTCGGTGGTTGATGGCTGCCTTGCCGACTCTTCCTGCCTCGATGATGACTTCGTCGGGGGCGCCTTCATCGTCGAGCACGCGGATGCTTCGGACGGCGCGGTCGGCGGTGTGATGATTGAAATGGATCGTGCCCTCGGTGACTCTTGCGATTCGGGTAAGGCATTCGTCGCGTGGGGCAGTATCTCTTTGGGCCATCGCATCGGGGGTAATGATGCTTATGAGTATGGCGATGAGTCCGATTCGGAGTGTATTTGCCAGTGTGCTTGTGGACATGGTGAGACCTTTCCTGCTTTGATAAAGACACGCGAAAACCAACGACGCTGTTGGGCGGCGTGTCAAGAGCCAAGATGTGTCCACAAGCCGGTCGGGATTGGCCAAGACCCGGCACGACGGTTGCCCAACGCGGGCGATGATCGGACATTGCGGGTCTGGATTGAAAATTGTGGAATATTCTTCGCGAGGATGGCCATACGATATGGATATGCTGATTTGGATCACACTCGGGGTTTTGATTGCGGTAATGACCGGGGCGGTGACTTTGATCTGGTGGAAGGTGGGCGATCAGTGGGCTGACGAGGAGTATAAGAAGTTCGGGCATGGCGGGGGCGCGCCCAGGGGGCCTGCGCCAACCGTGATTGTGGACTTTGATTCGGACAAGCCATCAACACCCAAATCGGATGTGGAATAGGCGATGCCTCGCTATAAGCTCACAGTGGCGTATGACGGGACGGACTTTGTCGGGTGGCAGAAGCAAGAGCCCCCCGATCCTGATGCGCCGGCTCCTGCGCCCGGTGAAGAACCCAAAAGATTACAACTCCGAACCGTGCAGCATGTGCTCGAACAAACTGTTCGGCAGGTCGTGCGCGAGCAGGTGGTTTTGACGGGTGCGTCGCGGACGGATTCTGGTGTACATGCCAACGGCCAAGTCGCGGCGTTTACCAGCGAGCCCGATCCGAGCAAGGGTGTGGGTTGGCCGATCGAGCGCGGGACGGCGAATCTGGTCAAGGCGATCAATAGCAAGCTGCCCAGGGATATCTTGGTACACAGCGCCGAGGTGGTGGCGGACGATTTCAATCCCATCGGCGATGCGATCGAGAAGGAGTATTGCTACACGATGGTGTCGGGTGCGGTTCGGCCTTTGTGGGATCGGCGGTTCGTGTTTCATACCTGGTACGATTTGGATGCAACCCGGATGCAACGGGCTGCGGATTTGATGGTGGGTGAGCATGATTTCAAATGCTTTGCGCAGATCAATCATGGGCGCAAGACGACGGTGCGGACGATTTATCGGTGTGCTATTGAGCAGCCTGAGGCTAGCAAGTTTGTGATCCGTGTTTCGGGCAATGGGTTCTTGTACAACATGGTGCGGATTATTGCAGGCACGCTGATGGATGTTGGGCGTGGGAAGATCGAGCCCGAGGCGGTTCGTGAGATGATTGCCAGCGGCGATCGGCGCAAGGCGGGGGTGACGCTGCCACCGATGGGGTTGCGGCTCGAGTGGATCAGGTATAGGGGAGATGAGCAATAGGCAGTGAGGGGAGAGAAGAGGTACGCAGAGGGGGCAAAGGTGCAAAGGCCGCAGAGAGGATGGGATGGGTGAAGATGGGCAACGCGAAGATCACGAAGGGCTCGAAGGTGGGGAGACGGGTGCGTTGGTTCGGGCGGTGGGGGGTGTGGGTGTGCACGGGGGTGTTGATTGTGGCGATTCCGGTTTCGATTTGGGTTGGGCCGATGGTTCGCGTTGAGTTTGTTCCAGAGCCAGGATCGACATCGCAAAGGCGAATGGTGCAGGCACATAGCATCGGCGGGGTGTTGGTTGGTCGGTATTATCCTCGATATAGGCAGATGTATTTTTCGAGTCCTGAACCGGGGTGGGATGTGGACTTTGAACGGAGCACAGAATCTTGGCCAGTGCCGGTGAAGTGGTGGCTGTGGAGTTTCAATCGGGGCGGTGGATCAGGCGGGACATCGTTCAATGCTCAGGTGCCTTTGGTGTATCCGGCTGTGGTGATGGTGGTATGGTCTTTGTGGTTGATGCCGTTCTGGAAGTGGTGGAAACGGGTTGGGCTTGAGGGGGTTGTGTGTTTGAGTTGCGGGTATTCGCTTGAGGGGTTGAGCGAGGGCGTGTGTCCGGAATGTGGAGAGCAGTATGCGCAGCGTGGTGTTTGAGACGGATCGGCTGGAACTGTGTGTGCCTTGTGCTGAGGATGTTGATGCGCTCTCTTCGTACTGGTCGGACCCGGAGACGATGAAGTATCTCGGGATCAACGGCGATGTGTGGACGCGGGAACAGGTCGTTGAGCGGGTCGAGCGGGGGGCTCGGTTTTGCAGTGAGTATGGGATGACTTTTTGGACGGTGGTTGAGAAGGAAAGCAATACGGTGATCGGGCAGGGGGGGTTGGTGCCGATTGCGTTCAATGGGCCGGAGGTTGAGTTGGGGTATCGGTTTGGGAAGGACTCTTGGGGGAAGGGGTATGCGACGGAGGTGGCTCGGGCGTCGGCAGCGTATGGGTTTGAGGCGTTGGGATTGGATCGGTTGGTAGCGGTGTCGTTTCCGGGGAATAGGGCTTCGCGGAAAGTGTTGACGAAGGTTGGGTTTGAGGAGTTGGGGGAATCGGGGTTGTATTATGGGAAGACGCTGATTTTGTTTGAGATGAAGAAGCGGTAGACTTTGGTGGCCCGGTTCGCCGAACCGGGTCTTTGTGCCTGTGTGTTGAGATGAAGAAGGAAGAACCCGGCTCGGCGAGCCGGGCCACCGGGGATGGAAATGGCACTGACGATTCTGCATATCTCGACGCGGCTGATCCAGGGGGGGTCGCAGGAGAACACGGTGTTGTCGTGCGAGGGGCAGGCTGCGCTGGGGCACGATGTGCATTTGGCGTATGGGCCGATCTTTGGGCCCGAGGGGTCGTACTTTGATCGGGCCAATGATTTCGTGGCGAGCAACGGGAAGAAGATCACGATGCACGAGGTGCCGAGCATGGTTCGGCAGATCTCGGCGATCAAGGATGTCAGGGGATATCTGGAACTCAAGCGGTTGATCGAGGAGATTGGGCCCGATGTGGTGCATACGCATTCGTCCAAGGCTGGGGTGATTGGGCGGGCGGCGGCGTGGAGTGTGTGGAAAAAGAATATGAAGAGGGGAAGAAAGATACCCGGCTCGGCGAGCCGGGGCACCGGGGGGAAACCTGCGGTGGTGCATACGGTGCATGGGCCGCCGTTTCATCGGTATTTGCCGAGGTGGAAGAATGTGATCTATATTGCGTCCGAACGCTTCGCAGCCAAACGATGTCACGCGATCACTTCGGTGGCTGATGCGATGACGACTCAGTTTCGGGCGGCGGGGATCGGGAATGATGAACTCTTCGTCACGGTGCGCTCGGGGATGGAGACGGAAAAGTTTTTGAATCCGATCGAAAGCGAAACGCGCGAGGCGATGCGCAAAGAGCTTGGATTTGACGATGACGACTTTGTGATCGGGACGGTGGCGCGATTGGCTGAGCACAAGGGGCACGATGATGTGCTCGATGCGCTCGGCGATGATCTGAAAAAGAATCCGAGCTGGAAGTTGTTGTGGGTGGGTGATGGGTGGTGGAGCAATCGGCTGATGGGTCGGGTCAAGGAGATGGGATTATCGAAGCAGGTGATCGCGACGGGGTTGGTGCCCGGCGATCGGGTTGGTGCGATGATGCGGGCGATGGATGTGTTGCTGCATCCGAGTTATCGCGAGGGGTTGCCCAGGACGGTGCCTCAGGCCTTGTTGTGCGCTGTGCCGGTGGTGGGCAGTGATGCCGATGGGACGCGCGAGGCGTGTTTGGATCCGAAGTATTTGGATGGGGTGGATGAATCGCAAGCGACGGGGATTTTGTTTCCGATCGGGGATGTGGGGAAGCTTCGCGATGGGGTGCGGTGGATGTTTGAGCATCGGGTCGAGCGGAAGCTGATGGGGATTCGTGGGCGATTGATGTGCTCCGAGATGTTTGCGACGGGGACGATGGTGGGGGATTTGGAGAAGGTGTATCGGCGGGCGATGGAGTTGGCAAAGCGATAGCGAAGCCTCCGGCCTTGCCCTGCCCGAGGATTATGCATGAATCTCATGATTCCTCGCGATCCTTGCGGCGTTGATGGCGAGTTTGGCGCCGATCCACAGCCGCGTCCTTCGTAAAGTACGCACCCAACTCGGCAGGTGCCCAGCACCCACACATGAAGTCACTAGCCCAGAAAA
>WFPK01000056.1 GCA_015487555.1 Phycisphaerales bacterium
GTACAATTGGGTGGTCGAACTTTGTTCTGCTGAAAGGGCTTGTGATGTCAACATTTTATCAGCTTGAGTTTGAGAAGAAGATCACGCAACTCGACGAGCGGATCGAGCGCGCCCGGCAAGGCGAGCCAGAGGAGGGCGCAGAGATTCCTGCGCTGCCTGGGATCAGCGAGCCCACGGGCGAGCCTGTGGTTGTTGAGGATGTGGACAAGCTCATCAAGGAGCGGACACGGACGCTCAAGCGGATTTATAAGAAGTTGTCGCCTTGGAATACGGTACGGGTGGCGCGGCATCCTGAGCGGCCTCAGACTCGGGATTATATTGGGCATATGTGCCGGGATTTTTGCGAGTTGTCTGGCGATCGTCGATTCGGGGATGACCCGGCGATGGTGACGGGGTTTGGGCGCATCGGCGGGCGGAAATGCCTGATCGTCGGGCACCAGAAGGGCAAGGACACGCACGAGAAGCTCGCGTGCCACTTTGGATGTGCGCACCCTGAGGGGTATCGCAAGGCGCTGGCGAAGATGAAGCTTGCGGAGAAGTTCGGGTTGCCGATCGTGACGCTGGTGGATACCCCGGGTGCGTATCCGGGGCTTGGGGCGGAAGAGCGCGGGCAGGCAGAAGCGATCGCGGTGAATCTCATGGAGATGTCGCGGCTCAAGGTTCCCATCGTGAGCATCGTGATCGGCGAGGGTGGTTCTGGTGGGGCGCTGGGGATCGCGGTGGCGGATCGTGTGGCGATGCTGGCGTATTCTTGGTATTCGGTGATCTCGCCTGAGGGGTGCGCTGCGATTTTGTGGAAGCAGGCCAACGAGCAGACGAATACAGCTGCAGCAGATTCGCTTAGACTGACCGCTGTGAATAACTTGGAGCTCGGGATCATTGACTCGGTGATTGACGAGCCTTTGGGCGGCGCACACCGAGACCATGAGCAGGCGTCGGTGAATCTTGGAAAGTGGATATCGGACCAGCTCGATGAGTTGGTGGAGATCCCTGTGGACGAGTTGGTGGCTCAGCGGTATGAACGCTTCCGCAAACTCGGTGAGTTCGATGTGTGCGTGGAGCCTGAACCTGCCGACTGAGGGGCCCCAATTGGGCAATAATCGTGTGCCTGAGGGGGTAATTATGGGTCTTATACGGGTATTGCTTTGACCTTGCGGGGAGTTGCGCCTACTCTAGTGCCCAATGCTGCCAACCTGTTGGGGCGGCGGAGGTTCCAGAGAGAGGCGGACTGGATTGGCCAAGAAGAAAGCCGCAAAGAAGAAGACGACAAAGAAACCCGTCCGAAAAACCTCGGGTGCGGGTGGTTCTTCTGCACAAAAAACACCAAAGAAGGCAGCTCCCAAGGCGGTAAAGAAGGTAACCAAAAAGGTTGCCAAGAAAGTGACCAAGAAGGTCGCCAAGAAAGCAACGAAGAAAAAAGTTGTGAAGAAAACCGCGAAGAAAGCTGTAAAGAAAACAGCAAAGAAAACAGCAAAGTCGACAGCCAAGCCCACCACAAAGAAGGGGACTAAAAAAGCGCCCGCGAAGACATCCAAAAAAGTGGTGAAAAAGGCAGCCAAAAAAGTCGCCAAAAAGCCTGTTACCAAGAAACCAGTCGCCAAAAAAACGGTCTCTAAAAAACCGGCCGCCAAACCCACCCAGAAGAAAGCACCTTCGAAGAGGGTTACCAAGAAGGCGCCCGTTTCAAAGAGCACTGCAAAAGCCGATTCAAAGAAATCTGAAACAGCAAATGGAAATGCATCCGATGCGGACACCGGTACCAATACCAAAGTCGGCACCGATTCCAAGGCACCTTTGCGCAAGCGTCGCCCGAGCAAGGTGAAGAAACCTTTGGTTTTGCCCGATCGCCCATTACTCCTCGGGCCCAATGGCCCATCATTGAAGCCTTTGATTCCATCGGGATCGAAAGTCAAGAAGAAAAAGAAATCGGTACTCGACAATGTGACCTCCCGTCGGACGAAGACACCTTTGACCAAAGCTCAGCTTGAGCACTATCGGCATATTCTTCTGGTCAAACGGGCGGAGCTGCTTGGCGATATGCGTCATCTTGAAAAAGAGGCGATGCGCAACGAAGCGGGCGAAGCCAACACTTCTGTGCACATTGATGAGCAGGGTTCGGAAAGCTATGAGCAATCATTGAACTTGAATCTCGCCGCTTCGGATCGTGAGCTCATCAATGAGATTGATGATGCGCTCAAGCGGATCACGGATCGCACCTATGGGCTCTGCGAGTTGACCCATGAGCCGATCAAGAAGATTCGGCTCGATGAGCTGCCTTGGGCGCGATATACGATCCATGCAGCCCGTGAGCTCGATCAGCGTGGCGGAAGAATCTGACCCTGCGCCCCAAGCGAGCTTCGATCCCCTATGAGCACCCAAAGTCGATCCCAGGTTCATCCAATCAAATCTACCCGGAGTGTGCGCGCATGGACGATTCTGATCGCGACCTCAGTCCTTGGATTGATCGCCGATCTGTGGTCAAAGGGGTATGCCTTTGCCCATGTTGCCGGGCGTCCGGTGGTGATTACGCGTGAGGATGTGCTCGGCGCTCAAGACCTCTGGCGTTTGATTCCGCCTCATGAGCCGGTGGGTGTGATTGATGGGCTCTTGGAGTTTACGCTGGTGCTCAATCCGGGTGCGGTCTTTGGGATCGGTGCCGGTCAGCGGTGGTTCTTTGTGATCTTTACGATCATCGCGGTGGTGATCGCGGTGGTGCTCTTTGTGCGATGGACACATGCCAAGGACTGGATAGCACATACAGGCTTTGGGCTGATTATCGCAGGCGGGATCGGGAACCTCTATGACCGATTGGTCTTTGCGTGTGTGCGCGATTTTATCCATCCGCTCCCCGGGGTGAAGCTACCCTTCGGGCTCAAGTGGCCCGGCGGAAACGGCGAGCTCTGGCCTTATGTTTCCAATGTGGCGGATGCGTTTTTGATCCTCGGGATCGTGATGCTGATGTTCCACGCCTGGCGGATGCCCGATGGGGCCAAGCAGGAAGACGAGGGAAAAGACGAGGGATCGGAAACGGGCGAAGAAAAGCGCACAGGCGGGACGCCTGTGCCACCGGGTAATGACTCACAATAGAACACAATAGAAATAGACTCAGCGGGTGATGGCTTCGGCGCGTTTGCGGATCGAGTCGATCATGGTGCGGATTTCCGAAGCCATGCGTGAGTTGGGGAACTCTTCGATGATCCGTTGCCCAACATCGGCAGCTCGATCCCATGCCCTGTCATTGACCGCGAGTTTGAACTGCACGCCGAGGTTGTCGCGTGCTTTGCCGATGACGCCTCGTGCCACCTCTTGGAACTGCTCGGCTTCGTGCTCGGTGAGATAGTGATCCATCTCCTTGAGCAGCTCCATCGCCTGGTCGATACGATCTTCTTGGGCCGCGTGGAGGAACTTGCGTTCGATCTCGTACTTGTAGCGTTCCTTGGCGGTTTCGACGCGATGGCGGAGCCCATCGACCGCTGGGGAGTCGTGGAAGACCCGTGAGATGCGGGCGGCTTCGGTCATGGCCTGATCCCATTTGTGCTCGGCGATCATCGTGTCGAGCCCGGTGATGGCCTGATTGACACTGCGGTGCATGGTTTGGGATCGGGCTGCTTCGATTTTAGCGCGGAACTCCTCAGCGTCAGCGCGATACCCGAATCGCTCAGCGAGCTCGCGCACAAGCACCAACCCGGCATCCCAGTCTTCACTCTGGATATCTTCTTCGATGGCTTTGCGCAAAAGATCGCGCTCCTTACGCCGATTGATGACTCGGCGGGCGTCGTCGGAGAGGATCATGTTCTCATTGAGCGAGTCGATCGAATCGTTGAGATGCTTGAGCTGAGTCCGGATGCGATCGGATTCGATGCCCTGCTCGGCGCTTGAAGACGAGCGAGACCGGAGCCCGATGCAGATCGGGAGGGTGGTGATGGTCAGAAGCATGGCGAGGATGCCGAAGAGTATCCATTGATCGTTTTCGGCGAGGAGCCCGCGCATGGCGACCGCTGCAGAGAGTGCAGCAGCGGAGCCATAGATCGCTGCGATCCAACCCGGTGAAAGCATGCCGTCCTGATCCATTGGTTATCTCCTGACCTGATTGATATTAGCTTCCCGGGACATCACCGCCGCAGTTTTGTTCGATGGGAACAATGCACAGAAATCGAAACGGTTCACTGGCCCCATCAGGAACCGCGAACTGGTGGAGCTCATTGGCCCGAACAAGCACGGTGTCCCCGGCTTTGATCGGATGCTCGTCGCCCTCAAGAAAGACCGAGCCAGCACCCGAAACAACGAAGACCTCATGTTCGTAGTCGTGCTGATGCTTGGGGGTATGCCCGCCGGGCTCGACGGCAATAGATCGCAGGGCAAAGTGCGGGGCGTTGTGCTCTCGCCCGATCATGACGGCCATCGAGGCACCCTTGGTCCCGTCAAACTCGACGGGATTCATCGGGGTATCGTAGATATTTCTGATTTGGGGCATCATTTCCTCCATAGATAACTATCGGGAGTGGACGGACTATTCCAATAGATTACCATAGACCATGACCAATACGCCAGCAAATCTGACCGCAAAGCCGTGTATCCAGGTGTTCGCACTGGGGGATTTCCAGACCAACTGCATGATTCTGACCCAAGGCGAGCCTGAGAAGGGAAAATCGTGCTGGATCATTGATTGTGGGTATGAGCCCGGACCGATGCTCGATGCGATCGAGGAGCAGGGGCTGGTGCCTGAGAAGATCATCCTGACCCATGCCCATGCGGATCATATCGCCGGGCTGATCGAAGCCAGATCACGGTTTGCCGGCGTGCCGATCCTGATGCACCGAGCAGAAGAATCGTGGATGAACGATCCGATGCTCAATCTGTCCGCTGCCCTTGGGCTGAGCGTGACGGCCCCGGCTCCTGAATCGTTCCTTGATGACGGCGATATGGTTTCGTTGGGGGATTTGGAGTTCCGGGTGGTACATACGCCGGGGCATTCGCCCGGGAGTATTTCGCTGATTCATGAGCCGAGCAAGCTAGCGTTTGTCGGTGATACGCTCTTTGCGGGGTCGATCGGGCGGACGGATTTTCCAGGCTCGAGCTTTGAGACCCTCGCCCAGTCAATCAAGGAGAAGCTCTATGTGCTTGACCCGGAGACGGTGTGCTTTCCGGGGCATGGGCCCGCGACGACCATCGGGCGGGAGATGAGCTCCAATCCGTTTGTGCATGGGTGATTCTTGTCCCTCCTCCATCAGAACGGAGGAGGGACAAAGAGGGGAGGAGATATTGGTAATTACATCGCGCTGCCGAGTCCGATGGCTCGTCGCCAGGTGGAGACTTGCCCAAAGTGGAACATGGGGTGGTTATGGAGCAGGAACATGAGCATGACGCCGTTGGTTCCGAAGGCGTCTTTGAACCCGTCGTTGCCTTCGATTTCTTGCGAGAGGAAATCGTCATCGAGGGTCTTGGCAAACTCGATGAGCGCCGCGTAGGCCTTCTTGTAGTTTCCGACGATTTCGTCGAGTGATGGGTAGATGGTGTTGTCTGGGTCGTTCTGGCAATCGACGCCGTGCATGAAGAGGTCATTGTAGGATTCAGGGACTGCAGCGATTGATGGATCGCCTTTGAACATCTGCATGACCATCTGTGGATAGATCGAGAGATGCCCGTAGACGAAGACGGGGTGGTTGCAGACGATCGGCTGGCCGTCCTTGACGGGGAACGACCCGGCTGATTTGGCGTCGATGTCCTTGAGCAACCCTTCGCCGAGGAGTTCGACGCGTGCTCGGCCATTGACGATGAGGGAACTGATCTGATCGGTGCTGGTCTGTGTCACTTCAAAATCCTTTCGGGTGCCCCCTCACCTATTCCCAACTGATTGGTTAGCAACCAATATAGCGGGCGTAGAGGGTGCGGGCAATGGCGGGATCGTCGATTCCATCGAAAATGGCTCTCCCGTCGTGGAACACGGTCAACCCGATGTCAGACTCGGCCAATCGCCCTTTGACCATGAACCCGGTGGTGACGAAGGTGCCTTGGGTGCTCAGGGTTTGGGCAAGCTGAGGCAGAGCGATGGGGGTGCGGGTGTGTGGATTGATCTGGATGGCGGCCCGGCCACAGATCGAGCGGGTCTCTTCGTCCTCGCGGTCGAGGAACTCGAAGTCTCGCTTCGCGCAGCATGGGCATTGCGGATCTTTGAGCTCGGCAAGCTCGATGCGCCGGCGCTGACCTTCCCAGAGATCGAACTCGAGCATCGAGTCCATCACACGGTCGTCGGCTCCGATGAGGAGCTTGAGGGCTTCGCTGGCTTGGTAGGAGGCGATGATGGCGCTGACGGGGGCGAAGACGCCTGCGGTTTCGCAGGTGGGCTGGGAACCCGGCGGCGGCGGGGCGCTAAAGAGGCATCGCAGACATGGGGTTTTGCCGGGGATGAACACGGCGGCCATGGCTTTGGTGCCGATTGCCCCGGCGTAGATGTAGGGGATGGTGTGCATCACCGAGAGGTCATTGATGAGGAAGCGGGTCTCGAAGTTGTCTGTGCCGTCGAGGAGGATGTCGGGTTTGCCCAACTTGCCATGGAGGACGATGCGCTCGGCGTCGTAGCTGCCAAAGTCGGCGATGACGGGTTCGATCTCGATCTCGGGATTGACTTCGACGAGGCGGTTGCGGGCAGCTTGGGCTTTGGGGCGCTGGTTCTTCGCGTCGGCATCGGTGAAGAGGGTCTGGCGGTGGAGGTTAGAGTATTCGACGAGATCGCGGTCGATGAGGGTGATCTTGCCGACGCCTGCGCGGGCGAGCAGGTCGGCTGATGGACACCCCAGCGCGCCGCACCCGACGATCATCGCGTGGGCATTGGCGAGACGGTCTTGTGCAGCTTGGTCCCAGAAGGGGAGCGTGAGCTGGCGGAGATATCGGGGATTTGGGGTTGGATCAGGCACGCATGATTGTATTCACTGTGCTATCGTGTGCCCATGACCCACTGCGCTTCTGAGAACTTATTCCCGGCTGATGGGCTGGGCTGGAAAGCCCCCGACCCACTCACATGCACGCTCGAATCCGATCGGCTGATCATCCGAAGCTATCGGCTCGAAGATGCCCAAGAGGTATTCGATGCGATCAATGACTCGCGTGATGGGCACCTGCTGCCTTGGATGCCTTGGTGCAAGGACAACCATCGCACGCTTGAATCAACCACCAAGTACATCTGCGAGCAGAGCCTCGCATTGGGCAATCCTGCGACATTCAACAATGTGGGCACCGGTATCTTCTGCAAAGATACCGGTCGATTCCTCGGCGGCAGCGGCGTCCACGATATCCGCAAAGATACCGCATCATGCGAAACAGGATATTGGATTCGGCGTGATGCCATCGGCAATGGGTATGCCCGCGAAGCATGCGCTCGGACAATCTCTTGGGCGCTGGGTTCTCAAACCAAAGGCGGGCTTGGATTGCGCCGGGTTCGGATCTATACCTCGGACAAGAACGAAGCATCGTCGAAGCTCATCGAGAAGTTGGACATCACAGCCGAAGTTCATCAGCGTGATGACTACTACATCGAAGGGATCGGGTGTACGACGCGGCTTGGGTGGGGTGTGCTGGCGAGCGAGTGGGATTGTGAGAAGCATTGCGCGCTCAATCCGCGCGAGTCAGTGTAATCACCGAAATCTCAGGCGGCACACCGACGCGGACGGGGAGCAGGGACATGCCCACGCCTCGGGAGATGTGGACGGGGAAGGCCGGGCCTTGGACCAAACCGCCAGCGTACTTTGATCCGAATCGACTGGGGACAATCGGGGTGCCGAGGAATGGGATGCGGACTTGCCCGCCATGGGTGTGACCCGAGCACATCAGGTCGATCTTTGGAGCGTTTGGTTCGATGAGGGCGTCGAGTTCTGCGCAGTCCGGGTTGTGGGCGAGGACGATGGTTGCCGAATGGGCAGCAACCTCGCGAAAGGCATTGGGGGGATCGACATAATCGTCGCTCAGATCGCCGAGCCCGACGAGGGCCAACGAGCCTGCTCCGGGGTCTTGATGGGTGATCGCGCGTGTCTTTGGGTCGATCCAGACCCGGTCGTTGTCGATCATGTGAACGCCCTGGGCGCGCAGGGCGTTGGTCATGTGGTGCCCATCGCCCCACCAGTCATGATTGCCCAGCACCCCCACTGTTGCGATGGTGGCGTGTTCGACGAGGGGCTTGCAGAGTTCGGCGGCGCGTTGGTTGTCTTGGGTGCCGTCTTGGACATGGTCGCCGGTGAGGAAGATCAGATCAGGATTCTCAGCAATCGCCAGGCGGTATGCCTGCTCGATGAATGAAGCAGGGATACGCGGGCCCAGGTGCGTATCAGCAACCTGGACGACCTTGAGCCCCTCAAAGACAGGATCGAGCCCCTTGATCGGAACGGTGTATCGGCGGGTCTTGATCGACCAGGGCTCGACGAGGGTGGCGTAGCCCGGAGCGGTGATCGCGCCGACAGTAGTAACACCGATCGCAGCGTTGCACATAAAAGCGCGTCGAGATGGATCGGGCACATCCGATTGAACCGGGTTTGGTTTTGGGTGTTGGCTGCGAATCCAGATGGCGCGCAGACGCAACATGATGAAAAAGAGCACGACCCAGACAAACCAGGCGAGTCCATTGGCAGCGATGATGCCCAGCGGATGGTCGCGGATGCCAGAGAACCCGATCGCATAAAGCATGACCCACCCCGGAAGGGCGAGGATGTACCCGGTATTGGCGATGATACGGACAGCACCGTCGATGTGGTAGGTCCAGGCAACGATGCCCGATGCGCTTCCGATAACAGTCCCGACGAACCAAACCGCTGCTCCACGCAGCGGGGCCTTTGAAGCAAACACATCGGAGATATCGGGCATGGTCATTCGATCCGTACTGATTCCGGGCGATCTCGGGTCATGGGATTCGAGAAAAAAAGCCCAGAGCGGGTGATGCTCTGGGCTCTGTATCGGCTGTTTTGGAGCTGGTTTGAAGCTGAATCAGCGGGCAAAGTGGGCGAATGCCTTATTGGCCTCGGCCATTCTGTGGGTCTGGTCGCGGGTGTTCATGGCTTTGCCTTCATTGCGAGACGCAGCCCAGAGCTCGTCGGCGAGCTTGAGATGCGTCGGTCGTCCCTTTTCGCTGCGAACAGCGGTGATAATCCACCTGAAAGCAAGGGCCTGCTGACGGTTTGCAGGGACCTGCATTGGGACCTGATAGTTGGCACCACCGATTCGCTTGGAGCGGACTTCGAGAAATGGCTTCACATTGGCAATGGCGCGGAGGAAGATATCCCGTCCGTCCTTGATACCTTCAGCTTCGGCTTCTTCGTTGCCGACGAGTCGCTTGTCGATTTCTTCGAGTGCGTTGTAGACGACACGCTGGGCGGAGGTCTTGCGACCATCGAGCATCATGCAGTTGATGAACTTGGCGATGACCTTGTCGCCGTACTTTGGATCGGGGCGAAGCTGTGCTTCTGAGTTTGTGATTCGACCAGCCATGGGTATCTCCTTGGGGCTCATCTGCTCTTGCGAGCGCTGTTCACCCTGTCATTGATTGGACAGGATTACTTGCCAGAAAAAAACGCATCGCAACATGCGATGCGCCGATTGAAAACTTGATTCGATCAGGACTTGCCCTTCTTGGCGCCATACTTCGAGCGTCCCTGCTTGCGATCATCGACGCCGAGGCAGTCGAGTGCGCCGCGCACGACATGGTAGCGAACACCGGGGAGGTCACGGACCCGTCCCCCGCGAACGAGGACGATGGAGTGCTCCTGGAGGTTATGACCTTCACCACCGATGTAGGCGGTGACTTCTTTGCCGTTCGAGAGACGGACACGAGCGATCTTCCGGAGTGCGGAGTTGGGCTTCTTTGGTGTCGTTGTCTTGACGGTAAGGCACACGCCGCGACGCTGGGGGCAACTCTCCATATCACGAGCATATGATTTCACGGCTGGAGTTTTGCGTGGTTTGCGGATGAGCTGATTGATCGTCGGCATGCGTCTATATCCCGTTCTCTATATCCCGTTCTCTATCCCGTTCTCTGCTTGGAACACCCACACCTCGTGGACGAACCACGACCGTTCTTTGGTCGGGCAGGAAGTGTAGCGCTTCAAATAGGGGAAGCAAGGACGAAAACAGGAGAAAAGGGAGGTCCCGAGCGAAAGATTTCGGGTGATGATGGGGTCTAGGATCGTCGCATGACTCAGCCCCCCTCCGCAGAGAATCACGAGCTTCCAGTGGATATGACCGTTCGTCAGTTTCAAGAGTTGATCCGGGACCGGTATTTCGCTTCGGACAATGCGCGGGGGACCGCAGGGACATTTTTGTATCTGACCGAGGAGTTTGGTGAGTTGGCGACCGCATTGGCGAACAATAACCGCCCAAATCGCCCGCCCAGTGAGGCCGAGAAGGCGAATCTCGAAGAAGAGTTCGCCGATGTCCTCGCGTGGTTGGCGACCTTGGCCAATATCAACGGGGTCGATCTGGCAGCGACGCTGATCAAATACACCGATCCCAATCGGGTGCAGGGGATCAAGGACTGACGCCGATGGGGGCTTGGACCGGGGCTTGGTCTTGATCCTGGTCTTGGTTTGATGCCGATTCAACATCTCTTGGATCAAAAGCGTTGGGGTCGTCCGTGCCGATCGGGCGGTACACCTCGATAATCAGCGTGTCGTCTTCGGGTGGGAGTCCGCTGCGATAAGCGGTGACCTCGCTCAGGATACGCTCGGCCCATTGCCCCTGCCCGGCGTGCTCGATTCCGGGCATGGCTGGAGCAGCGAGGAGTTTTCGGAGCCCGTCGATGTGGAGCATCTTGCCGTCGATGCTTCGGGCTTCGATGGCCCCATCGGTGTAGACGACGAGTGAATCTCCGGGCATGAACTCGGCTTGAATTTGACCGGCTTGGAAATCCTCATCGGCGCAGGCGCCCAAGACGAAGGTTGTTGGATCGAGATCACGGAGCGAGCCATCGACGCCTCGGATAAAGGCCGGTGGGTGTCCGCCCGATGCGTATTCGACGAGTCCACGATCGTGATCGACCCTCAGGCAGACCGCGGTGGCGTAGATGGAGTGTTTGGCGAGGGTGAGGTGGACATATTTGTTGAGTTTTTCGAGGAGTTCGCCAGGGGAGATATCGGGGTTTTCAGCGAAGGAGATGTCGATCTCGCCGTGGAGTCGGTTGACGGTGAGTGCAGCGGGGATGCCATGCCCAGTGACATCAACGATAACGACAGAAATCTTTTCACCTTTCCCCTCGATCGGTTCGGTGACCTTGGTGTAGAGGTAGTCGCCTCCGATTTGCCTCATGGGTTCGTATTGGTAGGCGTATCGGAGATTGCCGGTGGCGCGTGGCGCGGGGTAGAGCGCTTCGTGGACTTGCCTTGCGTAGGCCAGTTCCTGGCGGAGCATGCCGTAGCGATGGGAGAGGAACTTGTTTGTGGATACTTGGATGCGCTGGGAATGTTTGATCCCTGCGATGGCGATGGCGGGGATGGTGAAGAGCATCAGGGCGATGGTCAGGAGGACTGACCAAATCGACCAATGCCCCTCAACAACGGTGTGAGCAAAGATGTTCACACTGGCGACGACCAGGATTGGAACGAGGGCCTGGCGGATAGTCCATGGGAAGAGGCAGCAGGCGATGAAGTGGGCGATGAGAAAGGGGATCATCGCCGAGCCGATCCCTATATCCATCACGCGTGCACCGATGCTGAAGATGCCATCGAGGATGATGAGTCCTATTGAGATGTGGATAATCGACTTTGTCGAGACCCGCTTGCCAATCGCAACAAGCAGAGCGCCGAGATAGGCCCCGAACCAAAGAAATGAGGCGAGAAAAAAGAATGCCCGTTGCCAGTTGTCACTAAATACGCTTGAAAGATCAACCCCCCGAATGAGCATGATGGTGGTCAAAACCACATTGATCAAACCAAGCCCGCCCCAGATGGCAATGAACCAAACCAAGCGCTTACGCAAGAGCTCGTTGGTTTCCTTGGTGAAGGATCGACGGAATTCAGTCGTTTCAAATGACGCGGTCGTTGCCAATCTTCTGCTCCTGGCTCCAGCATGAGCCGTATGCATTCTACAGCTCATGCCCGGTAAAGTTCCACGATCAGGATATCATCTGATGCAGGCCCTGCACGCCTATTTTCCACATCTGTAAGAATCTTCTCAGGCCAACGCTGCGCATGATCGGCCCAATCCCCTTCAAGAACCCGCTCAACACCCGTCGTCGAATAAAGCTCGCCTTGCTGCGTCACCGCTTCCGAGACGCCATCGGTGTAGGCAATGAGTGAATCTCCCGGAGCCAATGGGTGCTCTTCGACCGTCGGCTTGAGTTCGTCACCAATACCGACACCCAGAACCGGTGCGGTGGACTCGAATCGCTGGGTTGACCCTCGGGCGTTGCGGAAAATGGCAGCCGGGTGCCCAGCATTGGCGATGCGAATGATGCCGGCTTTGGGATCGGCGTTGATGGCGACAGCGGTGACAAGCACAGCTGCATCGGCAAGGGTCAAACAGACATACCGATCGAGTTTGGTGAGCAGCTCGGCGGGGTCAATGGTCGGGTCTTCACCCATGATGCGCATGAGCTCGCCTTGGAGCCGATTGGCGGTCAGGGCAGCGGAGAGCCCGTGCCCGGTGACATCGAAGAGGACGAGGGTGACGGGGGATTGGGCATCGCCGGGGCGTTCGATGGAGGCAAAGATGGAATCGCCTCCGATTTGGGTCATGGGGCGGTAGATGTAGGTGAATCGGATGTCGCCTGAGGATTTGGGTTTGGGGAATCCCCGTTCGTGGATATTCTTGGCCGCTTGGACTTCCTCGCGGACTTCGTTGTATTTGGTTTGCAGAAAATGGAGCTTGAACTGGTCTTGCAGGCGTGAGGATCGGAAGAAGGAAATCATGATGCCCGGCACGGTGACCGCAATGTAGGCAAAGATAGACGCGGGAAGGGAGAACTCTTGGGCATGGTTGGTAAAGAGCAGGCTCAATACCGCACCAAAGATCCAGATGGCACTGAGCCCGAGTGTTTGACGAGGCGTCCAAGGGAGGAGCAATGCGCCCAGGGTAAGTCCGATGAGGACGCCGATGATGGTGTCGCCATCGGGGCTTGGGTCTTGGTAGATCACCCACCGAATGATCGCGATGAGCCCCTCGCCCACGATGATGAGCAGGGAGATGCGGATGCACCAAACCTTGGTTGGATTGCCAAAGTACACAATCGCTGCCGCGACGAGATAGAACACAGCCCAAAGGATGCCGACGGTGAGAAAGGCGACATCAAGCGAATCAACACGCATCGACTGCATGATGACGACCACGACACCGAGGAGTGCGAGGAGCCCGAGAAACTGGGCGGTATTTCGGCGAACCTCGGCTTCATCGAGGCTCTTGACAAGATGAGAGGTGTCGAGATCGAGGACGGCACCGATGAGTTGGCGAGTTTGTTTGTGCACGCAAACAAGTATATGCGTGATCTGATTGGGCTGCAAGATTATTAGGGGTTCTGATCGCGATTCTTGCCGGGCACCCAGAGGATGTCACTCTTGCCCTTATCGTTGGCGATGCGGGCGAAGACGAAGAAGAGATCGGAAAGCCGATTGAGGTAGTGCATCGTAAGGATCGAGGTTTCATCGGGTTCGAGTTCGATCAGGTGGGCGAGGGCCCGCTCGGCTCGGCGAGAGACGGTGCGGACGATGTGGAGATCCGTTGCAAGCTTGGAGCCGCCGGGGAGGATGAAGCTCGAGAGGGGGGCAAGCTCGGCGTTGTGGAGGTCGATGAGCTCTTCGAGGTGCTTGATCTGGGATTCAGTGATGCGCAGGGCAGCGTTTGGCGCTTCGTCTTTGGTGATCGGTGTGCATAAGTCTGCGCCGAGATCGAAGAGGTCGTGCTGGATGCGTTGGAGGGGGTCGGCGAGGGGGGATTGGGATGCTTTAGCGCTGAGGATGGCTTGCCCGAGCA
>WFPK01000057.1 GCA_015487555.1 Phycisphaerales bacterium
CCCCCAACCCCGACAACAACTGGTCGTACGCCAAAACCGTCAGCACACTAAACCCAACCACAATCAAAATCCGGTACTTGAACCCATGCCGATGCTGCTTCTCACGAGCTGCATGCGTCGTCACATCAATCATCTCATCACCAAACCAGATCGAAAGCAGTGTCCCCGCCACCGAGATCAACAAAATACTCCAATACGGCCAAGGCGTCGTCAAAATCGTATAGAACAACTTCGTCAACGCCGTATCCTGATACACATCGGGCACCATCAACACCACCGCCACATTGATCCCCACCGCCAAAAACCACACCACAATCTGCGTCACCATCATCCGCACCCCAAAGAGCACCCGGATCGGAAACGCCACCACAAACCCACCATCGGCAATCGGCGTACACAACACAAAGAAACTCCAACTCAGCACCGCTAAGAGCGCACCGGTCGAAGCATCAAACTTCCAGCTCATATATCCAAAGTACCCAACGAGCAACGCAAGTAAAGCCGCAAACCGGAGCAAACTCTCGCGATGCGTCTGATGCGCCTTGGGATTCAGTGTTTCTTTCATAGGAAAACTATAGCCGGATGCGGGTGCCATGCAGGTGCCGTCCCCGGCTCCTGCATGTCTTCCTCACACAAAAACATGCAGGAGACTTCGTCACCTGCATGCCACCCGTTCCCCGTCATCTCCCCGCTCCCCCGCTCTGCGCCTCTGCGTAATCTTCGCGACCTCTGCGTACAAAAACGACTTCTCAACCCGTTCACAAAATCCGCTTCGACCGCGGATACGACCCCAAAACCTGCAGCTCCTTGCAATGCCCCTTCGCCCCCTTGATCGCACGCTTCATCGACCCATCATCCCGATGCCCCAACGCATCAATATAAAACGCATAGCTCCAGTTCTCACGCCCCGAAGGCCTCTTATCAATATGGCTCAGGTTCACACCCTCGCTATGAAAAGCCTGCAAAACTTCGACGAGCGCACCGGGCTTATCCTCCGTCGCAAACATAATCGAAGTCTTGTCGTCACCCGATGCCAGCGCCTTCTCCTTCGAGATGATGTAGAACCGCGTGATGTTGTCCGGGTTATCCGCGATATTGCGAAACAACACCGGCAAGCCATACAACTCGCCCGCCAACTCCGAAGCGATCGCTGCGCTCCCAGGCTCAGCCCCGATCTCATCGGCCAACTGATTCTCCTTCACCGCCGTCTTCACCGCCTGACTCGTCGACGCATCGGGAATCAACGCCGCATTGGGATACTGCGTCGTCAACCAGTTTCGACACTGCGCAAACACCTCAGGCTTGGAATGAATCCGCCTCACATCGTGAGGCTTGGCATTGGTCAACAACATATGCCGAATCGCAATCTGCGCCTCGGCATACACATGCACATGACCCGCATTGTGCGCCAGCGCATCGAGCGTCTCGGTAATCCCCCCACCGATCGAGTTCTCGATCGGCACCAATCCATAGTTCACATGCCCGCGCCGAACCTCGGTAAACACGCCCGCGATGAGCTGCAAATCTTCGTAGTCCACCGAAGACCCAAACTGCAAAACCGACGCCTGATGCGAGTACGAACCTGCCGGGCCCAGATACCCAATCCGCAAAGGGCGTTCGAGGGCAAATGACCCCGACATCAACTCCCGATAAATCCCCTCGATCGTCCGATTGGGCAAAGGCCCCTCGTTGCGTCCCAGCGCTTTTTCGAGCACCTGGGCCTCGCGATGGGGCGCATAGATCGGCGTATCCGACCCACGCTTGAGCTCGCCCACCTCGACAACCAACCTCGCCCGCTCGTTGAGCGTATCGACGAGCTTCTGATCGAGCCGATCAATCTTCTTGCGATACCCATCGAGCGCCTGCGAGGCCTCGGCGGATTCACTCCCCGAGCCCGCCTTCTTGACAACCTTCTTGGCAACCTTCTTGCCAGCCTTCTTGCCAGCCTTCTTCACATTCTTCTTTTTCGTTGATTTCTTGGCCATACCCCGAGCATATCGCCTCATCCCCCCCAAAGGCTCAGCACACTTGCCCAGTTCATCAAGGATTATCCAATACGACCCGAAGAATCCGCCTTTGACCCGCCCAATTTTGACCCGACCAATCGCCAATCACCGCCTTGTTTGGACAATTTCTCAAAATCCCCGCCCCAGCATCCCAACAATACACCAGCATGCACAACCTCGACTCCACACTCATCCTCGCCCAGACCGCCCTGCCCGAAGGCGGCTCAGTCCCCCTGGGCATGGCACTCATGGCTGGGCTCCTCCTCTGGCTCGTGGGCGCCCGCGTCATCAAACCCGTCTTCTTCCTCTTCGGGCTCGCCATCGGCGCATTCGTAGGCACCACCATCCTCCCCCTCACCGGACTCCCCACCTTCACACCCGGAAGCATCACCCTCACCCCAGGAGTCACCGGGCTCATCGCCGGCGGAATCCTCGGCTCACTCGTCTCCCTCGCCATGTTCCGACTCGTCATCGCCCTCACCTCCGCGATGGCCTTCGCCGCCGCCGGCGTGCTGGGCGCGATGATCTTCCTCCACTTCAATCCAACCATCACCGATGCCCAACTCACCGACACCCAAGCCGCCCTCGTCGAGACCACCGATTCCCTCGCAGGCATCACCACCTCACTCAACGACACCATCAACCGCCAAGCTGCCGAGCACGCGACCAACCTGATCGACCAGGACGACAAAATCCTCGACGATGAAACCAAGCAACAGCTCAAAGACGCAGCCACCCGCTCAAAGGAGTTCGTCGAACACCTCTACAACACCATCAAAGCCGACCTCGATCGACGCCCCACACGCGACAAGCTCATCGCCCTCAGCGCCGGATTCGCAGGCTTGGCCTTCGGACTCCTCGTCGGCGTCGTCATGCCCAGACGCACCACCGCACTCGTCACCGCGCTCTTCGGCTCGGCGGTCTGCATGGCCTCGACCGCTGCCCTGCTCACCGCCCGCACCGGCTCGCGCCCCGACTTCCTCAACCAGTCCGCAGTCATCTGGGCGGGCGCATGGGTTACTTTGACCATCATCGGACTGATGGTTCAGCTCGGATTTTTGACCAGAAGAACAAACAAATCCCGAACCCAAAATCGTGATGATGACGAAGACCAATGACCCGCACGCCCCATTCCTGCCGGATTCAGGAGCATTTCCAACATCAACACGCACCGACAGCACACCCAGAGCGTACGGAAATGTGGACAACTTCGCACCCGAGTTGACCCGGCACATAAAGAATGCGACAATAACGGGATACGCTTTGGCACGAATCCTGATTCAGCCGATAAGCACTCGTGGGACAACCAATACAAGATCAAAGATACCCAGGCAAAGGAGCCCTCCACAATGCTCAACAAGGCCAAGCAGCGCATGATTCAAGAAACAACCCAGCGCCGAGACGAAGCACTCACCCTCCTGCGCTCGCTTCAAGATGCCAAAGCCATCTCCGAGAAAAACCTCGCCGAGATCCACCAACCAGACCTCGTCAAACAAGTCACCGGCAAGTCCTCCATGGACACCGCCATCGCCTCCACCCGCCGCCTGATCGACTCGTTCAACCGCGTCCTCGATGATCTTCGCCGAAACCTCACCGACGAAGACCTCGAACTCATCGGCTCAATCGAAGCCGACATCCTCGCTCGATAATATCCCCGACACGACATACCATCGAAGCATGAGCTCAACGCCCACCTCCCACACATCATACTTCCCCACCCCCGCCGACTTCACCGCCGAGATCAAAGTCCCAGGCGGGCGCGTCAGCGCAACCATCGTCCGCGTCAAACGCCTCGATGACCGCGCCATCCTCCCGCAATACAAATCAACCCACGCCGCCGGGCTCGACCTCGCCGCCTGTCTCCCACGCCATGACATGCCCGAATCCATCACCATCGAACCCGGCGAGATCATCAAAGTCCCCCTCGGCTTCGCCATCGCCATCCCTATTGGTTACGAAGGTCAGGTCCGCCCCCGCTCAGGGCTGGCCACAAAGCACGGCATCTCCCTGCCCAACGCCCCGGGCACCATCGACGCCGACTACCGAGGCGAGCTCTTCATCGCCCTGATCAACCTCTCCAAAGAACCCTTCACCATCAACCACGCCGACCGCATCGCCCAACTCATCATCGCCCCAATCGCCCACGCCACCATCATGCCCGTAGAAGAGCTCGACAACACCCCCCGAGGAACCAACGGCTTCGGCTCCACCGGCATCTAACCTAAACCATACCGCTCTCCGAGAAAAACTACTCAACCCCTCTGCCCCGAGGACGATACCGCTCTGGGAGTTGCTCGTCGGGCACCGTCGTGCGAGACGATTGCCCACGCTTGTACACTCGAATCGTTGTCGATTTGTTCAGCCCAGAACCCGGTCGAGGGGAGTTTCCAGAACTGCTCGACTCCAATGGACGCATTCGCGCCAAAGCCTCTTGAAACATCACCCGGTCGGCGGTAATCGGGATCAACCCACGATCCATATACTGGTTCACAAGCGCCCGCCGCTCATCCTCATCACCATACCGAGCAAGCCTCTGGTCAAACCAGATAAACATCCGAGTGGTCTCGGTGTTGAGCGGAAATGAATCAGACTCCACAAACGCAGGCCAGCGATCCACAAAATAACTCGTCGCACCAATCCAAGGCATCGCCTCAATATACTCCTGATCGAGCACAGGCGTTCCGTTGGCATCACGCACCGTCCGCCCATCAGCCCCAAACTCAAGCGGATACGCCTCGCCATAGATATTCAAATGAAACGGAAACCCACCGAGCTTCTCGAAAAGCCGGCGATAATGCGCCCGCTTGTGCATCGGCGAAGAGTTATCTACCCCAATCCCAGAAGCCCCCGTCGAAATCCACCCCCCAAGCGTCACCCGTGAACCAATAAGCTCCTCCCAGCTCCCCTCGCGCCCGAGCTGATAGAACTCATCGGCACGCCCAGGAGTCCATCCAGGATACGAACGCGGGTCAGACATATCAGACCCAACAAACCACACAACATGCACCGGCTCATCAAACTCATCGAGCAACGCCTGGGTCAATAACTCAGGAAGCTCGTCACGCTTGGTATCGTCAAGCGTCAACCAACTCGCACCAGGAACATAAGTATTGCCCGGCGTACCCATCGGACGATTCACAAAAAACCAACGGGCACCAAGGTCATACCCCTGACCAATTCGATTGATCAGTTCGCCCACCGCACCATCACCACGCCACCAGTTCGAAAAACCACGGGCATTATCCTCAGGATAAACATTGCTATTGCGAAGCCCAGAACCCGCATTGATAAACCACATCGGCTCACGAGGAACACGATCCTGCCAACGATCCCCACCAAACCCATGGTCTCTCGACCCCACAACATCATCATCCTGAGCATCATCGGAACCATTCCCCGAGCCGCTCGAACCGTTCCCGCGGCTCAGTGGAAATGTATCCCCAGTCGTCGGACGCTTGGCATCATCGACAGAAACAAGCGTCACACATGAAATCATAGTGCAAGCCATAAGAACAGAGAGATTGATAAGCATGAGTCCTCCAGGGAATAGACGCTGATAGAAAAGTCCGACATACTTCATACCAAAATCGTATGACGCACCTTGCAAAAAAGCGTGGTCACTGTCAGCCCCCGGAGAAGAAACCACTATCAAAGCATCCCATCAAGACCAACCCCACGCCACCCCAAAGCTCAGGATTCCCCCCACTAGGTGCCGATGAGTGACTCTAGAGAATCTATACCGATTACTCCGCCATCCCTATAACCATCAAGACGCCACATCCCATTGCATTCATTCCCAGCAATCAACCCATCAACCAACGCCGACCGCATCGCCCAACTCATCATCGCCCCAAGCGCCCACGCCACCATCATGCCTGTAGAAGAGCTCGACAACACCCCCCGAGGAACCAACGGCTTCGGCTCCACCGGCATCTAATCCATCAGCGACACTCAAGAATCAATCACAATCCGGTGCTCCAACTCCACAACATGGTGCCAGAGTAACTCCGTCCCCGCCTCAAACGCCTCATCCACAGGCTTCTCCCAATCAATCTCCGTCATCAACCCGCCACCACGAATCAACACCAGCACAACCTTCGCCCGAATCACCACCTCCCCAGGCTCGCTCGGCGTCAATACATACACCGGCTCGCGATCACGCATCTCCGTTCCACCATAAATCTTCTTCCCCCCCTTAGTCAACTTGAACATGTGCCCCGAAATCGCACGCCCCGCATACAACCCCGGCTCATCACCGATCGAGAACCCCTCAAAGTAATACCGAACCCGAAACAGACCACGCACACGCCGAGCCATCAGCCTCACCGTCATCGGCTCACCAACACGCCCCTTCTCCGGCGCATCAATCCGAATCACCCCATCAGCTGTAAATGGCTCAAGAATCCGCCCCAACTGCGCTTCACTCATCGACCCATCATTCAAACACTGCACAAGCCAATCACGCTGCTCATACGAATACCGCGACCACATCCCATTGCGCGCATCCTCAGCAATCAACCCATCGATCAACGCCGACCGCTCCGCCTGCGTCATCGGCAAAGCAATCGCCTCCACAAACGCCTTCTCATCCGTCGCTGCCAACCCAAGTAGCGCCGATCGAGGCATCTGCCCATACACAACCCCGGGTTGAAAGAACATCATCAGCACCATCGCCACACCGGCAACACTCAACCCCGCACCAATCCACCCAAACCCCGCCAACGAAACCCTCGGCCGATCCGTCGTCTCCGCCACACTATAAATCCGAACGCCACACTCAGGACAATCACACGGAATCGTCAACCCCACCAAACTATACGAACACGCCTTGCAACTCATCTGCCCAGGCTCACACCCACGAATCACATTCGTCACCCACACAAGCCCAACAAGAAAAAACACAATGCCAACCCAACCCACCAACTGCGAAATCCCACCACCCGCCGGTATCGACACCGCCAGCATCATCGTCCCGACAACACTGACCATGTCGTATCGAAACTCATCCCGAAACGGAATACACCACTGATCCTTCTCACGCACCACCATCACCTTGCGAAACCGCCAATACATCCCACACCACACAACCAGACCGACAACAACCATCCCAAGCCGAACCCCAGACCCCATCGAAACAAACCCCGACGCGATCGACACCACCATATACACCACCAGGAACCACACCCGCCACCGCGTCAACGCCCGGGTCGCATCAAGCACCACCTCATCAACCCTCGGCTGCACCTCGGGGATCGGCTCACCAACCACATAGTCAGGATGCACCTGCTGCAAACAATCGCCGCGACCACTCAAGGCAACACCTCAATCTCGTGCTCAAGATCAATCACCTTCCACCACGCCGGCTCAACCTCGAACAACCCATCGGGATCATCCCATCGAATCTGTGTCTTCCATTGCACAGGCAGCATCGCTACAACCACGCGCCCGCGAATCATCAACTCCCCGGGCTCATCTGGCACAAACGATGCACGCTGAACATATTGATAAGCCGAATCCCCAAGCTCGCCATCAAGAAAACTCAGATAATGCTCGCTGGTCGATCCACTCTTCAGATCAGGATCATCCCCAATCTCAAAGCCACGGAAGAAATATCGAACAACCACCCCAGCATCGGCCAGTCGAATGTACCTTGGCGAAATCAACCGAACCGCTGCCTCCTCGCCCACACGCACCCCGCCGCCTCGACCAGAATCAATCAACTCGATCCGCACCCAATCCGCCACGCGCCCATACATCCGCTCATACTGATCCCATGAAATCTTCCCCGTCCCCGCAAACTGTGCGAGCCATCGCTGCTGATTTGTTGTCGAATAGCCCCATCCATCCTCGCCCTCGTTGCCCGCGATCAGCCGCTCGATCAACTCATCGGTCTGCATCGAATCCATCGGGCGAGCGACGAGCTCATCAAACGCATCGCGATCCGTCGGCGCAAGCTGCATCAACACCCCCCGAGGCATCGGCCCATACATCAGCCCGGGATTCGCAAAGCTGCTATACACCATCAACCCGCCAAACGCTGCTGCCAAAACCCCCACAGGCACAAACCACCCCGACCGAACCCTCGCCCGATCCGTCGTCCAACTCGCATCATAAATCATCCGCCCACACTCAGGACACGCACAAGGAATCGTCAACCCCACCAGCGGATACTCACAATCCACACAACAAATCTGCCCCGGCTCGCGAGCAACAAAACTCATGCAGATCAACGCCCCACCACCAAACAAAGCCATCATACCGAGATACGGCCCCACCTCAGAAATCCCGTCGCCCGTCATCAGCAGAATCAACAAGAGCGAAATCACTAATCCCAGCAAGATCTGAAACCTGATCTCAACACGCAACGGAATCGACCACCTATCCGCCGCATGCTTTTTTCGATTCTTCTGCACCGAAGGGTGAAACGCCCATGTCAGAAAGCCAACATAAAACACACCAGCCGCAACATATCGCACCATCATGGAAACACGAAAGATCGCAAACGCGATTACAAGCGCAAGCAGCAACGCAACCACCCAACGCAAGACACGAATCCATACCAGCCTATGCGCGAGCACCACCTCATTGACCCTCGGCTCAACCTCCGGCACCGGCTCACCAACCACAATATCAGGATGCACATATTTCATACGCACCAAGTATACACAACAAAAAACCGCCCACAATCCACGCAGGCGGCTCAAAGTACCTCATCGGGTGCCACGACTCGCCGTCCTCGGCGCAGTAGTGTCTTCGTGGACAAACACGGATCTCACACTCAGAGCTTCAAGTCCCCAAGCCCAATGCCCAAGCCCCCAGCATCGCCGATACCGCCGCCGGTCTTGGGCTTGTTCTTCTTGGCCTGCTCACGCATCCTTCTCAGCTGAGGCGTCTCCTTGAGAATCTCCGCCGGATCACGGTCATCGCGACCGCGACCACCCTTGCCGCCCTTGCGACCGCCGCCACCCCCACCGGACTGCTGCGGGCGCTCCTTGAGCTGCTTGATCGAAAGCGAAATCTTGCGATCCTCCGGATCAACCTTGAGCACCTGCACCTGCACCACCTCATTCTCCGTGAGCACCTCATGCACATCATTGACCCGACGCCATTCGAGCTCCGAAATATGCACCAGGCCCTCAACGCCCGGAGCCACCTCGACAAACGCGCCAAAGTCAAGAATCTTCGTCACCTTGCCCGACAACTGTGCCCCTTCAACAACCTCGCTTGCCGCTGCGCTAAATGGATCTGCCTGCAACTGCTTGAGCCCGAGCCCAATGCGATTGGCGTCCCAGTCGAGCTTGAGAATCTGCACCGTCACCTTCTGCCCTTCGCTCACATGCTCCGCGACGCCCTTGGCCCCATGATTCACGCGGTTGTGCGAGAGGTCATTGATATGCACAAGCCCATCAACACCCCCAATATCAACAAACGCGCCGAAGTCCATAATCTTGCGAACCACCCCTTCGACCGTATCGCCTTCTTTGAGCTTCTCCTTCAACCCTTCCGCCGCCTTGGCGCGTTCCTTGGCGATGATGTCCCGACGCGAGAGCAAAATATTGCCCTGCCCACGCCGATCAATCTTCTGCACTTCACAGGTCATCTTCTCGCCGACAAACACCGACAAATCCGCGATGTGGTTGATATCAACCTGCGATGCAGGCATAAATGCCCGATGATTGGCGATCTCAAGTTCGAGCCCACCCTTGTTCACACCGGTGACACGGGCTTCGACAACCTGCCCCATCTCGAGCATCTCCCAGTCGGCCTTCTGCACCGCACCGGGCAACGCACAGATATACAGCGACTCGGCGCTGTCATACCGCTGCACCGCGACCTCAAGATCATCACCAACCTTGGGCTTCTCTTCTTTGAACTGGGTCACATCCACAACGCCAAGCTCCTTGGGCCCAAACTCGACGAACACATCCGATGCACCCACCGACACCACTTTGCCCGTACGATGCTCACGCCCCCCACGCACAACCCGAGGCCCACGAATCTTCCCCTTCGACAATTGCCCGCCATCCCCACCATCAGCAGCACCAGCATCGACCATCTCACTCATCGCCGCCTCGATCTCGGCGTTGGTCTGCGCATCGAGCTCCGCCGTCTTCATCGGCGCAGGCTCTTGCACAGCCGGAACCTTCACAGGCGCCGGCGCTGGAATCGGCTCCGGAGCTGAAGCTGAAGCTGGAGCTGGAACCGATTCCAAAGCCCCTGCGGGAGGAGTGCCAACAGGCGGGTTGGTCGGTGCGTTCACATCTTGAGGCTGGTCAGTCATGGTTGAGTGTTTCTTGTTGTCGGGTTCTGATGTCAGTCCAAAGGAAAAGAAAATACTGCGTCAATGCAGATCAAAGTAAACCCTCGCTCATCGAAGGCCCACATACAAAATCAGTCAAAGAACACCCCGCCAGCCCTCGCCCGCACGGTGCCCCGAATGTACATCGTATATCAACATGGGTCGTTTGCAAAGAAAATCAACTCACGAAAGCGCCGCCGCCGCCTGATTCCCCACAGAAACCGCAATCGCTGCCACAATCCGCTCGGCAGTCCGCACATTGGCAAACCCCGCCTCGGCATTGATCGCAGGAGACTGCCCCGAACGCACCGCATCGAGAAAGGCCTCGATCTCTTTGACGATCGGCTCGCCCCCATCAATCTCCAGAGGCTCAATATTCACCAACTCCGTCCAATCCATATCCGTCAAATCCGCCCCGCTCCGCAACTGCTCACGCACCTCACGCATCTGAATCTCATTGGCATTCTTGCGAATCAGCGTCCCGGTCTTGGCTGCATAATCAATCTTGATGTACCCATTCTCACCCGTGATCCGCGTCACCCGCTCGGTCTTCATCGCCAAACGCGAAGCCGTCACATTGGCCACGCACTGCCCGCCGCCCTCTTCTTCAGGACGATTCCAGACCAACCTCGCGTTGCACAGATCCTCAAACTCCGAAACCACCGCCACGCCCGACGCCTGCACCTCGTCGGGCTCTCGCCCGCCCATCAGCATCAGCACCACATCGAGATCATGGATCATCATGTCCATCACCACCCCGATATCCATCGAACGGAAACTCATCGGCGAGACCCGATGCACCTCGATAAAGCTCGGCGTAATCGGCTCGCCCGTCCCCTCGGTTGCCTTCTGCATCGCACGCATAATCGGATTGAACCGCTCGATATGCCCGACCATCAAACACGCCTCATGCGCTTCTGCAATCTGCTTGATCTGCTGCGCCTCATCGGCACTCTGCGCCAAAGGCTTCTCGATCAAACACGCCACCCCCGCTTCTAAAAACGGCTTGGCACTCTTCAAATGAAAAGTCGTCGGCACCGCGATCGACACCGCATCAACACCCGCAGCGAGCAACTCCTCCTCCGTCGCAAACGCCCGGCACCCAAACTTCTCCGCAATCTCCTTGGCCCGATCAAAGTTGGCATCCACAACACCAACAAGCTCGACCCCCTCCATCTGAGCGTACACCCGCGCGTGATGCTGCCCCATTCTTCCGACGCCAACAGCCCCGCAACGCAACAGCCGATTATTCGATGACTCTGTACTCATAGTGATTCTCGATTGGGTGATTCTCAATGGTTCTCAAAAAGGCAGGCGTGGCACTCACCCCCGCAGGCAATCGCTCAGCTCATCTCGGCAAGCGCCGCTTCGATATCTTCCTTCTTCGTCAACCCGACAAACTTCTTGGCGATTTCCCCCTTGTTGAAAATAATCACCGTTGGAATCGCACTGATCCCATACTTCACCGCAACCCCCTGGTTGTTATCAATATTGACCTTGCCAGTCTTCAACCCACTGGCATTGGCATCGGCAACCTCATCAATCGTTGGCGACAAAATCTTGCAAGGCATGCACCACTCGGCCCAAAAATCCACCAGCACAGGCTTATCTGCACCAATAACCTCAGCTTCAAAATTGCTGTCCGTGAACTCCATCACATTTGCACTCGCCATAGATCTCAATCCTTTCGGGTCGTCAGGAATACCGCATCATGCGCCCGCCTGCACATCGAAACACGAAACCCCCTCCATATATTCACTGCCCGATGGTAGGGCTCTCCCCACGCCCAAACCCGGTGCCAAATGGCAGAAATCTCAGGTTTGGAACCATGAACTTATCCGCCTGATCCCCCCCGCATCACTGCCCACGCCGAATCGAGCGCCTCCCGATGCGCCCCCACATCATGCACCCGAAAAATCCGTGCCCCCGCCGACAAATGCACCACCGACAACCCCAATGTCCCCGCCAATCGCTCCCCAGGTTCAGAAT
>WFPK01000058.1 GCA_015487555.1 Phycisphaerales bacterium
CTCGCTCAGGCGGCGATGAGCTTGCGCTGGGCATCGGCAATGCGATGGGCGCCATCGCCGGCGATGAAGAAGTACTCGGTGTTGCGCACCTTGCCCACCTTGCCGACCTTCTTGCCCGTTTGGTTGTGAATCCCGATCTTGCACCCGACATAGCGTGGATGATCCCGGTCGAGCACGGCCAGAGGCCCGCGATTGGCCAGGAGTGTCTCGATCTGCTCTCGGCCAAGATATCCCTCATTATTGAACGACACAATCAAGGTGCCCGCGTCGATCGAATCGATGAGCCGGGCGAAGGCGTCGGCGATTTTGATCTTGGAGTTATACGGGCTTTTGCGCTCTCGGCAGTCGATGCGCTTGCGTGCGACGCCATAGACCTCGGGGTGGTCCCACCGGACGAGTGTCTCCCAGATGTGGTAGTTGCCCAAGTATGAATGTTGATTGTAAGGCGGGTCGAGATAGGCAATATCGGCGGTGAGGGCCTTGGCAGCGTCGATCGCGTCGAGCTGATGGGCCGAGCAGGGATGGCGGGTCGGATGGGCGAGGATGTTGGGAAGGCGGAGTTCGATGCGTTTGCGGGCGCGGGGAGCCCATGATTTGAGGTAGGCCATTTGTACGCCTGTGGTTGAATCCACCCGGTCGGCCGCTTCGATCAAACTCGTGAGGACGATGGCTTTGAGTTCGGGGTCGAGGTTGAGCTTTTCGATGTATGTGCGCATGGCGTCGATGCGTCGCCCGTTGTCCGGATGGAAGAACCGGGAATCGAGGCAGTAGGTCTGGGTGATGAATCCGGCGTGTCCATCACCAGAAGCGATGGCGTTGAGGTCTTTGATGATTTGGGTCGCCTGGTCGATGAGTTTGGGCGCATCGGCCTGGATGTAGCACATCGCCAGGGTGTGGGCATAGGCGTTGTGATCGTTGGCGTGGACACCGAATCCGGCAGCTTTGAGGGCGTGCCCGACGCGGGATGTGCCGCTGAAGAGGTCGATGACCGAGCCTCCAGTTGGCGCAATGGTGTTGCACAGCGAGACGATCTGATCGACGAGGAGACGCTTTGAGCCAATGTACTTAATCACGGTTGGGTTATCGGTGCATCGGGGTGCATCCATCCAGTGTTCTTGGCGGTAGGCCTACAATCTGGGTCTCGGATGCGCCTTGCAGGAAAAGTGTTCGAGTATCTCTCTTGACAGGAGTCGGTATTGCAATCCCAAAGCCAATCCCAAAGCCAACCCCGCAAAGGTGCAGATCGTTCGGCAACCCTTTGGATGGTGTATTTGCCTCGGGTGGTTGTGGTGGTTGTGTTATTGGTGGTTTCGGGCGGGATTGTTAGGGCGATGGTCGCCACGCGGGCCAAGAGTGAGATGAACCCACCTGCGACGACAGCGATTGTGGTGCGCACGATCGAATCGGTCCATCGTCCATCGAATCGGATCTGGTCTGGGTATGGCACTGCGCGAACGATGGGTAGCGCCGATGTGGTCGCCGAGGTCGCCGGGCGGGTGATCGAGCGTCCAGAGTCGATCGAAGCGGGGAAAAGTGTCAAAGCGGGTGACCTGATCGTTCGGCTCGATGACACTGATTACGCCAACGCCCTTGATGTTGCTCGCCAGGCAGCGAAATCGCTCGATGCGCAGATCAGTGGCTTGCGGATCGAAACCGAACAACTGGGCAATCAGGTGCGCTATGCGACCCAGGAAATCGAAGCTGCCCGGCGTGATCTCGAGCGGATCGAAGAGGCGATCGCGGCGGGCGCAGGTTCGGCGGGCGAGCGCGATGTGAAACTCGCATCGTTGTTGCGCTCTCAGCGCGCACTTTCGGTGCTCCAGCAACAACTCGACCTGATCCCGTCGCGCAGGGCAAGGCTCGAAGCCGAGCTTTCGTCTCAGCGGGCCAATGAGCGGATCGCGCAAGAGAATGTGCTCCGATCGGCGATCCGGGCGCCGTTTGCAGGCGATCTTCAATCGGTCAATGCCCGTGTGGGTGACTGGGTTGGGCTTGGAAGCAGTGTGGCGCGGGTGGTAGATTTATCGCGATTGGAGATTCCGCTCAAAATCGCCGCTTCGGCTTCGTCTTGGGTGAAGGTTGGCGATGAGGTTCGTTTGTGGGTGCGTGATCCTGGAGCCGAGCCCGATCAGGTGGGGCAGATCACCCGGATTGCGCCCGAAGCCGACAGCGCGAGCCGCACGATGACGGTATTTGTCGAGGTGGAGCAGGATCCGGGCGATCCGGATCGGCTTTTGCCCGGGCAGTTTGTCCATGGGCGTGTGGTGACGCACGATCCGCACGATCGGGTGATTTTGCCTCGCCGGGCGGTGCAATCGGATCAGGTGTTTGTCGCCAGCAAGAGCCGTGATGGTTCGCGGGTGATCGAGATCATGCCGGTGAAGGTGGCGTACAGCTTTGAGTCTCGGCTCCCTGAGGTTGATCCCATCGAGACGCAGTGGGTCGCTTTGGAGATCGGATACGAACCCGTCGAGCACGCTCGTGTGGCGGTATCGCTTTTGGATCAGCTTGTTGCGGGGATGAGGGTGCAGATCGAATCGGAGTATGATTCTGATATGGTTGTTGAATCCAAGTTCCAACCCACCCCTCAATCTGAAACGGACGGAGATTCGCCATGAGTCTGGCGAGCTTTGGTGTCCGCAAGCCTGTGGTTGCCAATCTGGTGATGTTCGCCATCATCGGGGCGGGGTTGATCTTTGGGACTTCGCTTCGGCGTGAGTTCTTTCCGTATGTTGAATCACGGATCATCACGGTGGTCGCGCCCTATCCGGGTGCTGCGCCCGAAGAGGTCGAAGATGCGCTGGCGACCAAGATCGAGGATAAGGTCGCCGATATCACGAGCGTCAAGGAGATCAACTCGACCGTCAGCGAGGGGATGGCCAGCGTGGTCGTCGAGTTCGAGGAGGGGATTCCGATCCAGCAGGCGCTCGCCGATGTCAAACGCGAGGTTGATGCGATCCAGGACTTACCAGACGCGGTGGACAATATCGTGGTCGATATCCTCGAGCCCAACATGCCTGTGATTGTGGTTGATCTCTATGGGCAGGCCGATGAACGCACGATGAAGGAGTTCATTATCGCGGTGCGTGATGATCTGCTTTCGCTCCCCGAGATTACCGACCTGACAACCAGCGGCGTACGGGCCGACGAGCTGCGTGTCGAGGTGTTGCCCGAAAAGGCCATTGAGCACGAGGTATCGCTGGTGACGATCGCCGACAAGATTCGGTCGGCGATGGTTGAGCTCCCGGGCGGTTCGGTGCGGACTTCGACGAGCACGGTTTCGATCCGGTCGGTGGGTGTTGACGAACGGGCCGACACGGTGCGCGACATTGTGATCAAAGCGACCGGCGATGGGGGCGTGGTGCGTGTGGGCGATGTCGCCGAGGTGTTTGATGGGTTTGTTGATACGGATTTGGTGACGCGGCATCAGGGTCAGCCTTCGGTTTCGCTGACGGTGTTCCGGGTGGGCGAGCAGGATGTCATCAAGATATCAGAGATGGTCAAGGCGTATGTTGCGGGTCGCAACGGCGAGCAGATTGAGCCCAGTGGGATCGAGAAACTCAAAATCAAGATGATCCCCGAGGGTGAATCGTTGAGCAAGGTTTCAGATCGGTATGAAGCCTGGCAGCTGGGGTATGACCGGCATCTGGTTTCGACGCCTCCGGGGACATTGGTGACGACGACGGACCTGGCGCGCTTTGTCGAGGGGCGGTTGGATTTGCTGCTTCGCAATGCTTTCTATGGCGGGATTCTGGTGTTCGTCACGCTTGTGCTGTTGCTCAACTGGCGCATCTCGTTCTGGGTGGCGATGGGATTGGCGATTTCGCTTTTGGGTACCTTGGCGATGATGTCATTTCTGGATGTCTCGCTCAACTTCTTGACGATGTTCGGGCTCATTATCGTCATCGGGATTCTGGTCGACGATGCGATTGTGGTGGCAGAGAACATCACAACGAGGCACGAGCAGGGCGAGCCTGCATTGGTTGCTGCCGTCAGGGGGACCGATCAGGTCGCCTGGCCTGTGGTTTCGACGGTGCTGACGACGATCTTTGCGTTCTTGCCCTTGGCATTTATGGACGGGCAGATCGGCGATTTCATGAATGTGATGCCGATTGTCGTTGGGTGTGCGCTCGGGGTGTCGTTGATCGAGTCATTGTTTATCCTGCCGATGCACATGGGGCATTCGCTTCGAGCGGTGGACAAGATCAAAGCCAACGGCAAGAAAAAACACCGACTCGCTCGATTCGAAGCCAGGTACGACCGGTGGCGAGATCATATGATCTCGGGCAAAATTATCCCCGCCTACGCCCGCCTGTTGAAGATGGCGATACGCTATCGGTATGTGTCACTCGCTGCGGTGATGTCGGTGCTGATTGTGTCATTGGGGATGGTGATTTCTGGGCGATTGCAGTTCATTCTCTTTGAGACCGATGATGCCGAGACGGTCAATATCACGATCGAGCTTCCCATCGGGACGCCGGTATCGCAGACCCAGGAGATTGTGCGCCGGTTCGAGCGGGTGTGTATGGCGATCCCCGAGGTGCAATCGACCTTCTCGATTGTTGGTGCGGTGAGTGATCTTGAAGGCGGCGGGGGCGACTCGCTCTCGTCACACCTGGGACAACTGATCCTCGAGCTCACCCTCGCTGAGACTCGTGAACGATCGAGTGCGGATCTGATCGACGAAATTCTCGAAACGGTCGGACCGATCCCGCAGGCCAAGAATATTCGACTCGAAGGTGTCTCGGGTGGGCCCTCTGGACCTGCGTTCAACTTTACGGTGGCAGGCGATTCGATCGACCAGCTTGATATCGCGGTGAGTCGGATCAAGGCGATCCTTGGCGAGTATAAAGCGATCCATTCGATTGCGGATGATTCGGATCGTGGTCAGCGCGAGCTGCGTTTTACGCTCCGCGACGGGGCTTCGGAGCTTGGGTTTACCCGTGCCGATCTGGGTCGGCAGATTCAGGCAGCGGTCTTCGGGCTCGAAGCGTTTACCTTTGCGGGCAACCGCGAGGATATTGATGTGCGTGTCACGGTGCCCCAGCGGGTGCGTCGTTCGACGGTGATGATCGAGGATATGTTTGTTTTCACGCCCGATGGCACGCCCGTGCCTTTAGGCGAGATCGCAACGATCGAGGAGACGCAGGCCTACGCAACGATCCGCAGGCTCGATCGCAAACGCAAGATTTCGGTGCAGGCCGATGTGCATCGTGGGATGGAGAACCCGGATCAGCTTGCGCGCCAGATCAAGCCTCGGCTTGTCGAGGCGATTTCCGATCTGCATGGGGTCGAGCTCGTCGAGCGTGGTCGTCAGAAGGACTTTGCCGATTCGATGAGCTCATTGCCCATCGGGATGGCGTTGTCGGCGGGGCTGATCTATGTGGTGCTCGCGTGGTTGTTTTCGAGTTTTACCCAGCCTGTGGTTGTGATGCTTGCGATCCCGTTTGCGATGATCGGGATGATCTGGGGGCATGTGATCATGGGGCATTCGATGACCTTTTTGTCGATGGTTGGGTTTATTGCCCTTGCCGGGATCGTGGTCAATGATTCGCTGATCTTCATGGAGTTCTTCAATGCACGCCGGCGTGAGGGGATGTGTGTCTACGAGGCGGGCGTTGCGACCGGGCAGGCACGATTCCGGGCAATCATGCTCACGACGATCACGACGGTGTTTGGGTTGTTGCCGATGATGCTCGAGAAGAGTTTTCAGGCCCAGTTCCTGATTCCGATGGCCATCACGATCGCGTTTGGTTTGATGAGCGCGACCTTCATCATCTTGCTGGTGTTGCCGAGCTTGTTGATGATTATGGATGATATGGTGCACCTGGTGCGAGTGGCGTGGAGCGGCGATGTGCATCTCGAGCGCAAGAACCCCAAGCTTGATGATCCTGAGTTGGTGATGCTGGGGCGATCGGACCATCCGGGGTGATTGTTTTTTCAGTATTGGTAGAACGGGCTGTGAAACTCGTTCTGCTGGGTGTGTTAGGCACGCCCTAGTTGCTCTTGGGGATCAGATCGACATACATGGGTTGGGTGCCTCGATAGAACCAGATGCGGACAGGTTCTTCGTCGGCGAGCCCATGGAGGTAGTCTTCGATTTCGAGTGCCGAGTCGAAGACTTGCCCGTCGATCTGGAAGATAAAGTCGTTGACCTCGAGCCCGCGAAGGTCTGCAGGAGATCCTCGTTTGATCTGCGAGACAAGGAACCCGGGGAGGGTTTCGATTCGGTGTCGGCTCCGTTCGCGTCTGAGTATGCGTGGGAGAACTTTGGTGCCGAGGGCTTTGATGTAGACGCTTTGATCGACCGAGCGCTGGGTGATCAGGATTTCCTCATCGCGGTTTGAGACGGTGGCGGTGGTTTTCATGGGTTTGGCATTGCGGACGAACTCGATCTCGACGGGCTCGTCGGGTTTGGTGAGCATGATCGCGTTGGAGAGCCGAACGATGTTTTCGGTGGTGCGCCCGCCGACAGCGGTGATGATGTCGCCCGCGATGAGTCCGGCTTGTTTGGCCGGGCCGTCGCCGACGATTTCTTTGATGACCACGCCGCCTTCGATATCGAGTTGGTGGGCGAGGGTTGGTGAGAGCGGGATCATGTCGATCCCGAGCCATCCTCGTTCGACGCGTCCGGATTCGATGATTTGTTCCATGACTGCTTTGGCGATATCGGCGGGGATGGCGAACCCGAGCCCGTTGTTTGAGCCTGTACGGGAGATGATGGCGGTGTTGATTCCGATGATGTCGCCGTGGAGATCGACGAGTGGTCCGCCGGAGTTTCCGGGGTTGATCGCAGCGTCGGTCTGGATGAACTCCTGGAGTTTTTGGCCTCGTCCTTGGGAGAGCTGGAGGTTGGCTGAGCCTCGTCCCTTGGCGCTGATGATCCCGGCGGTGACGGTCTGCTCGAACCCGAAGGGCGATCCGACCGCCAGGACCCATTGCCCGACGCGGGCAGCTTCGGAATCGGCGAAGGCGGCGGCGACGATATCGTCCGCTTCGATCTTGAGCACCGCGATGTCGGTTTCGGCGAAGGTGCCGACAAGCCGGGCGCCGAGCTCGCGTCCATCAGCCAATCGCACCGTGATGTATCGGCCGGCTTCAACGACATGGTTGTTGGTGAGGATGTATCCACGCGGATCGACGATCACCCCCGAGCCAAGCCCTTCGCCAGCGCGGGGGTTGCGCGGATTGACACGGGCCGAGTTGCGCATGGTGATGTGCACCACCGAAGGCTCGATCTTCTCAGCAGCATATTCAAAGGCGTCTGAGATATTGAATGCCATATTCATCGCCTGCTGCTGTGTCGAATCGGGCTCGGCCAAGGGGGCAGCAAGCGTAAAGGCGGGTGTCAGGGTCAGCAGGGCAGCGACGGCGATCAGTCGGGGGTATTTCATGGAATCATCCTTCTTTGAATAAGCGCACGGGTGAACCCTGCCTCGAGCGAGCATATTCCCCGTTTGATTGGGATTACACCCGCCCGTATTCCGCCCAGCTCGAGCTCGTCTCACTGACCCGTACGCGTTCGAGTACCAGATGGGTCGGCAGCGAGAAGACATTTCCGTTGGGATCAGTGAATGATCCCCCAGCTTTGATCTGGGACGACACAAACTCGTAGATGCGCCGGGCGAGGACTTCTGTCGTGGGGTCCTCGTTGTCGAGAACGATCAACCGGGCACGATATTGCTCGGGGATGGATGCGAAAAACGGATCGTTCGAGTTGATCATCAGGGCATGGTCATATTGGTCGAGATAATCCTCGACCGCGAGCTTGAGGGCTTTGAAATCGCAGACCATGTCGTTTTGGTCGAGCTGATCCGATGCGATGACGAGCTCGACTCTGCGGGAATGCCCGTGGGGGAGTTTGCACCGCCCGGGGTGCTTCGAGAGCATGTGCCCGTTCTCGATTTCAAATGATTTGCAGACGCGGTAGATCATGGGGGATGGTAGCTCTTTGGTGGCCCGGCTCGCCGAGCCGGGTCGTATTGAAAAGTTAAATTCACGAATCCAAGAATGAAATCAAAGACCCGGCTCGGCGAGCCGGGCCACCAAAGCTCATGTGCCTCGGGTATCGCCAAAGAGGGCGATGTGCAGGCGGGGGCAGTAGGTCCACCCGCGGGCGATGCACGCATCGAGAATCCACCGGATCGAATCCTGATCGGGCACAGCTACGCCCTCGGGCATGAGCATGATGTCGGCGGGCTGATATCCACGGATGTGCGCAAGAACCGTGTCGATCTCGATCAGGTCGGCGGGGTTGGCGACGACGAACTTGAGTTGACGATCGGGCGTTGATGCGATGAGCTCGTTGAGGGAATCATAATCGAGTCGGCGTTGTTCGTGCTGGGTTGCCCAGGTGCCATCGGGATCGCGGGGGTCGTTGGTTGGCGTCGAGTTGGCGAGCTTGGGCGAGAGGCTCATCAGATGACACGAGACGCCTGGCAGGGTGACGGTGCCTGCGGTTTCGATGGTGATGTGGAAGCCGAGCGTGTTGAGTTGATTCGAGAGGGGGATGAGTTGGTTGAAGATCATGGGTTCGCCGCCGGTCAATACAGCGTGGTGGACCCCCGATGCCTGGGCTTCTTTGGCTTCTGTGATGAGCGATTCGATGGTGCGTTTGGTGTGTTCGAGGCTCCAGCTCGCATAGGGGGTATCGCACCAGGTGCAGCGCAGGTTGCACCCGCTGAGTCTACAGAACCAGCTCGGCACGCCGGTGTGTTTTCCTTCGCCTTGGATGGAGGTGAAGGTTTCGGAGATGGGGAGTGTGTCGGTCATGGTTGAAATATTTTCTTGACGAGCCGCGACCGTGAGGGAGCGGTCTTTGGATGTTTGAGAGTCAATGCAGGAGCGAAGACCGCTCCCTCACGGTCGCGGCTCGTTGGGAGCGTAAATCGTCGGATCGGGGATGTTGGCTTGTGCGAACCCTGCCTTGCGGAGGATGCACGAGTCGCAATGCCCGCAAGCGCCGCCGCTGGGCGCGGGGTCGTAGCAGGAATGGGTCATGGAATAGTCCACCCCGAGCTCGGTGCCGGCTTGAATGATCTGGGCTTTGGTCATGTCCATCAAAGGCGTGTGGACCTCGATGTTGCTTTGATCGATCCCGATCTTGGTCGCCAGGTTGGCAGCTTGTACAAAGGATGCGATGAACTCGGGTCGGCAATCGGGATAGCCCGAATAGTCGATGGCGTTGACGCCGATGAAGAGATCGGTCGAGCCAAGCGTCTCGGCATAGGCCAGGGCGATCGAGAGGAAAACCAGATTCCGGGCGGGGACATAGGTGATCGGGATGTCGTCCATTTCGGATTCATCGCGATCTTTGGGGACTTCGAGGTCGGCGGTGAGGGCGGAGCCTCCAAATGAGCCGATATCGAGGGGGAAGACGCGGTGGGACGCAGCGTGCATCGATGACGCGATCTGTGCGCACGCGTCGAGCTCTTGCCGATGGCGTTGCCCGTAGTCGAAAGCGAGGGTATGGCAGGTGTAGCCTTGGGCTTGGGCGATCGCTAGGACGGTTGCCGAGTCGAGTCCGCCTGAGAGGAGGATGACTGCGGGCGGGTTGGGGCTGCTCTGGTTCATGTTTTGGTCGATATCTGGTGTTCTCGTGGGAGGTTATGGCGATTGTGTTCGAATTGTGCAACATTTGGACGGGAATTTTGGTAGGATAGGGTATGCCCTTTTCGATGCTCAGCGCGAGGGTGTTGTGTGTTCGCCCGATCGGGGTCACCTCCGATTTCTGTCCTGTCTGCCGACAGGAGCGCCGTTTTCATCTGGCGCAGGCGGAGCGGAAGCGGTATTTTTTGTGTTTCGATCAGGGTCGAGAGGGTCAGCCTCGCCATGAGCTGACTTGCTTTGTGTGCGGGTGCAAGGTTGAGCGGTCGATCGAGGAGCGTCCGATCGAGATTCTTCCTGATCCCAAGAGCGCGGGGAGCTATGAGCCGAGCTCGCTTCCGATTGTCAAATCGCGGATCGCGGATTGTGTAGCGATGGAGGAGGCGTTGCAATCGGGTTCGCTCTCAGCTGAGGATCGGGAGGAGATGATTCGATACACGATCTTTGGCTTTGCGCGGATTTATGACGAGGAGCCTTTCGAGCGTGTCAAGCCTTGGGTGACGATGTTGATGCTCGCGACGATCTTTGTTCTCGCGGGGCTGGGCGTGTGGTCGATGCAGCATTCGGGCTCGGTGGTGCCTCTGGTTGCTGCGATTGGCGCGATCGGGGTGGTGATCTTCGCGATGTTGTATTGGGTGACGAAGCACTCGCCGAGGAAGCGTGTGCGGACCTGGTTGGCGATGGCGTTGGTTCCGATTGATCCAACGCATGAGGAGATCACCAAAGCCCGGCGAGAGATGCAGGCCTCGCGGATCAAGGCGGGGGATCGGATTCGCCCGGAGAAGGTGCTGGCGAAGATGAAGAGCATGAAGCCCAAGATGGGGTGAGATCAATCCATTTTCCGCAGCACACCCGCGTTGAAACTCCGCCCTTCGATCCTGAACTTGCGTTCGAAGTTGGTGCCGACGAGTTCGCCCTCGCCAGCGGATTCTGGTGCAGCGAACTCGGTGAGCTCGAAAGGCTTGGTTTCACGCGCATCGAGGAACGATTGGATCGTTGGCGGCGGGGCAGGGATGCTTGGGCGCGCAGCTTCGAGCGGCGTCGCGGCTGGATCGCTTGCCCAATGATCGAAGTGGGCAAGGTCCCAGGCCCAGAGCTCGTCGTGGTCGGTGACGACGCGGAGCTCGCCTCCCGGTTTGAGGCAACGCCAGATGTCGAACAAGGTCTGATGCTGGATGACCCGTTTTTTGTGGTGCTTTTTCTTTGGCCAGGGGTCGGAGAAGTAGAGGTGGACGACATCGATCGTCTCGTCGGGGCACCGCCATTTGAGCAGCTGGGCCGCGTCGGTGTGGAGCACGCGGACATTGGTGTGGGTGTTTTCGCTCTCTTGCTTTCGGCGGATGCGATCGGCGATATAGGCAGCGAACTCGCCAGCCCATTCGATGCCCAGGAAGTTGGTGTCCGGCTCAAGATGCGCCTGCTGGATCAGAAACGCGCCCTTGCCCGAGCCGATTTCGAGCTCGAAGCGTTTGGACGGGTCTTTGAACCATGTGCGCAGATCAAGCCGGGCGGATTCGGGGTCGTCGATGATCGAATCGGGGAGCACGGGCAGCTCGGTCTCCGAGATCGCAACCACGCCGGGCGCGGTGTCGAGTGCTTTTCCATGGCCGAGTCCGAATGACATGGGGGGAGTGTATGCACTCAATCGCCTATCGTTGCTGATGCCAGAAACACCATCAGCCACGCCTCCAGCAACAGGTTCGTTCCAGCTCCGTGTTCGGTATGTCGAGTGTGATCCGATGGGGGTGGTGCATCATTCGAGTTATCTGCCTTGGATGGAGATGGGGCGGACGGAGTTGTTGCGGAGCGTGGGGCAGAGTTATGCCGCGATGGAAGCCGACGGGGTGTTTCTGGTGGTGACGAAGGTGGAGGTGAAATACCGTCGGCCTTTGAAGTATGACGATCTCGTCGAGATTCGCACAAAGGTGGAGAAGGCCAGTAAGATCAAGCTGCACCATTCGTACGAGATCGTGCTCGTCGAGCGAGGCGGAGAAGCGACGGTTGAAACAGGCGGGCAGGTGTGTGCGGTGGCGAGCACGGAGCTGGCGTGTGTGGGCGATGATGGTCGCCCGACGGCGTTGCCGGGGTGGTTGGTTAGAACCGATGTCTGAGCCTCATTTGCAATTTTTCTAATCGCTCATTGAGCATTGCGAACTCTTTGCTTTGTGGGATTCGATCGTGAATTTCGTCCGACAAAACCATGAGTTCTCGAATAAGTACCTCGGTCTCATGATTTTTCATTTTTGAACGATGGAATAGCTCAGAGAATAGTTCTGGTGGAAGTATATTTCGCGGATCAGAGAGCCGGTTTTCTATCGCTGCGATATCAGACCGGAGTTCTTCAACTGCAAATACAAATTCTGCCATTGATCTTTGTTCAGGATTATCGCTTTGGCGTAATGCTTGAAGCTTAATTGATACTGTTATTGGTGAATCGATTTCTTCAGTCGATTTCAATTCGATAGATTGAATTTGTTTTTCGATATCCCGTTTGGCCTCATCGACGCTGTCCAAGTCTTTATGGTCAACCTGAATGGTGCGCATTCCAGCAACATCGAATGGGATTTTGTCGCCTTTTTGAATGATCTGAACCAGAGGTTTTCGTATTGCGTGCCGGATAGCAAGTTCGTAGAAAACATTTGGATTTGATTCTGTTAAGTCCGCAATGACCAGAGGAGAGTCAATGATTCTCTGTATGATCTGGCTTGTGATCATTCCGGGGTCATCCATCATATCTGCACGGGTTGCTTCATATCCACAGAAATCAACGGCAGGAGCAATTACATGCTTGAGAACTTGGTCTGATCTTTTTCTGGTTTCAGAGCCCTGTTCGCCGATGGGGGAAATTACGAAACATGTTTTCTTGTCAGTTGTCATAGTGTCCTCGCTGAGTTTAGTATAGGAGTGAGATTCTTGGTGTGCATGTTCACATCAACCGTTCAATCGCCTGCGACACATTGCGGATCGGGATCAACTGCATCCCCTTGATCCTCGGCAGTTTCGACGAGCCCATATCAGGCACGAAGCTGTGGGTGTAGCCGAGTCGGGCGGATTCGCGGAGGCGTTGTTCGAGTTGGGTCGCCGGGCGGAGTTCGCCGCCTAAACCCACTTCGCCGATGGCGATGGTGGTGGGGGGGAGCGAGCGCTTGTAGTGGGCGCCGGCGATGGCGAGGGCTAAGGCGAGATCGCTCGCCGGTTCAACGATTTTGAGCCCGCCGACGGCCGAGCAGAAGACATCGCGATCGGCGAGGCGCAAGCCGCCGTGTTGTTCGAGGACGGCGATGAGCATCGCGAGGCGGTTGGCATCGAGGCCTGAATTCTTGCGTTTGGCGCTGCCGACGAAGCCGGTAGCGGTGAGGGCTTGGAGTTCGACGAGTACGCAGCGCGAGCCGTGCATCGCCGGGCATGCGACGGCTCCGGGGCGGTGCTCGTTGCCCGATTGCATCGCGGCGACGGACATGCCGCCGGGGAGTTGCTCCATGCCTTTTCCGGTCATCTCGAAGATGCCGAGTTCGAGGGTGGTGCCGAATCGGTTTTTGATGGCGCGGACAATTCTTGCACTGTGGTACCGATCGCCCTCGAAGTAGAGCACGGCATCGACCATGTGTTCGAGCATGCGCGGGCCCGCTAAGGTGCCTTCTTTGGTGACATGCCCGACGAGGACGATGGCGATGCCGGTGGCTTTGGCGAAGTAGACCAGTTCGCTACAGCATCGGCGGAGTTGGGTGACCGAACCGGGCGAGGCTTCGAGGTCGGCTTTGTAGATCATCTGGATCGAGTCGATTACGCAGACATCGGGTTTGATTTTGCGGGCTTGTTCGAGGATGCGGGCCAGGTTCGTATCGGCGAGGACGAAGAGGCTATCGGAATCGGCGACACCCAAGCGAGCGGCGCGGAGCTGGATCTGCTCGGCGGATTCTTCGGATGATACATACAACACCTTGCTCGTCCAGTCGTGCTTGGATTGATCCATATTGATCGGCGATGCCCACGCGCCGGCGGCCTGCAAGAGCAGGGTTGATTTGCCGATTCCAGGTTCGCCGCCGACGAGCACGACTGAGCCGGGGACGAGTCCTCGGCACGGGTCGGTATCGATCCCCCCAAGCACGCGATCGAACTCGGTGATCCCGGTGGGGAGCCGGCGCATCGGGGCGGAGTTGGTCATGATTTCGGTGATGGCGGTGGCAGCGGGTGCGCCGATCCCGGGCTTGGATTCGATATGTGTTCCAAAGCCGCCCCCGCCTCGGTGTGGGTCGGTGCTTGATGCTTTGTCGAACTGTGATTCTTCGAGCGAGTCCCATTGGTTGCAATCGGGGCATTTGCCCATCCATCGGTGGTGTGTTGAGCCGCAGGATGTGCAGATGTAGATGGTGCGTGTTTTGCTCATGGGGTGAGTATAGACGATCTGGCCTGTTTGGGCGGTGTGTGTTTGGGTGTTTGTTGTGGGTTTGTGTTCTGGCGTACCTATAGTGGTGCTGGTCGTGGTGGTGGGGCAAGTGTGCGAGGTTCATTTGGGTAAGACAGATCGAGCAGCCATCCAGGATGATTCGGCACCCAGGCCCCGGCGCAAGTGGCGTCGTCGGCTGGTGTGGGTGTTGGTGATTGGGCCTTTGGGTTTGATCGCGGGGGTGTTGATGATCGGACAGACCTCGGTGATGCAGATCATCGTCGAGCCGATTTTAGAAGATCAGCTCGGGGTGGAGGTCTCGACCGGGGCGATCAACCTGATGCCCACGGGCGAGGTGGTGATTCGTGATGCGGTTTTCAAAACCGACACGATCGGGCATCGCGCCGGTTCGCTCATCGAGTTCGATCGGGCGACGATTTCGGTGAGTTGGTGGGGGGTCATCAGGGGTTCGGGGCAGGTGCGCTCGATCGTGATTGACCAGCCGATCGTTCGGGCGAGCCAGGATATGGAGACGGGGGTGCTGAACCTGGCAGCGCTGGAGTTCAAGCAGGGCAGCGGCGGCGGGGCGACGCCCGCGATGGAAATCCGTGATGGGATTCTGCAGATCGGCGAGCATGACGGTGATTCATACCATGTGCTCAAAGAGCTCTCGATCGAGGGGCGGATCACCGAGCAGACCAGCGATGGGGTCTCGGGGTTCGAGTTCGCTGCCCTTCCCGTCGAGCCGAGCCTGTCGAGCTCGCTGGTGACGACCCGTGGATCGTTTGGGCTCACCGGAACAATCTCCAAAGACGGGATCGACGGCGTGGTTGATGGCGTGCGCCTCGAAGATTGGCCCGCCGACATTGTGCCGAGCCGATCACGCAGCATGTACAAGCGCCTGGCGCTGGCGGGCGATCTGGCACCGACCCGGTTCCATGTGTCGCCCGATGGGCTCATCGAAGTGGTGCTGATGCTCGATGGGGTGGCGATGACGCTGCCGATCGAGGATGTGGATTCGCGCATCGGCCCGACGATCGAGCCTTCCGATACGCTCCGGATGCGTCAGACACGGGGGATCATCCGGTTTGGCACCCAGGGGCTCAGCGCCCAGATCAAGGGGCTCATCGACAAGCTCGAATACGATGTGGAGCTTTCGTATCAGGGGCTCGATGCGACGAGCCCGTTTGACGCAACGCTCGTGACGGACTTTCGGCTCGATGACAACTTCAAACCCACCAAGTTCTTGCCTGAAAAAGTGATCTCCAAGCTCGATCGGTTCGAGCATCCCGTCGCCGATGTGCACGCGGTGGTGCATATCTCGCGTGGGGGTGGTTTGGATACGGGGATCAAGGTCTCGGGCAGGGCTGAGCTTTCCAATGGCAGTGCGGTGTATAAGAAGTTTCGGTATCCGTTTTATGAGCTCGCCGGTGTGATCGAGTTTGATCCTGACAAGCTGGTGATCCGTGAGATCACCGGCGTTGGCCCGACGGGCGCGACGCTTGTTGCCAATGGGGTGTTCTCGCCTTTGGGTGAGCACTCGGTGGTCAATCTTGATCTGCATGTCGAGGGGATTGCGATTGATGAGCATCTCATGCGGGCGCTCGATGCGGATCAGCGAGACTTGGCCGGGGCGCTTTTTAGTGAAGACAACTATGCGCACCTGCTCGAAGAGGGTTTGGTGCTCACAGAACAAGACGCCCAGGAGCTCGGCGATCTTCGGCGTCGGCTCTGGGATCGGCTCGATCAATGGAAAGAGGAGATCGATGGAACAAGCCAAGAGCGGCGCGAGCTGGCCCATGAGCTTGCATCGGTCGATCGTCAGCTTTTGTCGCCGATCTTTGCCTTTGGCGGGGCTGCCAATATTGATGTTCAGATTGTGCGTCATCCCCAGCGTCCTTCGGATGATCGGTGGACGACCGATGTGCGTGTCAAGCTCCCTAGCGCGGGGATTGTCCCCGAGCATTTCCCGCTTCCGATCCAGGCCCACGATGTCGAGATCACGATCAACGAAGAGCGCGTCGAACTCACCGGCGGGCGATACAACGGGCTCGGTGGAGGGTGGGCCAGCGTCGATGTGATGCTCGATATGACCGAGCCCGATGCCAAGCCCACGATCGAGATCGTTGCCCGCGAGTTTCCCATTGATGCCAGGCTCATCGCAGCGATCCCCGGGTACTACGACCCCCAGAGCGATGATCCTGATGACATCTCGCTTCGCCGAATCCTCGATCGGCTCAGGCTCAATGGGGTGGTGGAGTGCGATGCTTTCATCGGCCCACGGTCTGATGGGCGACTCGGGTACGATATCGAATCGACGATTCTCAATGGGTCGGCCCGCCCGATGAAACTTGCACGATCGGCGAATGCGGATGATTTTTCATCGTCCGCAGCTCGCGTGGACCCGCTGGTGCTCGATCAGCTCTATGGGACGGTGTATGTCACCGAAGAGCTCATCATTGTTGATCTCGAGGGGATGCTCTCGTCGCCCGAGCAGCCTTTAGCGCCCACGCCGATCGAAGTGCTCACACAGCTCACATTGTCCAGCAAGGATCGTGGGCTCGGTGGGGTTCGGCGCATTGGTGGATTGTTGCCCACCGACTTTGGGCCCCCGACGCCCGGGCCGATGCTGTATGCGACTGCTCGGGCCGACGGGATTGATCTGGCGATGCCTTTGGAGCATGCGGTGGCGGTGGTGTCGCCGAGGATTGCCCGTGAGCTTCTTGAGATGAAACATCACTACAACCCCGATGGGCTGCTCGGGCTGGGTGCCAAGCTCGAAGGGTTCGTCGGCGGGTCGATCGACACCACACTTGGGCTCGATGGTATCGAGCAGTTCGGGATCGACTTTGGAGGCACACGGTATCGCATAGGTTCGTCGCTCGGGCGTGCTCAGGTGCTGCTCTCGCAGAGCCCGGGGGTGTCCTTTGATGGGTTTCGCGTTTCGATCCAGGCCGATGGGGAGGACGCCGGGGTGCTCTCGCTCGATGGGGCATTGCCCTTGGCCCGGGCGGGGAGTACCACCGAGATCGCAGACCCGACCATTCTGGCGATCGACTTCAAGGGCGGCACCTTTGATTCACCGATCACCATGGGCGTCGTTGACCAGCTCTTTGGCTCGGATGAGGATTCGTGGTTCAAAGCCCACCAGGTTGGCGGGCGGTTCGACCTGGGCGTCACACTCACCCCCAAGCATGGTGTGCACAAGATCGGCGGGCAAGGCGGGGGGATCGCTCTTGTCCCTACGCTGATCAATGGGTCGTTGGCGCCCAAGTCTCTTTCGCTGATGATGGGCGATCAACGGGCTGTCTTTGAGGATGTTGCTGGCGAGCTGATGTTTGAAGGCTTCGAAGGAACCGTCGACCAGATCCATGCAGCTGATGGGCGGACAAGCATCGGGGTCGATGGGCGATGGACGATGCACCCCGGGCAGGGGCTCGGGCTTGATCTGACGATCGACGCCCGGGGCGATCTGCTCTCTGGTGCGGTGCGCACGATCCTGCCCGGTGCGGTCGATCGGGTGATTGATCGTTTAGAGATCAAGTCATCGCAGGCTGTCGAGATCGACGACCTGCGGATCACGGCGTCGGGGCTCGGACGCGATGAATCGGTGTATGACATTGTCGGCGGGGCCGAGCTTGTCGATGGGAGTGCCTTGATTGGATTGGCGATCACCGAGATCGCTGGCGAGCTTGCCTTTGCGGTGCATGGAACCAGCGAGACACTCGGCTACGAGATTCGCCTTGACGCTGCCCGGCTTCGCGCAGGGTTGATGCGGGTGCATGATGCGCAGGTCACGATCATCGGCGATGCCCAGAACGCCGGCGTGGTGCTGATCCCCGAGATCACCGCCGGGATGCACGGCGGGCAGATCGCAGGCAGTGCTCAGATTCGACCCGATTCCGATGGCCTGCCTTACTACTGGATGGAGCTGCACGCTTCGGGTGTGCGGGCAGCGCCGGTCTTTGATGATCTGCTCTTGCCCCCCGAAGGGCTCGAAGGCCCGCCTCGACGCGGGCAGGCGACGGTGCGCTCGGCGTGGAGTTTGGGCGAAGATCTCTCGCGCGGGGCGATGATCGGTGATCTGACTTTGACAGGGCCCATTGGTGATCCTGCCAAGCGATCCGGGCGCGGGCTGGTGCGCATCGCGGGGGGGTCGGTGGTGGCGCTGCCGGGGTTGATTCAGCTTATTGAAGCGAGCAATCTTTCGTTGCCCGCGGGCTCGCCTTTGGATTTGGCCGAGGCGGATTTTTACATCGACGGGCCGATCATGGCGTTCGAGCAGCTCAGCGCCTCGTCCAAACGCATCGAAATCCTCGGGTATGGCACGATGGATTGGCGCACCCGGGCGGTCGATCTGCGGTTCCGATCCCGGGCGGTGCATCCGATTCCGATCCTTTCAGGGCTGATCGAACAGCTCCGCGATGAGCTGATTACGACACGCGTTACCGGGACGATGGGCGATCTGAAATATTCGGCCCAGCAGTTCGGATCGACGCGCAGGCTCATCAACGCGATGCTCGGCAAGCCAATCTCAGATCAGCAACGCCGAATGCATATGGTCGAAGAGCAGGTGCGGGCAAGCCGAGCTCGATCCCACCGGGCTGCCCAAGATACGGTGCACCACCCCGTCGGGCCCGACAAAGCAGGCTGGGATTGGGCACGGGAATACCCCTAAACAGGCAGAACCCGACTTTATGTCCGCCAGATGCCTTCGTGCGGCGGGCGACATAGAATCCTCATTCAACAGATGAACAGCTCGATGAACAACAAGACGCATGACACAAGCGTAGGAATGGATATTTGATGGCCAAAGAACATAATCGGGTGGAACTCGACCCGCCGAGCAGCACACAACCCAAGAGCGAACTCGCAGCCCCGCCAGAGCCGGCACAGGTTCGAAGAGCAGACGATGGAGAAGTGCAAGATCGCATCTGCGAGCTCCTCGAACTCGTCGCAGGAACCTCCGAGAGCTACGACGCCAGACTCGTCGGCGAGCTCATCACCGCGGGGTTGAAGCTCATCCCCGACGGGCGAGACACGGGCGAGCTCAAGCTCATGACTGCTGCGATGAAAGAACTCCGCTACGCCTACCGCGTGTTCGGAGAGTATCCAGACACCCACAAGGTGACGATCTTCGGCTCGGCGAGAACCCCCGAAGATCATCCCGACTACAAATCCGCGGTTGTCTTCTCCAAACTCATGGCCCAGGCCGGGTGGATGTCGATCACCGGCGCAGGCGATGGGATCATGAAAGCCGGGCACGAAGGCCCAGGGCGCGAGGCAAGCTTCGGCGTGGCGATCCACCTGCCGTTTGAAACCAGCGCCAACGAATACATCGTCGGCGATGAAAAACTCATCAACTTCCGATACTTCTTCACCCGCAAGCTCATGTTCCTCTCGCAGGCCGAGGCGGTGGTGTGCTTCCCAGGCGGGTTCGGCACGCTCGACGAGACCTTCGAAACCCTGACCCTCGTCCAGACCGGCAAGGCGAGTATGGTCCCGATCGTGTTCATCGACGGCGATCGAGAAGGGCCCAACGGGTCATACTGGGAAGGTTGGGATCGGTATGTCCGCCAACAGCTCGCCGGGCGAGGATGGATCAGCGAAGAGGATTTCCATCTCTACTACATCGCCAAAGATCCACAAGACGCTGCGGATCATGTCATCAACTTCTACAAGAACTATCACTCGTCGCGCTATGTGCGCGATGATCTGGTGATCCGGATCAACAAGAAGCTCCGCGAAGAGGACATCGAAACACTCAACGATGAGTTTGCGGTGTTGGTCAAGAGTGGAAAGATTGTCCAGTGCCAGGCGTATGCTCAAGAGCGCGACCATCTGGACTTGCCTCGGATTGCTTTTACGCACACCCGGCACAAGTTCGGTCTTGTTCGTGCACTGATTGACCGGATCAACTCGTTTGACGCACCCGATGCATAAATCCCGATTCCGATTCGCTGGGGTGATCCTTGCTGGCGCAATGGGCGCAGCGATGGTGTGGTGTGCGCCCGGGTGCCGGGTGATTCGGCATTATTTCCCTGCCCAGGAGATCGAGATGGCGGGGGAAGACGGGCTTGAGCCCCCCGCCCCGATTGATTCGGGTTCGATGCGTGGGCTTGAGGTTCGGATGTGGGTGGTTGATGACACTGATCGGGCTGTTGCCCGAGGGCTGGTGTCTTCCATGGATGATTCTCAAGGGTTGAGCGTGGATGTGCGTCCCGACCCGATTTCGCTCCAGACCCGATCCCGATGGGGCGATTGGGGATTTCGGATCATCACGATCCCGATGGATCAGGTCGATGGGTTTCTTGGTCAGCTTCGCCCGGTCCAGCCCATCAGTGTGCAATGGCTCGGTGAGTTCGGGCATTGGCGGGCGATCGTCCGGGCGGGCGAGCTTGGAACGAGTTATGTGCGTGTTGGTCAGCGATCGGTCGAGATTGATCGCGGGCGCCCGCGGTTGATCGCGCGTTCATGGGTCGAGCCGATGCTCACGCCGAGCGATGTCATCCCGGCGGTGCGGCTCGATCTGGCGATGCAGATCGAAACCCATGACAGCCGATCGCGCCAACGACGCCAGGCGAGGTTCTTTGAACCCGGGCGCGAGCGTTCGATCGAGGACGACGGGCCGGTGCTCGATGGGCTGATTCTTTCGGCGATGCTCGATGGGTCGCAGGCGATCATCATCGTGGGTGAAGCGCCCGGCGTCGATTGGAACGAGCTCTCCGATCCGATCGAGGCATCGGTGATTGGGCAAGACGCTGAGGAAGCAGGCGATCAGGGTTCGGGGGGCTTTGGGCCAAGCGAGCACCAGAACCAAGCCCAAAGCCAAGGGCAGAACCAAGGCCAAAGCCAGGCGAAGGGGCAGGCAGGGCAGACCCGATCAGGTCGTCAGATTTCATCGGAGGATCCGAAGGGCCCGCGTGTCGATGGGCCCGCCGAGCCGACGGGCCAATCGCTCGGCGAGCTGATGCTCACGAGCCCGGGCTCGCGGACGGTTCGGCTCAATCAAGCGAGGATCGTGCCCAAGCGGGTTGTTGTGGTGTTGATCCCTCGCGTCGAAGGCGGGTATTCATTGCTGCCCCGATCTCCTGAACAAACCAAGAATAAAGGGGCCAAGCCTTGAGTGTGTTGATTGCGATGGTGGTGTTGGTTGGCGGGCTTGCGATTTTGATTGGCAGTGCCGACATGCTTGTGCGTGGGGCTGCCCAGCTTGCGCGGGTGATGGGGTTGAGCGCCTTTGCCATTGGGGTGACGGTGGTGGCCTTTGGGACCAGTGCGCCCGAGCTCTTTGCTTCGATCGGCGCAGCCCTCCAAGGCGTGCCCGATCTGGCGGTGGGCAATGTTGTGGGTTCGAACATCGCCAATATCCTTCTGATCTTGGGCGTCGGGTCGATCATGATCCCCATCAGTGTGCAAAGGCGGGTTCGGTACATCGAGCTGCCCATTATGCTTGCGATTTCGACCGGGGCTGCGATGCTGATGTTCGATCATGCGATCACACGGGTTGAGGGGGTGATTCTTACCCTTGGGCTCATCGCCTATGTGCTCTTCATTGTCAAATCCCATCGCGTCGAGATCGAGCACGAAGGCGACGAGGTGGTGACGCATCCCAAATCCATGCATACGGATATCTTGATGATCCTGGGCGGGATCGTGGGGCTGGGTTTGGGTGCCAAGGGGTTGGTCTGGGGGGCGAGCGAGCTGGCGATTATGATTGGTGTCCCTGCCGGGGTGGTGGGCACGACGATCGTGGCCTTTGGTACGAGTTTGCCCGAGCTGGCTGCGACTGTTCGCGCTGCGATGACCAAAGAGGCGGACATGGCGGTTGGCAATATTGTGGGGTCGAATATTTTCAATTTGCTGAGCGTATTGGGGATCACGGCATTGGTGCATCCGTTGACGATGCCTGCGGACATGAGTGTCCATATTTGGGCTATGCTCGGGGTGAGTGTGTTTCTGGTGGCTTTGGTGCTGATTGGCCCAAAGCTGGGGCGGTTGATCGGTGTCTTGTTTGTTGCTGCCTATTTCGCCTATGTGCTTGCATCGTTCTTTGGGCCCAATCTGCTTGGGTGAGGGGTTGTCTCTGTGCCCAGATTCTCTGGTTGGGGTGAACTTGTTGTTGTTCTGGGCCGATACTCCTTCGGGGTCAAGCTTCAGGAGAATCGATGCTGCGCGTGCCGATATCACATGCCAAGCCGGGGATGGAGCTGGCGCTTCCGGTCTATAACCCCCGAGCGTCTGCTCGGCTTTTGCTGCGCCCGGGCGCGATCCTCGAAGAGAGCACCATCGAACGGCTTGTCGAGCTCCACCTGCCCGAGCTCTGGATCAAATATCCCAATATGGAGATGATTAGCAAGTTCGTCTCCCCCGAGGTAATGTCCTCGCGGGCCGAGATCGCTGCCGATGTCGCCGAGGCGTTCAATGACGCGGGCAAGGACATGCACGCGCGATTAGACTACACCAAATACCAGCGCGCGATGAGTACACTCATGGCCAGGTTAGTCCATGATCCCGATGCGGCGATCTTCATCGGCGAGATCGCCGACACCGGCTCGCCTGCGATTCGGCACGGCGCCAATGTCGGATTCCTGAGCATGCTCATGGGGCTTCGGCTCGGGTTTTACCTGCTCAAAGAACGCAAACGCCTCTCGCCCAGACTCGCCAAGGATGTGACAAGCCTAGGGGTCGCAGCGATGCTCCATGATGTTGGGATGACCAGGCTCAAAAAATCGACGCTTGAGCGATGGGCCAAGGAGCACGATTCGACCGATCCAGAATGGCAAGAGCATGTCAAGATCGGGTACGAGATGCTCCGCGGGCAGGTCGAGCCCTCCGCTGCTTCAGCGGTGCTCCATCACCATCAGCGCTTCGATGGATCAGGGTTTCCAAAGCGTACAGGGCTTGATGGATCGGATGTTGGGCTTGCGGGTTCGAATATCCATATCTTTGCCCGTATTTTATTGATTGCGGATCTGTACGACCGATTGGTTCACCCGGCCTACACCATCGGGGACTCGGAGGAGACCAAGAAATCGCGTCCGCCGGTTTATGCGATTTATTCGCTGCTCCAAGAGCCTTATCAGTCCTGGATGGATCCGATCGTGTTTCAATCGTTGATGACTGTTTGCCCTGCGTATGCGCCAAGCACCGAGGTGGTGCTTTCCAATGGGATGCGGGGGGTGGTGACCGATTGGGACCCACGCGATCCATGCCGACCGACGGTGACCGAGCTCACCCATTTCGATGAAGATGATGATGCGACAACGATTGATCTGCGTGAGCATCACGAGCTGACGATCGTGGAATCGAATGGGTTTGATGTTCGTCCGTATAACTTCTTCCCCGAGCACCAATACGCTTTCGATTTGCGAATGGTTGAGAAGTCGATGTCCAATGGGCTCTACACGCTCGATCCCAGCGCGATGTTCGCTGACACCAAGCGGGACCAGGACGGGCGGGCAGCCTGATTGCCTGATTGTTTTCCCGCGGGCTACCATTGATCGTGTCCGAATCGACAAAGAACCCAGCGCACGATGATTCCAAAGATCGCCGATCTTGGTTGATCGCGGTTGCTGCGCCCAAAGAGCTCGAGGCTGTTGCTCGCGGGCTCGGGTATACCGATCAACTTCCTGGGCTTTGGCAATGCGCATGCGTGTCGCCGAGGGTTGATCTGGTTTTTACCGGGGTGGGCAAAGCCAATGCAGCCGGGGCGGTGGCGCGGGTGCTCGATCCGGATCGGCATCGCGGGGTGCTCAGCGCCGGGATCGCTGGGGCGATGCCGGGCTCGGGGTGCGGGCTCGGCGATGTCGTGTGTGCATCGGTTTCGGTCTTTGCCGACGAGGGTGTACAGATGCCTGATGGATTCCAATCGTGCGCACAGATGGGGTTTTCGCCCTTTGATGCGTGTTCGGATGCGATTACGCACGATTCCAGGGTGATTGATTGGCTCGACCCTTTCTGCGATTATCTTGGTCCGATCGCATGTGTTTCGGCATGTTCGGGGACGGATCGGCTGGCTGATGAGGTTGTTTCTCGGACTGGAGCGATCGCTGAAGCGATGGAGGGGGCAGGGGTTTCGTTGGCGGCGCATCGTATTGATCGTTCGGTGCTCACCGGCGAGGTGCGGGTGATCTCCAACACCGTCGGGGATCGCGATAGGCAACAGTGGGACCTCGATGGCGCACTTGCCAAGCTCGGATCAGTTCTCGGACGCCTGGGCAATGGGCTTGAATGAGAAGATGAGCCGGGTGTGCGGGTTGGGATGATCCGTTGTGCGCTGATGATGCGCACATTCGGGTGTGTTTGTGACGGGCTCAATCCACGCTATAGATCGGTCGATCTCCCTGATGACGGGCGATTTTTGGATGCAGTGTTTGCTGATCCGTTCTTCGTCTACACCGACGCCGGGTGGGAAGGGTATCGAGTTGATGAAACGGAAACCAAACTTGGGAAAGCTCGGTAAACACTTGGGCAAAGGCAAGCTCGGATCATCGCTTTCAACTGTCGGGGCCATGCGCCCCGGGGCGATCCCGTTGGCGATCGAGTTTGGGGTTTCGGGGATCAAAGTGCTCCAGCTCAGCGGATCGAACCCCAGCTCGATCCAATCGGCAGCATTTTTGCCAACCCCCGATGATCTGCTTGACTTACCTGCCAAGCGGCTTTTGTTTCAGATGGACGCGTTGCCCAAGTTTCTCAAGGGCGAGAAAATCAACGCTTCGCGGGCGATGAGCCTGATCCCAAGCGGACAGCTGGTGTGCAAGCATCTCCAGATCATTCCAACTGATGGGGTTCCGATCGAGCAGATTGCCGGGGCGCAGTTGAGCACTCAGCTCGGGTGTGATCCAAGTGAGCTGCTGATCCGGTGCCGACCCGTCAGCGGGGCCAAAACCAATGGCAAGCTCGAAGTGATCTGTTTCGCAGCATCGCGTGAGTTCGTCGGACGGATCATGGGATCGCTCAAGAGCGCCAAGCTCGAGCCGGTGGGGATTCATACCGAGCTTGATGCCATTGCCCAAGCCATCAAGCTCCGCGATGGATCGGCCGGGGGAGTCGGATCGGTCAAACCAACCCTGATTCTTGATCTGGGATGCGGGACAACCAAAGTGCTCATCATGCACGGCAGCGAGATGGTCTTCGCCCGCACAATCGAGTTGGGTGCGATGAGCTTTGACGAAACGATCTGCCATCAGCTTCGGTGCACGATGATGGAAGCCAGGCAGATTCGCTCCGAGCTTGAAACGCTTGTGCCCGCCAAGGCGGGTGTTGGTTCGGGTGCTGATTCATCTCCGATGGGGATGCCGGGGATGCCACCGCCTGAGACTCAGGCATCGGATCAGGGCGTGGATGCCGATGATCCGGCACCGATCACCGGGTTTCGGCGTGGGCCACAGGTGGATCTGAGCGAGCCTCTCGAGATTATGTGCGATGAGATTTCGATTTGCTTGCGTTATCACCATGCGTTATTTCCTGGCATGCGTGTCGAGCGTGTGGTCTTTGTGGGCGGGCAATCTCGTCATCAGCCCGTGTGCGAGCACATCGCCCGCACGCTCAAGCTCGAAGCTCAGGTGCTCGATCCGATGGCGTGCCTTGCCCGGGCAGGGCGCGTGCCCACCAGCGGGATCGACCTGCATACGCCTCAACCCGGATGGGCGAGCATTGTTGGTGGGGCGCTGAGCCCGATGGATTTGTAAATGGGATCAAGGGATCAAGCGTGTGACCGAGACCGGTTATTTGGAGGCATTGGATGAGTCATCCCAAGGAAAGTTCCAATCAAGGCGGCAGTTTCTTACCCGCCGAGTATGTCAAGGGCAAAAGCCAGGTCCGCGCCAACATTATGGCGTTGTTTCTCTTCATGCTTGTGATCGCCGGCGTCGTCGGGGCCTTTACGGTGAATCATCAGCAATGGCGTCGTGTGCATCAAGAGCAGAAGCTCGTTGCTGCAGCCTTTGAAGAAGAGGCAGCCAAGATCGAACAGCTTGAGGCGCTCGAAAAACAACGCATCGAGCTTATCGAACGCGCCGAGGTTGTGACCGCCCTCAAAGATCGCGTCCCGCGCTCAGTGCTGCTCGGCGAGATTGTCCGCGCGATCCCCGATGGGCTGACATTGACGCTGGTGAATCTCGAAGGTGAACGGGTTCGTGTCAAGCGCGTCGAGCCCAAAGACCAGAGTGCCAAGACGCGCACACTCACCGGGAAAAATGTCGGCAAGGGCAAGGATGCCGGTCCGCCTGACCCAGTCAAGGTACTCCCGCCCAAGTTCAAGTTTTCGCTCTCGGCCGAGGGGATTGCTCAGGAAAACGATCATGTCGCCGATTTTCTTGCAGCGCTCAAGGCATCGCCATTGTTTGGGGATGTCGAGTTGCAGTTTATCAATGTGACGACGATTGATAAGTTGGAATACCGGAAGTTCAAGATCACGATGAACCTGCTCGATCAGGCCGACGCCCGTCTTGTTGATGGGACCAGGGAGATCGAGATTGGACGGTTCAAGTTTGGCATCGCCGGTTCAGAGACCGACACGGACTAAAGCGGGAGCATGGGTATGCGATTTGGAACACGAGAGCTTGTGTTATTTTTGGCGGTATTGATGCTACCGATTGCCAGTTACTTTGTGATTTTTCGGCCTCAGAGTGCCAACATCGAGCAGGCCAAGAGCGAAATTTCGCACAAGCGCGAGATGCTTGATACCTTGCGTGCCGAGACAAGCCGCAATGATGATCTCAAGGATGCCAACGAGGTGATTCGGAGGCGCATCGACGAGATGGAGGCACTTTTGCCTTCGAACAAGGAGGTGGATCTGATTGTTCGTCAGGTTTCGGCTTTGGCGATCGAGTCTGGTCTTTCTTCGCCAACGCTCAAGAGCACCAAGCCTGTTGCAGCGGCACGGTTCCGCGAGCAGCCTCTCGAGATGAGCACCGCGGGATCGTTCGAGGGGTTTTATCAGTTTCTTCTTGCGATCGAGCAGCTGCCTCGGATCACGCGGATTGTGGATATGGTGATTAAGGATTCGACCACTGCGGGCATGGAGATCGAGGCGAGCTTTACGCTGAGCATCTATTTCCAGACCGAGGAAAGCCTGGCCCAGGGAGTTTCGCAATGAGTAGTTTCAACGACAGCCCCGACCTGAATCTCAATGATGTCCCCGGTGAGCACAAAGAGGGTGCGAGCAATATCTTCCTCGATATGTCCGAAACGGACTCGACAGGGATTCCTTCGCTCAAGCAGGCGCCTGTCTCGGCGATCTCGGCATCGGCGCCCGAATCGAAGATGAATACCCAGCTTGTGATTGCGGTGTGCGTGATGGCGATCGGTGGGGGCGCGATCTATGGGATGCGCTACATCGGGATGCAGGCGGGGCTCGATGAGAACATTGTTTCGATCGACTACACATCCGAGACCGACTCGGTAGATTTCTCGAATCGTTTTTCCTCTGTGAGCAAGATACTCGACGAGAGCACCATCTCGGTTCAGTTTGCCAGCACCGACGGGTTCGCACCCATGCCATTTGCTCGCCCGAGCGCAGTGTCCGAGGAGATCGAGCCGGTTGATCCGGGGATGTCGCAAGAAGAGCGATTGGCATTGCAGAAGCAACGCGAGCTCGAACTCGAGATTCAGCGCCGACGCGAGATGGTTATTGGCGAGGCAATGCGCTTCAAGCTCCAAGGAATTGTCGGCGACGCTGCACGGGTTTCTGGACAACCCGTCCGTGTGGGGATGGAGCTGGGCGAGTATTGCACGGTGATCGAGATCACCGGGCGCACGGTCACCCTCGAAGCCGACGGGATGCGCTTCGAGCTGGCATTGGGACAAGAAACAGTGCAGCTCGATTGATGAGCAGTCAGGGACACGATGTCAGATATTGATGACATTTTGAGCGAACTCGGAATCGGCTCAGATTCAGATGAACCCAAACGAGCGCCTCGGCGCCCGCGATCATCCGCTGCCAAACCGAACCGCCATTCGCTCGATCAACGCCCGGGATCATTTAGCCCGCTGCCTTCGATGCCCTCGAGCCAGACACGCTATGGCGAAGAGGGCAGCAGCGTCGATGAAGACCCGGCCGTCCTCCAGAGCAAGCTCCCCTCGCGCGCGCCAGGGGTGGGCAATGCCATGCTCGATGTCTATCGGCCAGAGGATGCCAGCGATTCGGATGAAGATCGCTCGTGCGAGCTCTCCGAGATGCTCATCGAGCGCGGAGCGATCACCGCCGAGCAGCTCACCAGCGCCGAGCAGGTGCTCAAACAATCCCCCGGAAAAGGGCTCGTCGAGATTCTCTTCGAGCAAGAAGGCGATCAAGAAGCCATCCAGAGCGTCGTTGCTCAGAGTGCGGGGATTCCCTTTGAACGCGTCGATCTCGAAAAAGGGCTCGACGGCGGATTCGATGGCAAGCTCCTCCAACGACTCGGACTCGAGTTCTGCCTTGCCCACCAGGTCTTGCCATTGCGCACCGAAGGCTCGCGCGTGGTGGTCGGGTCGATCAATCCAAGCGATGTCTTTACGATCGACGAGATCCGATCGCAGCTTCGGGTTTCGAGTATCAAGGTCGTGCTGATTATCCCCAGCGATATTCGCAGCGCCCTCGAACTCGTCGGCGGTGATTCGGTCGGCGATATGGACCTCTCCGAGATTCTCGCCGATGTCGAAGAGTCGGATGTGGAAGTCACCACGACCCAGAGCGCTGATGCGGTCGATCTCGAATCGCAGGCGGGCGAATCGCCGGTGATCCGGTATGTGAACTACATCATCCAGAACGCGGTCAAAGAGGGCGCTTCGGATATCCACATCGAGCCGGGCGAAAAGAAGATCAAGGTGCGATTACGCATCGACGGCATCTTGTTCGAGTCGATGAACCCACCACCTTCAATGGCGGCCGCGATCACCTCACGACTCAAGATCATGGCGGATCTGGATATTTCTGAGCGCCGGGTGCCTCAGGACGGGCGTATCCGGTGTGTGGTCGGCGGGCGCAAGCTCGATCTGCGTGTGTCGTCGCTGCCTACCGGGTATGGCGAGAAGATCGTGATGCGTATCCTCGATACCAAGTCGATCAATGTTCAGCTCGAAGATCTCGGGTTCGATGACCAGACGCTTGAGATCTGGAAAACCCAGATCAATCAGCCTCACGGGATTTTGTTGGTCACCGGCCCGACGGGTTCGGGTAAAACCACCACGCTCTACTCCTCGCTCCGCCAGATCGACAAATCCAAACTCAATGTCTCGACCGTTGAAGACCCGATCGAATACCACCTCGATGGCATCACCCAAACCCAGACCCACGCCAAGATCGACATGACCTTTGCCAAAGCGCTCAAGGCCCTGCTCCGCCAGGACCCCGATGTCATCATGCTCGGCGAAATCCGCGATCATGAAACCGCACACACGGCGGTGCAGGCAGCGCTCACTGGTCACTTGGTCTTGTCAACCTTGCATACCAATGATGCGCCCAGCTCGGTGACGCGATTGGTCAATATCGGGCTCGAGCCTTTTCTTGTCGGCGCCGCCCTCAACGGCGTGCTCGCCCAGCGCCTGCTGCGTCGGCTCTGTCAGCATTGCAAAGCACAAAAAGAGCCCTCCGAGGAGATGGGCGAGTTTCTCGAAATGAACGGGTTGCCCAGCCATGAGATGTGGATGCCCCAAGGGTGCGAGAAGTGCCGAAACACAGGATACTCTGGGCGAGTGGGGATCTACGAGATGCTCGCGGTCGATGACACCTTGCGCGATGTGATCGCCCGGAACCCCAATGTTTCCGAGTTCCGCCGATTGTGCCTTGAGCGCGGGATGAACTCGCTGCGAGCCGACGGGATCAATAAGGCGACCGATGGGATGACGAGTATTCAGGAAGTGCTCCGCGTGACGAGCGCACACTGATTGAATCGCAGAAATGCTCCGTGCCTGGTGGTTGTGTCCGCGATCATTGTGCAATAGAATGATGCACATCGCCTGCGCGCGATGCTCAGGAGCTTTGCTATGGCTGACAAATCAATCGAATCCGTACTCAACGAGACCCGCATCTTCAACCCGCCTGCTCCTAGCGAGGTCGGCGCGAGCAAATGGCTGATCGGCTCGCTCGATCAATACAAGCGGATGTATCAAGAGTCGATTGATGATCCCGACGGGTTCTGGAGCCGAATCGCTGGCGAGTTCCACTGGTTCAAGAAATGGGATTCGGTGCTCGAATGGAACGCACCCGACGCCAAGTGGTTCGATGGGGCCAAGACCAATGTCTGCTACAACTGTGTCGATCGGCAGGTTGAATCCGGGCATGGCAGCGATCCGGCGATCATCTGGGAAGGCGAGCCGGTCGATGATGCGGGGAAACCCGTCGATGTGCGCACACTCTCGTACAAAGAGCTCCAAGAAGAAGTCTCGCGCCTGGCCAATGTGCTCAAATCCAAAGGCATCGGCAAGGGCGATATCGTGACTCTTTATATGGGCATGGTGCCCGAGCTGGCGATTGCCATGCTCGCCTGCGCCCGCATCGGCGCGCCCCACTCCGTGATCTTCGGCGGCTTTAGCGCCCAGGCGATCGCCGATCGTGTGCATGATGCCCAATCAAAGATGATCCTCACCTGCGATGGTTCCTGGCGACGCGGCAAGGTCGTGCCGCTCAAGGAGAATGTCGATGATGCGATCAAGGCGATGGGGGATCAATGCCCGGTCGAATCGGTCCTGGTGCTCAATCGCACCAACAATGGCGCACCGATGGGCAGGCTCGATACCGATTGGGCGTCGGCGGTCGAGAGCGCAGAGCCCGAGTGCCCATGCGAAGAGATGGACGCAGAAGACATGCTCTTCCTGCTCTACACCTCGGGCTCGACGGGCAAGCCCAAAGGCATCGTCCACACCACGGCTGGGTACATGGTCTATACCTATATGACCAGCAAATACACCTTCAACCTGATTCCGGATCAGGGGCAGGTCTTCTGGTGCACGGCTGATTGCGGGTGGATCACCGGGCACTCCTACATCGTCTACGGCATCCTCCCCAACCGCGTGCCAACCCTGATGTACGAAGGCGGCCCGGACTATCCCAACGGCGCACGGTTCTGGCAGATGGTCGATCGGCATCAGGTGACGCAGTTCTACACCGCACCCACAGCCATCCGCGCGTTTATGAAATGGGGCGACGAGCATCCCGAATCGTGCAAGCTCGACTCGCTTCAAGTCTTGGGAACCGTCGGCGAGCCGATCAATCCTCAAGCGTGGATGTGGTATCGCAACAAGATCGGGCGGGGCGTGTGTCCGATCGTCGATACCTACTGGCAGACCGAGACCGGCGGGCATGTCATCACCCCGATGCCCGGCGCGACGCCCACCCCCCCCGGCAGCTGCACGCTCCCGATGTTCGGGATCGACGCAGCCGTGACGGATGAGATGGGCAATGTCGCCAGCGAGAATGCTGGTGGCTTGATGGTCATCCGCAAGCCTTGGCCGGCGATGCTCCGAGGCGTCTATGGCGATCGTCAACGCTTCATCGACACCTACTGGAGCACCGTCAGTAAAGGCGACGAGTTGTACTACACCGCAGGCGACGGCGCACGACGCGACGAGCACGGCAACTTCTGGATCATGGGACGCACCGACGATGTCATCAATGTCTCGGGTCATCGCCTGGGCACGATGGAGGTCGAGAGCGCACTGGTTGCTCATGAGAGCGTGGTCGAAGCAGCCGTCGTGGGCATGCCTCACGAAATCAAAGGCACCGGCATCGCGGCGTTTGTGACGCCCGCGCCGGGGTTTGAAGCTTCCGATGAGCTCATCAAGTCCCTCCGCGATCATGTAGCCAAGGAAATCGGCGCCATCGCCAAACCCGACATGATCCGCTTCACGGGCGCCCTGCCCAAGACCCGTTCGGGCAAGATCATGCGTCGTTTGCTTCGCTCGATCGCCGCGGGTGATACCGAGATCACGCAAGACATGAGCACGCTCGAAGACTTGTCGGTGGTGGCCAAGCTCGCCGATCAGGACGAGGGCTAAGCGGTGGGGCGCAAGGCGGAGCTCGCACTCGAAGAGATTGATTTTTCAGGCAACGGGTTCGATATCTGCAAGCAGCTTGGGCGGTGTGCGATCCGGTGGGAGTGGAACGAAGTTGCCCATCCGCCTTATCGCATCAATATTGATGGGACTTGGTTGTATATGGGGTTCAGCGATGGGTTTGAGCCGGTGGATTACTTTGAGTATGTTGAGTATTTCCCGAGCCTGTTGATCGAGTACCGTTTGACCATCGGCGATGAGTATCTGGGATTTGTCGCCAACTGGCCGACGACTTGGCGCATTCCGCATTCGTGCCCGCCGTGGTACAGGCGTGGGCGTTGGTTCATCGAGCGGAACAAGGCGCTGGGCAAGATGGTGGTTCGGAATGTGAAGAACAGGTTCTAAGCGACCTCTTTGTTGCCCGGGGTGTTTTCGCGGGGGTGCAGCCTTGCGATGATCCGAATGAGTTTTCGCAGTTCCATCGAGGATTCTTGAGCCGAGCACGAGGCATTGAGGGTTTGGATCGCCCCGGCTGCGGTCGAGGAGAGGATCGGGTATCCGAATCCTGCGCCCGCCGAGTAGAGCGAGTTGCAGTTTTTGAGTGCTCTTGGGTAGTCATCGTTGGAGATGCAGCATTCGAGTTGTTTCGAGAGTTCTTTGGTGACGCGAAGAAACTCGAGGAGCTGTTCATCGGTGCACTGGGCCTGGGTGAGGTTCGAGTAGATATTCGACGATTCGTTGGGGACATCGTCCCGATTCTCGAAGATATCGCGCAGGGCTGCGATCAGAGGCTTGAGTTGGACGGGCTTTTGCAGAACCGTGTGGACACCCAAGTCGGAGAGGGACTTGTCGCAGGAGTATTTCGTCGAGGCGATGACAATGAGCGGGCCGGCGTAGCCGTTGGATTGAAGCTTGGTCAGGACATCGAGCAACCCGGCCGGGTCGATGGTGTCGGAGAGGAGGATGAGATCGTACGAATCGGTGTGTATGGCGTCGAGTGCTTTTCCGATCGTGGTTGTCCTGGAGCATTCGATCTTCGCATTGCTGAGCATCATCTCGATGGCGTTGGATTCGAGTTCGTCGGATTCGATATGGAGTGCTTTGCGTGGTGTCATCCATGATTTATCGTCGCACCGGGAGGTGTGCTGCTCCCACTCATCGTTCGAGACATAGATTCGTGGGTCGATCTTTTCGGTCAGGACGATTCCGACTCGGTGGAACCGGTTGTCGTAGTATTCGCACCGATTGACACACCCTTGCACTTTGGTCATTTCGCCATCGTTTGTGCGCAGCGAGATGGTGATGGTGGTGTTCTGATGGAGGTAGCTCCGGGTGGCGAATCCGATGCCCCGGCTGCCGATGTCGTAAACGAGGATCGCGCACGAGACCTTCGAGCCCCCTGGGTGCTCGAGCTCGGCGATCGCGTCGGTATGCAACGGCACATACCTGTTGTGCTTTCGTCGATCATGGATATTGCGGTATTCATTGTTGACAAGCGCCAGGAGTGAACGAAGAAGCGACTGCCTCTCGGGTGCCCGGAGCCTCAACTGAAGTTCACTGTTCAAATCATTGTGCTGTGACATGAATCTGTCCCCGAAGAAACCAAACCTGTGTTCTTCCTGATAAAGCAGTCTCGTATCGGCACAATGATGTTGCATCAGTATCAAAAGCATACTTAGAGCGTCACAAACTGGAGTGGGAGGCTGTTCTCCGGGTATTTGGGCGCAAAGCCAGGGTTTGGACGGTATTTATCGGGCGTGCCCAAAGGTATATTATAAAAGGATATCTATATCGCAATTGAATAAAGCATAATCGCATCTCGAAGTTTGTTATGGCGGGTTTCGCGGGTTGTGCCAGCTGCTCGCATCAGCGGGCGCTCGCTTTGGATGCCCAAAGATGTCCGTCTCAAAGTGTGTTGGCGATGTTCAAAGCGAGCTGAGCAGTGCTCATACGATGAGCAGCCTGGGCTCTCTTGGGTGAGTTTCAAGAGGAGACTGCGCGATATAGATTTGGGCAAGCGCGCGCCCAGGGGGCAGAGCCTACATATTGTGTGAGCATGCAAAGTGCTCTTTTTCTCGCCTTGAGCTTGTGCTGTGCTCCAATCTGGGCGCAGCACGCCCCGGATCGGCCCGCGCCTGATCTGAAAGCTGATGATTCGGCACTCGGGATGATTGTTGGTCCGACCGATACATGGTCACTGACCGACCTTCAGCTACGCGATCTTACGCTCTATTGGGATAACGATGGTACACTGCCCAGGATCGGACAAGATACCGACCGGTTCTACACCAACGGCGTCGGGATCGAGCTCTCGTTTGATCCCCGTTTCACCGATGAACTGGCAGCAAAGCTGGCGCCGTCCAATGAGTGGACTCGTCCCCGGTTCGGGGTCGGTTTGGCGATCAAGCAGCTGATATTTACAAGCTCAGATATCACCGACCCAAATCCGCCGATTGATGACCATCCCTACAGCGGGTACCTCTATTTCGCTTTTTCATTCCAACGAGCCGATGCGGACAAACGCGATCACTTCGAGCTCGACCTGGGCGTCGTCGGCGAACGATCACAAGGTGAGATGATCCAGAAGTTCATCCACAACGCGTTCCCCAATCAGGACGATCCCCAAGGCTGGGCGACGCAAACTGCCAACGAGCTGGCGATCAACTTCACCTATGAACGGACATGGAAATCTCGCCAGGCCCAGGTCCAAGGCATCGAGTTCGAGATGCTCCCCGCTTTGGGGTTCGATCTGGGCAATGTTTCTACGCGAGCCAAGGGACGCATTACCTTGCGTGTCGGGCACAACCTTCCCGATGACTTTGGTTTTGCGTCGCTTCTGGGCATCAAGGACCACACGGTGGGTGCCAATGAGTGGGGCGAGGGCGATTTTTCGTTCTATCTGTACGCCACGATGGGGGTTGATGCCGTCGCCCGCGATCTCTTCCTTGACGGCAACACCTTCGCCACCAGCCGATCCGTCAGCTCCGAACCCTTCGTCGCCCAGGCGAGTGTCGGGGTGGTGACACGGTACAAATCGCTCTACTTCGGGTGGTCGCAGACCTACCAGACCGAAAACTTTGAATCCCAACCCAGCGGGCAAGCCTGGGGCTCGATCGTGCTTGGATATTCGTACGCGTTCTAAAGAATGCTATAGGCCAAGCTGGGATTGGGTGTGCTACGATTGACCATGACTATGCCCAAATCGCCTCTCGCCAGCGTCATCATGGGATCGAAATCGGATTGGCCTGATGTCATGGAGCACGCAGCAGCAGCCCTCGATGAGCTGGGGATTCCCCACGAAATCAAGGTCGTCTCGGCCCATCGCACGCCCGATCTGCTCGTCGAGCATGCCAAGGGGGCCAAAGCGCGAGGCATCGAAGTCATCATCGCCGGCGCAGGCGGGGCTGCCCATCTGCCCGGGATGGTCGCGTCGATGACAGCGTTGCCTGTGATCGGTGTGCCGGTGATGAGCAAGGCGCTCAAGGGCATGGATTCGCTGCTCTCGATCGCCCAGATGCCCGCCGGGATTCCTGTTGCGACGGTGGCCATCGGCAAAGCCGGCGCGACCAACGCGGGCTTGCTCGCCGGGGCGATTCTGGGCAATAAGTATTCTGAGATTGCATCCAGACTCGAAGCGTTGCGAGCCAAGCAGACCCAGGCGGTGCTCGATCATCCCGATCCTCGTTTGTAGTTTATCCGCCGTTCATTTTCAGAGGAAACCTGCCTATGAGCATCCAACGCGTCGGCATCATCGGAGGCGGGCAGCTCGCCCAGATGCTCGCCCAATCTGTCAAACACCTCGGTGTTCAGTGCACCGTGCTTGATCCAAACGAAGACTGCTGTGCTCGCTCGACTTGCGAGCAGATCGTTGGTGACTACGACGATGTCGAATCACTCAAACAGCTGGCCAATGGAGCGGAGGTCGTCACCTACGAGTTCGAGAATGTCTCGGCTTCGGCAGCAGTTCTCGAGGATATCGTGGAGATTCATCCAAGCACCAAAGCCCTCGCTGTCGCTCAAGACCGCCACATCGAGCGGCAAATGTTCTGCGATCTGGGCATCGCCATCCCAGAATATGAGCCAGTCGAGTGCGTCCAATCGCTCGAAGCCGCTTTGGAATCTGTTGGCATCCCCGCGATTCTCAAAGCCCGCCGACTCGGATACGACGGTAAGGGGCAGGTTCTCATCAATGACCCGGAGCACGCCGCAGCGGCTTTGAAAACCATCGGCGATGTTCCCGCGATTCTCGATCAGTTTGTTGCATTCGAGCGCGAGCTTTCGATCGTTGCAGCCCGTGATAAACTCGGCAACATCGTGTTTTATCCGCTGGCGGAAAATGTCCATCGCGGGGGCATCCTCCGCGTCTCCAAAGCCCCCGCCCGCGATGTCTCCGACGCTTTGACCGCCCAGGCCCAAGGCGCTGCCCGCAAGATTCTCGAAGAGTTCAACTATGTCGGCGTGCTGGCGGTCGAGTTCTTCCAGATCGGCAAGGGCGACGATGGGCACCTGGTCGCCAACGAGATCGCCCCGCGCGTCCACAACACCGGTCACTGGACAATCGAAGGTGCGCAGACGAGCCAGTTCGAGAACCACATGCGCGCGGTCATGGGTATGGAGTTGGGCTCGACCGAACCCATCGGACACAGCGCGATGGTCAACATCATCGGCAACGAGCCCCGCCCGGGCGCCCTCGATGCGATGCCCGAAGCCTTCGTCCATATGTACGGCAAAGCCCCCCGGGCCGGTCGAAAAATCGGGCATGTCACCCTCAATGCGCCTAGTGCTGATGAACTCGATTCCCTTCTCGAGCGCTTTACCCGCGTGGTGGGGTAAGTTGTTTGATTCTGGGTGCCGGGTGCCGGGTGCCGGGTGCCGTGGCACCCCGAGCGTTTCTCTTTTCTTGTTTTGTTCTACAGGTTGTGCTTCAGGATGCACCAGATCGCTTCGACTCCGTCTTTCCATCCGATCTTTTTGCCCTCTTCGTAGGTCCGTCCTGCATACGAGATCGGGACTTCATAAATCCGCAGCGGGCGACGCCGATCGGTGTCGGCATCGACAAGCCTTGCCTTGGCGAGCTTGGCGATGAGCTCGGGCTCGACGCCGAAGCGTTTTTCGGTGATCTTGATATCCTCGACCGCTTCGCGGGTGAAGGCTTTGAACCCGCATTCGATGTCGGTCAGGTTCAGGTTGCTCATCATGTTACTCGTGAGCGTGATGATCCGATTGGCGATCGAGTGCCAGTAGTAGAGCACGCGGTGGGTTTGCCCGAGGAACCGGGTGCCGATCACGGCGTCGGCCCGCCCGTCGATGATCGGCGCAAGGACACGGTCGTGCTCGCGTGGGTCGTATTCAAGGTCGGCATCCTGGATGATGATCGCATCGACGCCGTCGTGGAGCGCCCGGAAGAAACCCTCTGCGAGCGCGGCGCCCTTGCCCATATTGAGCGGCTGATGGATCGAAACCGTATCCTCATGGTGCTCGACGAGCTCTTGGATGATCTCTTGCGTCCCATCGGTTGACCCATCATCGACCAGATAGATCGTGCGTTGGCACGGCGAGCCGTCGAGGGTTGATGGTGGGGGGGTGGAGATGAGCCGATCGAAAAGGACCGGCAGCAGTGCCTCTTCGTTGTAGACCGGGATGATGACCGCGATATGCACGAGGTATTCTATGCGTTCAAAGGATTCCCGCCAAGTCGAGCACCTTGCGCTGGGCGTTGGAGAGGGCGATCTGATCGAGCGAATCGAGCGTCCGATACGCCTGGTTCGGACCCATTTGGGCACGATCTACGCGATAGATTACGAACTCGACGATCCGATGAGTGGTGATGTGCGTAAAACTCCCCGCAGGTTCGATGGCATCTGCACCGACGCCGAGGTGGGTGGTGATTTCTTGGAGAGTCGATTGGCGGTCATCGCGCTCGATGGTCGGCACCTGATACATATTGGCCCACATCCCCGATGATGGGCGTTGCTCGACGAGCACCGATCGGGCTTTGGCTGAATCATTGGCTGAATCAATAGTCGAGACGATGCTGGCGCAGTACATGGGTTTCTGCTTGGCTTTGGGCTTGGGCAATGGGATTGATTCGGTCGTGCCATTGGCGAGTGCTTGGCAGTGGGATCGGATCGGGCATGAATCGCATCGGATGTTCTTGGGCGTGCAGATCGTCGCGCCCAGCTCCATCATCGCTTCGTTGAAGGCTGCCGGGTCGGCTGCTGCTTCGACGAGTTGGGTTGCCCGGTGCCAGGCCCATCTGATGGTTTGGTTGTCGGCTTGGGGTTCGGGTTTGTTGTGCACCCGAAGCAGCACGCGGGTGACATTGCCATCGACGATCGGGGCGCGTTGGTGGAAGACCATCGACGCAATCGCCCCGGCGGTGTAGCGCCCGATTCCGGGGAGGGCTTGGAGGGCATCGACGGATTCGGGCACAATGCCTGCGTGGTCATCAACGATGACCTGGGCGCAGCGGTGGAGCATCCTCGCCCGGCGGTAATATCCGAGTCCGGCCCATGCAGCGAGGACTTCATCTTCGGGTGCTGTTGCGAGTGATTGCACTGTGGGGAACCGATCGAGGAAGGGCTGATACTTTTCGAGCACCCGCGCGACCTGGGTTTGCTGGAGCATGCACTCGGAGACGAGGGCGCGGTAAGGGTCACGGATTTCAAGACGCCAGGGCAGGGCGCGGGCGTTGGCTTTGAACCAGGCTTCGAGCGAGTTGGTCAGGGCGGTGTCGCTCAAGGGTCGATCTCGGCGAGGGTCATTTCGAGGGTTTGGAGGATCGGTTTCCAGCTTGCCCCCGGCGCGATGCACACCGAGATGAACCCGGTATGGATCAGCACATTGGTGATCCCCGGGATCGCAAAGATCGCTCGCCCGAGCGGGTCGCCTTGGGCATCGTCAGCGTTGAAGTATGACCGGATCGTCCCCGGCGAAGGATCGACGATCAGCTTGCGCGCGTTGGGGTTGGGGGTCGTCTCGATTTTGGTGATGGTATAAGGCATATTGATCCGGTTTGGACAGCAGATTCCATGCAGAGTGTACGATAAATGGTTAGAATCATCAGCAATCACGCAAAGAAGCGATCAGAAGGATAGCAATTTGGGATCATCGGAACGATTCAATGACCTGCTCAATCGGCTCGGCTCTTACTCATGGTGGGAGGTCGCGGTCGAAATTATATTGATCTGGTTCGTGGTGTTCGCGGTTTTTCGGTTCGTTCAGGGCACCAGGGCGGCCCGGGCGCTCAAAGGGCTCCTCTTTATCCTCATCGTTGGCACCCTCTTCGTCCGATTCCTCGGCGACGATGTCTTCGCACGCATCGCCTACCTTTATGACCGTATGCTCGCGGTGATCGCTATTGCTCTGGTGGTGATCTTTCAGCCTGAGCTCCGAAGAGCGCTGATTCGGCTCGGGGAGACCCGGTTTTTCCATGGCGGGTACGAAGGGGCTTCCAAGGTCGCATCGGAACTGGCCCCGGCCTGCGCGTTCCTCTCCAAAGCACGGTTCGGCGCGATCATCGTTATCGAACGGCGTGTCGGGCTCAAAGCCATCATCGAAGGCGGGACAGTGCTCAATGCGGCCCTGACGGCACAGCTCACCCAGACGATCTTCCACCCCGGCTCGGCGCTCCATGATCTGGCGGTCGTTGTCCGAGGCGATAAAATCCACTCCGCTGGCGTTCAGTTGCCCATGGCTGGGCCTTCCGAAGTCCCCGATCCGTCGCTGGGCTCGAGGCATCGGGCAGCGATCGGGGTGACGAAGGATTCTGATGCGTTGGTGATCGTTGTTTCCGAAGAGACCGGGGACATCCGCATCGCCCAGCGGGGTGTGCTCTCTTCGCCGATTGATCCCAACGAGCTCGAAGATGTGCTCAACGAGGAGCTCGGGCATCAGCCGCCGCCATTGGAATCACCGGTCGAGCATGAGTCGGTTGCGGGCGATCGCAAGAGCGGGTTTGCTGACGATCAAGAGGCAGCGACGCAGACCGAGGTTTCGCCCGATGAATCGTTGATGGCCAGTGAGGTTCTTCCCGAGCCCGGCACGGAGAAGGGGAACCCCTCATCATGAACGAGCAACGGACATTCTTTGGTCATCTCCGGACATTTGTGATTGTCACGCTCATCACGGTGATGGTCTGGCTTTTGGCTGAGTCGCGGATGGTGCAGATGCGTACGCTCGAAGCCCAGGTGGTTTTGGCTTCGGCAGCGAAGGGCGAGGAGGGGTCGAGCGAGTTGCCTTTGGTGGTGCGGCAGGCGGATGGTCAAGACCAGGTGCGCACCGCTACGATCCAGATTGAAGGCTCGGCAGCCGGGCTTGATCGGTTTGCCCGGATGCTTCAGAATCGCATCGAGTTGCGTGTTGGGCGTGAGATTCCCGCCGAGCCTGGGATTCACACGCTCGATCTGCGCGAGATTCTCCGTCAATCATTGGAAATGAGCGTGCACGGATTGATTATCACTGAGGTCTCACCCGAGACGATCACGGTCGAGGTTGATGAGTTGGTGACGCGTGAGTTTCGTTTGCGGGTGGACATGCCTGTTGGTGTTGAGCTCGACGGGGTGCCTCGGACTGACCCGGCGATGGTGCGTGTGGTTGCGCCCTCGCGGGTGCTGGGGCAAGTCAAGGCGGCTCAGGCGAGTGTCCGGATTGATCCGGGCAAGGTTGCCCAGCTCTCGCAGGGTCGATTGGAGACGATTCCGGGGGTGGCGGTCGAGCTGCCCGGGATTGATGGGCAAGACTGGCAGACCCAGATCGAGCCTCGGCAGGTCGATGTCTTTGTGACCCTCCGCACATTGACCGAAAATCTCACCATTGATCGGCTCCCGGTGCAGGTGCTCATGGCCCCCGGGGAGATCGGGCGCTGGCGGATTCAGATCGACGAGGCGGATAAGGACCTGGTCAATATCATGGTTGTGGGCCCGGCGCAGGCGATTGAGCAGCTCAGGGCGGGCGAAGTGGTGCCCAGGGCCTTTGTGACCCTGACTTTCGAGGACCTCGAACGACGGATCGGGTCCAAACCGGCCCAGATTCTCGGATTGCCCCCCGAGTGCCGGGTGGTGAGCCCGGAGGTGATGGTGAATCTGGCGATTTCGCCGATCGAGCCAGGAGCTTCACACGATGCCGAGTCAGCATCGTCGGGCTCGGTTTTGCCCGATCAATAATTTCAGCCTCGACCAATTGCGAGACTTCCGTCTCGAACCGACCTACCCTTTCCTCCCCCATAGCTCAGGGCTTTGCCCCGATCTCTGGGCTGTACCGAACCCTTTTTCACGCACCGCACGACCATCGAGCACACACCAGTCGCGTGCCGAGTTGGACCACGCAGGAGAGCTTCCCGTGAAGATCAAGACCGACGAAATCGTCTCCGTAATCAAACAAGAAATCGAAAACTTCTCTTCCGAGCTCGAAATCTCCGAGGTCGGGCGCGTGGTTGAAGTCGGCGACGGGATCGCCCGCATCTACGGGCTCTCCAAAGCGATGGCTGGCGAGCTCATCGAGTTCGAATCCTCCGAAGGCGCGGTCATGGGGCAGGTGATGAACCTCGAAGAGGACACCGTCGGCGCCATCATCTATGGCAACTTCCTGGCGGTCAAAGAAGGCGATACCGTCAAAGCCACGGGCAAACTCCTCGAAGTGCCCGTCGGCGAAGCCATGCTCGGGCGCGTGGTTGATCCACTTGGCCGACCAATCGATGGCGGTCCGGCATTGGGCAACACCGAAACCGCACTCGTCGATATCATCGCTCCGGGCATCGCTGCTCGTCAGCCTGTGCATGAACCACTCCAGACCGGGATCAAAGCGATCGACGCGATGATCCCCGTTGGGCGCGGGCAGCGCGAGCTGATTATTGGTGATCGCAAGACCGGCAAGACTGCAGTTGCGATCGACGCGATCATCAACCAGAAACAATACTGGGGCACCGATGATGCGGTGGTCTGTATTTATGTCGCGGTTGGTCAGAAAGAATCGACTGTTGCAGGCGTGGTTCAGACCCTTCGCGAAGCGGGCGCGATGGACTACACCATCGTCGTGAGTGCGGGTTCATCGGACCCGGCACCGATGCAGTACATCGCGCCGTATTCGGGCACCGCGATGGGCGAGCACTTCATGTGGTCGGGCAAGGAAGAGGGCAAGACCCTTTCCAACGGCACGAAATATCCAAAGCATGTGATGTGTGTGTATGACGACCTTTCTAAGCAGGCTGTGGCGTATCGCCAGCTCTCGCTCTTGCTGCGTCGTCCTCCAGGGCGCGAAGCATTCCCCGGCGATGTGTTCTACCTCCATAGTCGATTGCTCGAACGCTCGACCAAGCTCTCGGATGAGCATGGCGCGGGATCGCTGACGGCACTGCCGATTATCGAAACGCAGGAAGGCGATGTGTCGGCCTACATCCCGACCAATGTGATCTCGATTACCGACGGGCAGATCTACCTCGAGCCGGAGCTCTTCTTCTCGGGTGTTCGCCCTGCGATTAATGTGGGTATCTCGGTGTCGCGCGTGGGCGGTGCTGCTCAGGTCAAGGCGATGAAGAAGATCGCCGGTTCGTTGCGATTGGACCTGGCTGCGTATCGTGAGCTTGAAGCGTTTGCTCAGTTGGGCACTGATCTTGACAAAGCTACCAAGGCGCAGTTGGATCGTGGTGCTCGTATGGTGGAGTTGTTGAAGCAGCCTCAGTATGTGCCTCAGAATGTGACGAACCAGATCATCTCGATCTACGCCGGGACCAAGGGTTTCTTGGATACGGTCGAGCTGACGAAGGTCGCCGTGTTTGAGAAGGCGATGCACGAGTATTTCCAGAGTGCTGGCAAGGGTGTGTGGGACGCGATCAACGAGGCCAAGGCGATCAACGATGAGATCGAAGGGCAGCTTGTTGAGGCGTTGAACAACTTCAAGGCGGGTTGGAACGGGTAAAACCTAACATTTTTAATCAATATACAAAAGCACCTCGATTTGAGGTGTTTTTGTATTGACAGCGGGTTATCGGATGGGTATCTTGTCTCGAACAGCAGGCCGCTGATGTCAAGTGGTTGCTGTTTTGTAGGGGGGCCGTTGTGGTCGAAAAGGGGATTAAGATGAAGAGTGTAGCAAATAGTGATCAGATGCGTCAGTTCAAAACAATTGCGATGTCCTCATGCGTGCTTGTTTCGCTTGCAGGGACGGTAGCTCACGCCCAATCAGACTATCTTTGGACGGGGATGGCGGGTGTGAGCGACTGGAACACCGAAAACAACTGGAGTAATCTGTCAGCGGGAGGGATTGTCAGTGGATTTCCATCACTTGCCGATTCAGCAAGCTTTTTAATGAACGCTTCGGTTGCTGGTGGAGAAGTTTTGGATATTTTTATTGGCTTGCCGAATACAGTGACATTTGGTGGTGGCACGCGAAGTTCTACGACAATTGCTGGCACAATTACTAATAACGGCACGCTTACCTTTGCAGCGGATTTGGCTGGTAGTCAAGATGCCGGAATTGATCAAAAACTCTTTGTTGCTTCGGGTACGAGTGTAACTATTGGTGGGAGTGGTTTTCTTATACCCAATGGTGCTGAGACAGGCATTCAGGGGGCGGGAATGCTTTTTTCAACTTTCACGAATGCCTTTGGTCATACGATTACCGGTGCTGGCTGGTTCCAAGATATCAGTATTGTGAATCAGGGCGTGATTCGACCATCGTTTGGTGGCATGGCTTTTCGGAATACTGAAGTGCAAGGAAGCGGTGCAATCGAGATCGCAAGCAATGGTCAGCTCTGGATTGATACAGGTGCCAATATTCACAATACCACAATTAGTGGTGTAGAAGGTTCTGTTGTTGCGGCTTCATCAGGGTCTGGCGTGATGCAAGATGTTACTTTGGAGGGCGATCTGATCTATGGTGGTGGCACGCGAAGTTCTACGACAATTGCTGGCACAATTACTAATAACGGCACGCTTACCTTTGCAGCGGATTTGGCTGGTAGTCAAGATGCCGGAATTGATCAAAAACTCTTTGTTGCTTCGGGTACGAGTGCAACGATCAATGGAAACGGGTCACTTGTGCTCAATGGCAATGAGACTGGAATCCAAGGCGGTGGGCCATTGCCTGCGACCTTTACCAATGCTTCAGGTCACACGATTACCGGTGCTGGCTGATTCCAAGATATCAGTATTGTGAATCAAGGCGTGATTGATCCGAGCGGCCCGGGTCGTGCCATGTCAAGTTCAACGCCAACGAACTTCGATTTTACATCCTCAGGTGAACTGGTCACGGATCTTGGTGGAGTATCAAATGGGGCATACGATCGGCTGTCGATTGGGTTTTCTGCATCAAATATTTCGCTTGGCGGCACACTTACCGTCAATCTTGATGATGGTTATGAGCCTGGCTTTGGAAGCCTCTGGAGTATTATCAACGGCGGTACGCATACTGGCGAGTTTGCAACAGTCAATCTTCCAGAGCCACCGCTCGATCTCGTTTATCGTGTTGTATATGAAGCGGATCGTGCATATATAGTGCTGACTTGCCCCGCTGACCTCACTAACGACTTCACCCTCAACTTCTTCGACATCTCTTCCTTCCTCGAAGCCTTCGCAGCTCAAGACCCCATCGCTGACTTTGATGGCAATGGCACATTCAACTTCTTCGATATCTCCGCCTTCCTCGAAGCGTTCGCGGCGGGGTGTCCGTGATGGGCAGCCTGCTCAAGCGTTGAGAAGTTCACAGAACAGACCCCGCCTTCTCGGCGGGTTTTTTCTTGCGCAATCGACACCCGAGCGTTGCGGGCGCAGAGGATCAGCCGTTTCGAGCAATGACCGATAATCGTACCAAACAATGAGTTCTCCCCTGAATATTGGCATTCTTTGAGTGTGGGCTTGTGTCGGGCGGGCATTATTATAGAGTAGATTGTCCGGAATGGTCTTGGGCAACTGATAAAGAGGGAGTCTGAAGATGTTGAACGGAAAGAATCGGGCGATGGGTTTCATGGCTGGGGCAGCTGCATGTGTGATGGTGGGGGCGGCGAGCGGGCAGGTCATCACTGAGCAGGGCAAGCTCAGCGCGTTCGACGGGGCGAATCTCGATCAGTTCGGGTATTCGATTGATCTCAATAACGGGCTTGTCGTGGTCGGGGCGCTCAAAGATGATGACAACGGGACCGACTCGGGCTCGGCGTATCTCTTCATCGGCGCGACGGGTGCTCAGGTTGCCAAGCTCTTGCCCGATGATGGGGCGAACTTTGATGAGTTTGGGCATGCCGTCGCTCTTGATAACGGGATTGTCGCGGTCAGTGCGCGCAATGATGCAGACAACGGCACGCTCTCAGGTTCGGTGTATCTCTTCGATGCTTCGACTGGGAATCAGGTGATGAAAATCCTTCCCGATGATGGGGCCCCGTTTGATGAGTTTGGAATCTCGGTGGCGATGGACAGCGGGATCCTGGCAGTCGGGGCATCCAAAGATGACGACAACGGCGATTCCTCAGGGTCGGTCTACCTCTTCGATGTCAAAACCGGCAATCAGCTCGCCAAGCTGCTCCCCGATGATGGGGCAGCCGGTCAGTTCTTCGGGCACGGACTCGATATCAAGGATGGGATCGTCGCGGTCGGGGCCTTCTTTGGCACGGGCATCGGCGAGCTGACCGGGGCAGCGTATGTCTTTGATGCCACGACGGGCACGCAGCTGGCCAAGCTCATCGCAGACGATGGCGAGATGCAGGACCAGTTCGGTGTCTCGGTCGCGGTGGGCAACGGGATCATCGCGGTCGGATCGCCCGACGATCGGTTCTTTGGCACGCCGAGGGGATCGGTTTATCTCTTTGAGACCGCGACCGGCAATCAGATCGACAAGCTCGTGGCCAACGATGCCGATCCCAGCGATAGCTTCGGATGGAAGGTCAGCACCGATGGCGAGGTGTTGGTCATCGGGGCATGGGGCGATGATGACAACGGGGCGGGGGCTGGGTCGGCCTACTTCTTCAACCCAACGAGCGGATTGCAGCTCACCAAGTTCCTCGCCAGCGATGGGCAGGGAGGCGATTCGTTGGGATGGTCGGTGGCGATCGACAACGGTGCCGTTGCGATTGGGGCACGCTTTGCAGCCGAGCTCGGCGAGTTCCGCGGGGCGGCTTACACCTATGAGATTGATTGCCCTGTCGATCTCAACGCCGACTACTCGTACAACTTCCTCGATATCTCCGCCCTCATTAGCCTCATCACCGCGGGCGATCCCAGTGCAGATTTCAATCACGATGGTACGGTCAACTTCTTTGATGTTTCCGCCTTCTTGACCGCCTTCTCGGCCGGGTGCCCATAAAAGCGGGCAAGGACACCGCTGAGAAGCTGGTGCGCGGGCGAATTTGGGGGATTGGGAGAAATTGCGGGTGATTTTGGGTGGAGTTGTGATACACTTGGGCGAAGAACAGGAGCCGAGTCATGAAGCATATGGGGTTTTCGCGCGCGTTGGGGACAGTTTTTCTCTCGACAGTGGCGTTGGCGGCATCGAGCTCGGTGGCTGGGCCTTCGGGCGGGTCGTTTGAGATTGCCTGGTACACCATTGATGCGGGTGGCACTTCTTCAACGACTGGAGGCGTGTTTGACCTTGCGGGCACCATCGGGCAACCCGATGCCGGGGCAACAATGACCGGCGGAAACTTCTCACTCACCGGAGGGTTCTGGGCGGGCGTGAACTCAGGGCCCACCTGTGCTCCAGATTTGACCGGCGATGGCACGCTCAACTTCTTCGATATCTCCGCCTTCCTCGTGGCATTTAGCGCGATGGACCCGGTTGCCGACTTCAACAACGACGGCACCTTCAACTTCTTCGATATCAGTACCTTCCTCACCGCATTCAGCGCCGGGTGCCCATGAGCACATACTGCCTTCCGATGCGTCTTCTTCCGACGCATCTTTTTGACGCATCTTTTTGGCGACTCTTTGACAGGGTTTTGGTAGGGGGTTGTGCGTGAGGTTGCGTCGGTTGAAGCGCGATGCGTGGTGATGCGGTGCGCCTGGGGCGATGAAAAGGCTGTTATCTGCAGGTTTTATCGAACCGGATTGGTGTTTGATCCGGATTGATATGTGTCCGTTCTGTGGATATGGCCGTGGGGCCTGGCTGTTTGTGCCGATGTGCGTGTCAGCTTTGCTCGGGTTGCATCCATAGTCATGGAGGTGACGCATTTGTATGCAGACCTGTCTCTCTGGTTTGCGGCGTGACACAGGCTTTGGGATGGGTCTTCATCATGGGTTTCCATCATGGGTTTCCATCCCCAAGGAAAATCAAACCCAGCGGGTCTTGCTGGTGCTCTGGGCGCATGTTCAAAGAAGAGCTCAAAAAACAGTTCAGTGAATGAGGAGAACACAAGATGTTCAATCTGATGACGAAAAATATCGTGACGAGTGTCGTGACGCTCTGCTGCTTGGCATCGTCAGCGATGGCGCAGGTTCAGTCGATTCAGGTATCTGGATCGCAGATCGGATACGACACGCTCAAGGCGGTCGCGCCCGGCGAGCATGTGCGCATCGAGAAGCTTCGTATCCCTGATGGGTTTGTGGACCTTGAGCTCAACCGAATCACGGTGCTCACCTCCGATGCCCAGCTTTGGGTTGGGACTAAGGATGGGATCGTGCCGATGGATCGTCCTGATGTGGTGCTTCTTTCGGGGATCATCGCGGGCAATCCGGATTCATTGGCCTACATCGCCGTCTCGCCCTTTGGGACCAACGGGTTTGTCGATCTCAATGGCGAGCTGGTCTCGATTTCGTCGGGGCCTTATGCCCAGGGCAAGAACCTGCTCGAATCACTCGAAGCGGCATGGGTGAGCGATGTGATTGACCCAGAAAATGCACCCGATCCTTGTGGATACACCCCGGGCGATACTGCCCTCGAACCATCGGGCCCGATGATCGAGTATGTGCCCGATGCCAGCCGGGGCGTGACCACCTGTCGGGTGGCAGGCATTGCGATCGAGACGGACTGGGAGTTCACCGATCGAATGTTCGGCGGCAACACCGAGGCGTCGTCGGCCTACGCCATTACACTCATCGGCGCGATCTCCGAAATTTACCAGCGCGATATGAATGTCCGCCTGTCGATCCCGTTCTTGCGTGTGTGGGGGGATGATTCTGATCCGTATTCACCGGCTGCGGGTGATCCGCTTGATCTGGTGCGGGATGAATGGAACGCCAACATGAACGATGTTGATCGCACGGTCGTGCACTACCTCACCGGGCGACAGGATGTCTGGTACGGCGGGGTCGCCTACCTCTCGGTCTTGTGCAACACCGGATTCGGATATGGTGTCTCGGCCCATCTTGCTGGTTCGTTCCCCTATCCGCTCGAGGATCACAACGGGGGCAACTGGGACATCGTTGTCGTCAGCCATGAGCTTGGACACAACTTTGGCACCGGGCATACCCATGATTCATACACCCCGCCGATCGACAACTGTGGCAACGGCGATTGCTCTGATGCTTTCGGCGGCACCATCATGTCCTACTGCCATACCTGCTCGGGTGGGTTGAGCAATATCGTGCTCGGATTCCACCCACGCGTTCAAGATGTCATCGTTGGGTACATGGATTCGATCCAAGGCTCGTGCAACCTCCAAGGCGAGGGCATCAGCGCGGTCGATGACGCTGCTCAGACACTCGAGAATCAGGCGATCCAGATTGATGCGCTGGGCAACGATGAATCGGAATCATGCGAATCCTTCGCGCTCAACTCGTTCGATTCGGTATCGAGCGCAGGCGGGAGCGTCGAGTTGCTCGCTGGGCAAGGCCCGGGCGGACGCGATCTGTTTCTTTATACCCCGGCGACGGATTTCGATGGGCTCGATACCTTCGGGTACTCCATCGTCGGCACCGGCGCACCAGAATCGGCGATCGTCTCGGTCGATGTACGGGCACTGCGCCCGGCAGACACCCGGGTCAATCCCATCGACGGGCTCCGCGTCAAGTACTACGAGCTTACCAACCCCAGCATGCTCCCAGACTTCGACACATTGATCCCATACGATCAAGATGTTTCGACCGCGATCAACTATCCATCAACCGGGGGCAACTTCATGACCTCGGGGCGGGCCGAGGAGGTTGGGGCTGTCATCACCGGGTATGTCCTGGCGATCAGCGACGGGGTCTACACCTTTACCACCGAATCCGATGATGGGTCGAACCTCTCGATCGGCGACGAGCTTGTTGTCAACAACGACGGATTGCACGGCATGGTCAAACGAAGTGGCACCATCCCACTGAGCACCGGATGGCATCAGATTCGGATTGAGTTCTTTGAAAACGGAGGCGGCGCCGGGTTGATCGCCACCATCGAAGGGCCTGGGTTTGAAGAGATCGCGCTCGAAGGGCTCATCCTCTCGCACGAAGCAAGCGAGCAGTGCTCGCCAGCGGATGTCAATGCGGATGGTACGCTCAACTTCTTCGATATCTCCGCCTTCCTCGAGTTCTTTGCAGCTCAAGATCCCGTCGCCGATTTCGATGACAATGGTGCTTTCAACTTCTTCGACATCTCCGCCTTCCTCACAGCGTTCAGCGAAGGGTGTCCATAAACCCTTATGAGGAGTTGATTCTCATTCCCAAGCCCGGCTCAATACGAGCCGGGCTTTTTTCTTGGCTGCGTGAAACAGTGCATCGGGGCAGGCGATTTCCCTTGCTGCCTGGAGGCTCATGATGCTGTAAGAGGACGATGTGTTTTCCGAAGTAAATAGTCTCATGAAGACACCAGCCACAATCATCCGCCTTTTCGTACTCGCCCAAGCTTTCACCCTTGGTTGCCTGCCCAGCACGCTCATTGCAGCTGCTCAACCCGATAACCAGAGGCTGGTTTGGCCAGACTTCAGGAAGCTCTTCTTTGATGCGCAGAATCAGCACGATGCGACAGCCTTGAATCTTGGTGTTGGGGCATCTGCAAACGATCTCATCATCGGCGACACGCCCGGCGAGGTGCTCGTGATTACCGATGTGCAGGATGTCCAAGGCGACTTGCAGATCGTGGGCGACGGGCGGGTCGAGATCATGCCCAGCGGCACGCTCCGCATCAACGGCGATATCCAGATCGTCGGCAACGGTGCCCTGGTGGGCAACGCTGGACGCATTGAGTTTCGACAAACCTATGATTATCAAGCCCAGGTTCTTGTTTGGGAACAAGGTTTGGTCCAGCTCAACGGCACCGTGGTTGACGGAGATGGATATGCGATCTCGATGGCGATTACTGGCTCGGTGGTGTGGGACAATGTTGAGCTTGCCAATGGGTTTGCAACTTGGGGGATTTTTGTAGGCGGGGATGTCGCCCTTACTGATGTGGTCAATGCTGGGGAGTTTGTGCAGCTTGGCGCATCGTCACTGGCATTGTTGCGGTGCCAGAGTGTGCTGTTCTGGCTCACCATGTCCGATGGGTCAGTGGTGGACACCACCCTTCCGCTGCCCGGCGATGTTGCATTGTTCGAGATCAACGACCAGACCTCATGGGCGACGGGGATTCCATACACGGTGCGGATCGAGGATTGCACAGATTCAATGTGGGCGTTGATGGCCCGGGATGGCTCGGATTCGACCATCCGCAACTCGCAGCTGCGCGTTGTGGGGAGCATCTTCGAGCGCACCGATACGATCGAGATTGTCGGGCTTGCCAACGGGATGACGATGCTCGATGCTAGCTTCGTCTGGGGAGGCGTTAGGCACCGATTCATCAACTCAACGGTCCAGACATGGAACCTGTACGCCTGGCAGCAAACAGACCTGAGGGTGCGCACGAGTGTCTTTGGGGAGATATTCTCCGAAGATCAAGCGGTCGTTACGGTTGAGCAGTCAATCTGCGATGGAACCGGAGGACATATAGAAACCAATGGACAAGGGCAGATGTATTTTCTTCAGTCGCTCTGCCTGGCACAACTCATGACCAACGGCAACTCGGTATTTGTAGCGGCAGGGTCTTCGTTTACAAGTCCAATTATTGACGCAACAGGTGATTCCATCATGGCGTTCTACGACACCTCAACACTTGGAGACCCACGCGCTCACGATGCGGCCACGGTCTTTGATATCGGCATCGAGCCGATGGGCGCAACGCAAGGCGATGTTGTATCCATCTTTGGCTCGGCCCGCACGATCTCAGGGCCAATGAGTCCGATCGACTTCGTTTCGTATGATGTGGAGTTCTTGGATGAACCCAACTGGAACCTGATTGATGGCCCGGTCACTTCACCGGTGAGCAGTGGGGTGCTTGCGCAGTGGGACACAGCTACAGCCGCTCCGGGTGAATACGCGATTCGTGTTTCACTGACCCACTCGGGCGGCGTGGAGCCGGTCCAAGCGCAGGCGATCGCGACCATCAGCGCATCCCCATGCCCCGCCGATCTCACCGGCGACGGGAGCCTGAATTTTTTCGATGTCTCCGTATTTCTCGCAGCCTTTGCAGCGGGCGATCCCGTTGGAGATTTCAATGGGGATGGCAATTTCAATTTTTTCGATGTCAGCGACTTCCTTGTATCGTTCGCTTCTGGGTGTTCCTGATCCTTGGGGCCAATCCATAGCTTCAAAGTGCGTGTGCGAAATCCAAATCTGATTTGTATAGCGTGTAGGGTTGGGTGGAATACTCTGGTCCATGTTTGGAGGATCAGTTCATGAACATGAAGAAGGCGGGGGTTGTGGAACAGCGGATCGCGTTTGTGTTGTGGCAGGCCAAGGGTGGTGCTATGGCCGCGCAAATAACTTGTTTCCAGTCACGAGGTTTTACAAAGTGTGCACTTGGCTGGTGGTCGGCGTTGGTGCATCGGCTGTCGAGCGGATGGGGCCATTGGTTCGGCGAACGATCAACTCCATCACGCAGGCTACAGCCAGTATTCCAAGCAGTGTCAGCGAGAGGAACCATGATTGGGCCACCGTCAAGAGTACAAAGGCCAGGAAGACGCCGGCGTTGATGAGAAAGGCAATCGCCACGAGTAGTTTCGAGGCCCCGGTCTCGCGCGTCAGGCGAAGATGCCCGAGGTGCACGCTGGCATAGATGAGCAGGAAGATAATGCTTGCCAAAGAGGCGATGCGGCCGAGATCAAGCCCAAGGGCAAAGATGAGCACCATCGCTGCTGTCGAAAACAGGCCCACGCTGCCTCCCCGCCAAACCCACCGCTCTTCGACTGCGGGCAACTCGCGGACAGTGGCCATCATCAGCGTCATCTTGGCCGAGCTATACAACGAAGCATTGATGCACGAGGCTGCCGAGAGGAGTGCGGTCACTGAGACAATCGTAAACCCGATCGACCCGAAGGTCGGTTTGGCAGCCTCGGCCAGGGCGTAGTCTCGTGCCGCGACGACTTCGCTCACATTCAGATTCAGCAAGGTCGCGTAAGTCACTCCGATATACACGATTGCAACCACAATAATGGCCGCCATGATTGCTCGCGGGAGTGTACGCGAAGGTTTGGGCATGTCATCAATCGCGTTGGTAATCACGCCGAAGCCTTGGAATGCAAGCAGGCACAGCGCGAGGGCATGCACGCTGTTGGTGGCTGTCAGCGTAAAGCCCGGGCTGGCGATACTCGGACGACGAGCCGTTCCGATCCCGGCCACCACGAATGCCAAAAGCAACACGATCTTGACTGCGACCAAGTAGCGTTCAGATTTGCTCACCGCAGCCGAACCTGCTGCATTGACGATTGCGAGTGTTATAACAATTGCAGCAGTGAATATTGGTGTCCATATCGAATGCGCTCCGCTCGGTGTCATGGCGGCGGCATAGGTTCCAAACGCACGAGCGACCATCGCCATCCCGATCACGATCGAGAGGTAGTACATCACGGTCAGTACGCCCGCGACATACCGAGAGGTGAACCCTTGCACAAGATACTCGGCCACCCCACCCGACGATGGATACCGGATCCCGAGTCTGGCGTAGGAATAGCCCGTGAGTATCGAGATCACCGCTCCGGTCACAAAGAGCATGGGCGTGTAGCTGCCGGTCAACGAAGCCACCTGCCCAAGCAGTGCAAAGATCCCTGCGCCGATCATGGCGCCGATCCCCATCGAGGCCGAGGTCCAGACGCCCATGGGCTTGCGGTGCAATTGCGTTTGATTCGTCGGCATGATCGTTATCCCTCGAGGCTGAGGCGACAGGGACTATAGGCGCTTACTCAGTTCTGGCTTTGAAGTTTTAAAGGCTTCTGCGGATGCGTGTGAAAGTGTCGGCTTGTACGGGAATGAGTCAACATATTTATGCAAGCCGATGCAATGACCAAGCCGATGCAGCGCTCCATGACATTCCGTTGACAATGCGATCGCCTGGCGGCTTTGCCTGCAGCGGGCTGCTCTGGCCCGGAATCACTGCTTCAACCCCGCGATGGCTCAGCGGATTTCTGATCCACGAGTCGTTGTATACCTTGTCGCCCGCACCCGCATCCGGGCCCGCGGCTGACCGGCGCGCGCGCGGCCAACGCAGCGTGCTGCTCGAAGGCGTGCCCGGCTGTGGCAAGAGCATGCTGCTCCGCGCCATCGCCAACGAACTCGATGGCGTGTCCGTCTGCATCGCAGGCCCGGATCAGATCTGCCGCCATGGTAGTGTGGATGTGCTCAAGGAACTCATCGAGATGACCGCGCCGTGCGTCGTCTTTATCGAGGAGATTGATATCTTCGGTGCGGATCGCAGGCGTGGCGGCAATCCGGGCATGGCCGAACTCATGCAGATCATGGATGGGCTTGGCAATGTTCCCGGCGTGCGCTGGGTCGGCACAACCAACCGCCCGGAAGTCGTCGAGACCGCACTGGCCGATCGCCCCGGCCGCTTCGATCGTCGGCTTAAGTTTGGACCATTGCCCGACACCGAGCGAAGCCAGCTCGTCGAACGCATGATCCAGCCTCGACGCTTGACCGCCGAGGCCCTTGAGCTTGCGACCGGATTCACCGACAACATGACCGGTGCCCAGGTCCGCGACTTGGCCGAGACGCTTCGGATCATCTCGGACAAGGAAGAGTTCGACGCATCCGATGTCCGCGAGGCCTGGGAAGACTGCGGCTTCAAAGCCGACCAACCCTTCGGCTTTGCCAATGCGATTGGCTGATGAAAATAATGTCCACTTATTGGAGGGGAAGCTCCCCGGCGTCGTTTATTTCGGTGGATGAGCCGGGGAGTTTCGATTTGAATTGCAGCATCACCATGGTGATATACGGAATGGATGAGTGATGGATGCCATAATACATCATGGCCAAATACACACGCATTCATCGCTTACTCAATGTCTTGACACTCATTCAATCCGGGCAGAAATGTAAGCCAGCCGAGCTTGCTCAAGCGTGCGGGGTTGATGAGCGGACAATCTATCGTGATCTCAATGAACTCGAAGGCGTCGGGTTCAAGATATCATTTGACTCGGTTTCAAAGCGGTATCGTGTTGCACAAGATTGCTTCCTGCCTCCGATTCAACTGACGGCTCAAGAAGCACTCGCCATGGCGACGCTGTGCGAGCATCTTGCAAAGCAAGAGCAGATTCCATTCACCAAACCCGCGTGGAAGGGTTTGGCGAAAGTGCAAGCGGCGATGCCTCAGTCGGTGCGTGATGAGATTGACGCGGTTTCTCAATCCGTTTCCTTCGGGGCTGCACATTTGAGTCAGCAGGATGGGTTCGAGGATGTTTATGAAACGATCCAGCAGGCGATCGCCGATGGCAAGGTCATGGTGTGTCAGTATGAATCGGTTGGTTCGGATGGCGATGAGCCAGAGGACTTTGACTTTGAGCCCTACACACTGTTCTTTTCGGTACGAGCGTGGTATGCCATCGGGTATCATCATGGGCGAGATGCGATCAGATCGTTGAAGCTCAACCGTTTCTGCAAGGCCGTGCTGACCACTCGAAGTTATGAGATTCCCGAAGACTTCTCGCTCGATGCCCACCTTGGCAACGCCTGGCGGATGATGCAAGGCAAGGACGAGAAGATCGAGCTTTGGTTCTCGCCAGCATTCGCCGAGACCATCAGCGACACCATCTGGCACAAAACTCAAGAGATCGAAGACCACGCTGACGGCTCGGCGACCATGCGATGCACGGTGTCGGGTTTCGACGAGATCGTCTGGTGGATTCTCTCAATGGGGCCCAACTGCAAGGTCATCAAGCCGATGGAACTACGGGATCGGGTGCTTGAACTCGCTGGGCAAACCGCCGAGCAGTATCGAGATAGTGAGCCGGCACCTTCGTCTGACTGACAGCATGATGTCAGTGCGTGGCCATCGACTGACAACTGCGTGTCAGCGGCTGCGCGTAAGCAACGATTCTCGCGTTGACAGGATCGTTCTCTGCTCTATGGTGAACCTATGTGTTCCCTCATGTGATCTCTCCATATCTGATGATCCGCCTACGGCTGTGCTCGAGGGAACCACAGCTATGCCCATTGACTTGGCTACGCAACTGACTGCGTAGTCGAGTCAGTGGTGCGGCGGGTGCATCTCGCTCAACTCATCAACGAGCATTTGATGTTGTGTCGGGATCAATGGAAACAGGGAGTTGTCATGTGGCAAACAGATATCAGGTTGCTGAGAGTTCATGGTCCGTTGATTGTGAGTTTTGGGTTTCTTGTCGGCTCACTTGTCGGCTGCCAAGCCAGTTATCACGCGAGCGGAGTCAGGTCTGCCAGCGAAGCCGATCGGCTCACAGTCGGCACCGTTCAACGCGAGATCAAGGTTGGCATGCGTTCGCCGGATGTCGCCGAAGCACTTGGGAGCCCGAACATTGTCTCGACTGATGCGCAAGGGCGCGAAGTGTGGATCTATGACAAGACCGCAACAGATGTTGTCGTTTCTGGAAGCAGTTGGTTTGTCACCGCAGGGGCATCATCAAAATCGCAGCGAACGCTCACCGTGATTGTGAAGTTCGATGAAGACGGGGCTGTGCGCGATATCGCGTACCACTCGTCACAGTTTTAGTGGGAGGAATCATGAGACGAACAGTTGCAAATATCGTGGTTGCCGGGATGTTGTCTTGCATGGTGTTGATTGGTATAGGGTGCTCGAGCACGATACCAAAGTCTGCGCTTGCGATGAGCCCGCAGGCGCTCGAAGTTCGGCAGATGCAGACCCGCCGATACGCCACAATGAATGAGGCCAAGCTGCTCTCGGCATCAGTGGCTTTGCTTCAGGACTTAGGGTTCTCGATCGACAATAGTGAAACAAAGGTTGGTTTGATTTCTGGGTCAAAGGATCGCGACGCGACAGATGCAGGCCAAGTGGTCGGTGCCGCTCTTGTAGCAGCCATTTTCGGCGTTTCCACGCCGATCGATGACCATCAGAAGATTCGTGCTTCGGTCGTGACACGCCCGTCAATGGGAGCCACAAATGTTCGCGTGACATTCCAGCGTGTAATCTGGAACACCGATGGCCAAATCTCCCGTCTCGAACGACTCGATGATCCTGAGATGTACCAAGAGTTCTTCAGCAAGTTGTCAAAGTCAGTATTCCTTGAAGGGCATGAAATATGAATAACATGAACAAAATGATGATCAACGCAGGGCTGGGCATGGTCTTGCTTACAGGAGCGATGGTTGGTGGATGTGCGTCATCCAAGAGTCAGATCATGGCCTCGGACGAAAGCCAGGTGCAGTTGCGAAGTATCCAATCTCGCGCGTTCGATACAACCGATCGCAACAAGATGCTGCGGACGATCATGGCAACCCTTCAAGACCTCGGGTTCGTGGTGGATAATGCCGACGAGATGCTCGGGACAGTCAGTGCCACCAAGCTCGATCGCTACGCACTTCGAATGACCGTGACCGTTCGTCCTCGAGGCCGAGGTCAGACACTTGTGCGAGCCAATGCCCAATATCAACTCAGGGCTGTGGAAGACCCTGAACCCTACCAGCAGTTCTACGCCTCACTCGAGAAGGCTATATTCCTAACGGCTCACCAGGTTGATTGAGGGTGTGGAAGTAGCATCGGATGGTAAGTAAGTGGTGTTGTGTATGTGCACGATTAGGGTATCAAACCCACACTCATTCATGTGCCAAGAACCTGTTGGGCGGTTGTCAACAGATTCCAAGGGGTCGATGTCCATCATGCCCAAACATCATTGTGCCCCAACATACATAATGTGCCCAATCTAGGCTGCTGTCTTCGCATAGCCAGTGGTGATGCGTGTGGGGTTGGTCAAAAAACCTATGTCGTTGTTTACAAGAGACAAGTGCAAAAAATGCCGCAGGCCGGGGTTGCGGGCTGCGGCGGTCGTCTTTCGACGGTGCCTGCGAATTTCTTGTTGCGTGAAACTCTGCGGACCAAGATCGATTACACTGTGTGTATCATACAGTATGTACTACGAGGTGTCAAATGGAAAACAGTCTAAAAACGAATCGTTATGTTCTCGCGCTCGATATTGGTTCCAACTCGGTAGGATCGATGTGGTTCGATCAAAAGACCGGCGAACTGACCACAGGGACATCCATCTTTCCAGCCGGAGTGGTTGAGTCCGATGAAAAGCGTGGGGATCCGAAGAATGTTGAACGGCGTAATGCCCGTCGGACTCGCATCACACTAGCGAGACGCTCGCAACGCAAACGCGAATTGAGAGTATGTCTCATCGAAAATGGATTCCTCCCGAAGGAGGAATCCGAATTCAGAAAGCTATTGGAGGATACCAATCCATGGGAACTCCGGCGCAAGGGACTCGACGAAAGACTTACACCCTATGAGTTTGGGCGCGTATTGCTTCACCTTTCGCAGCGACGCGGCGCCCTCGGTCTGAAAATTTCGGATGATGAGGACAATGGCCAAGCCCCAACTGATGATGGGAAGGTGAAGGCTTCCATCAAAGAAGTAGAACGAGATATGAAAGATCGTGGGGCACGCACATTCGGTGAGTACATGGCGATGCTGTACAAAGACGGCGTGCATGCCATTGACACCCCAGATCAACGCGATCCTGAAAAGCGTCATGGGCAACGGGAATATCACGACGCGATCAGGAACAAGGCGGGGAGCTACAAGCATTGTGCTGACCGAGCAATGATTCGTCATGAGTTTGCATTGCTGTGGGATTCTCAGAGCAATAAAGGTGGAGATATCGCACGCATGCTCACCGAAGAACTTCGATTGATTCTGGATAATGAGTCTGGTGATTCTGTTTGGCGGCACACCGGTTTGCTTTTCGGGCAACGCCGGGCAACTTGGGATTTAGGAACACTCGGGCGTTGCGTGCTTGAACCCTCAGAGCGTTGTGTCCCCCATGCCGATATGTATGCGTCTCGTTTCAGAGTGATTGAGATGGTCAATAACCTGATGATTATCGAAAAGGGGCACTCGAAGAGATCATTGACATCTGAGGAGCGATCAAAGATCATTTCATATTTATGCGGCCCCCTTGGAATGGAGATGCCACGAAAGAAAAAGGGACAGAGCGAGGAATCTGCTCCTCGCCCGAAACGAAGCGTAAGCGTCACCGATCTTCGCAACTTCATGGGATCATCAAAGGAAGGTTGGGGGCGGGCGACGAAAAACTCTCGATTTCACTTTAACATCGAATCGGATAGTGACCGTAAGATCAATACGGATTGGTTCAATCGAGAGATTGTCCACGAAGCAATTGGGGTTGAGGCATGGGAGAGGATGCCGGATTCGCTCAAGGTGGGTTTCAACCGGGCAATTTTGAAGTTTGACCCAGATATTGATGAAGATGCAGAAAAGCTTCATGCAGGGGTTTTAGATTGGGGCGGGCTGAATCAAGATCAAGCCAATGCCTTGATATCGGCATGGAAACGGCGGCCGAAGGTCGATTCCAAACGACTCAATATGAGTAGGCGTGCGGTTCGAAATATATTATCAATTATGGATCGCCCAGAGCCCTGGCCTGTCCCTGATCAACCCGGGCAAACGCGATGGCTAACGCAAATCGAAGCAAGAAAGTTGATCGCGGAAGATTTCGATTTTACTGATATCACGACAGGTTTGCCGCTCGATGAGTTCGCTCGCCAACGGTACGCAACCGGTGTTAAAGGACTCAATGCCCGTGATCGTCATTTTCTGCTCAAGCACGGGGGCGAGTTGCCGCCGGCACCTATGATCAGTAACCCCGTCGTGCGTAAGGCCATCCATGAAGTTCGGCGGCATGTGATGGAATACATGCATCAGTTTGGCAAGAAACCCGATGAGATCTACATCGAGCTGGCCAGAGAAGCAAAGATGGGAGCAAGGGATTCTGATCGGCATTTATTCCGGAGCAGACTCCGGAATCGTATCCGCAATGACATTATCCAAGAGTTTAATCTCGCGAGTTTAACAAGCTCACAGCAACGGTCGGCGGTGAATCGGGTGGTTCTCTGCGTTCAGCAAGAGGGGGTTTGTCCGCTTTGTGGAAAGGCCGGGCTTACGACTCGAAAGGCTGCCAACGGCATCGATTGTGAACTTGCTCACATCACGCCTCGGGCAAGCGGAGGTCATAATGGTTTGTCAAACATGGTGCTTTCCCATACCGAATGTAACCGCGTGATGGGGCGCCGGACACCCCGTGATTTCTGGTCGGATGGAGAGGGCTTCGATGCAGGGATGCGGTGGGTCGAAGGAATCTATCACGATGTGCAACGCCCGATGTATGGTGCGGTAAAGAATGCTACGGGCGATGCGCTCTGGGCGTGCTACTTTGATCGGCGAGAGGATCATCGCAAAATTGAGCAATTCAAGAAAGACATCAAAGATATTCAGGAGATGACCGAGGGGCAGGGGGCCGCGACTCAGTACGCTTCGAAGCAGGTGATGGCTTATCTTGCTGACGCGCTGTTTGATGGAAAGGGGCTCCCGGAACGGGGCGGGGATCGGAAAATCTTTACAACCACCGGCATGTGGACAAGCCGATTCCGTAGGGAATGGGGGTTGTTCTTCGATCCACACGATGCGCGGTCGAAAGGTTTGGACGAAAACGAAGAGCATGAACGCAAAGAGAAGAATCGTGCGGATCATCGGCATCACGCAGTCGATGCGGTAATTATAGGGTTATGCACACGAAGCATCCAGATGCAGTGGGACGAACGCGAGAAGCAGGCTGATCGTGATGGAATCAATACCGCTGATGATGCCGAGATGGAGTGCTACCGTCGTGCTCATCCAATCCATCCTCCGTTACCATTCACCAATCGTGATGAGCTCCGAAAAGCAGTGCAAAGTGCGGTGTTCGGCGATGGTGATCTTGAAGTACCGATTTGTCATAGGCCGGTAAAACGGAAACTTGTTGGGAAATTACATGATGCGACCCATTTTGGCCCAGTCTTCGATCAAGATGGCAATCAAACAGATCAATATACAACTCGGAAAAGCATCTACAGTCTCACTTCTGGTTTGCTCAAACTTCCCGTCCCTGAACCAAAGAGAGACGCTATCGATCGGCTTTCCAAACGAAGGATGGTTCAGTGTGGAGTCTTAAAGAAAGATGCAAAAAAATGGGCTACGAATATTGTCGATTCTAGTGGATACCAAGCAAGATTGGTTGATCCGGCACTTGGTCAGGAAGGGCTCGTTCGCGACATCGCCCTGCGAAAGAGATTAAGAACATGTGTCACTGAATCAGGCTTTGACCCGGATAGACTTAGTAAGAGTCAGGTGAAGAAAATAGCAGATTCAGGTGGATTTAAACATAAATCCGGTGTCCCTATTCATTCATTCGTCACTATTCGCGCAATGAAGAATAAAATCGTGAAGATTCACCGTAGGAAACCGGAGTATTCGTCAGATTGCATGGTCGAGGATGATCAGAAAAATGCTTTGCGATGTTATAGACCAAACAACAATCATCATATCGAAATTCGAGTCAATTCGAAGGGGAAGTGGTCCGGCGAAATAGTAACTGCGTTTCAGGCAGCCAATCGCAAGCTCGATAAACTCCGGGCATTCCGTGAGGCGGGGATTCCCAAGCCCAAAGAGTTCCGAAATCTTCCGAAAGATGAAAGGCGCAAACTTCGTCCGGTCCTTTCCAGAATCGAACGAAATTATCCAATGGTTGACCGTACGGATGACGAAAGCAAGGGGGGCGAGTTTGTCATGAGTCTCTGCGAAGGTGAAACTCTTTTGATGAAGCACAAAACAACAAAGAAACTAGAGTATTTTGTGGTGGCAGGTTTAGAGAAGACGCACGATATCGTGCTAGTTCCACATTGGGATGCTCGTGCAGCGAAAGGGCGAAAAAACTCGAGTGGGGAAAAGGTAGAGAACTCTGAACGCATGAGTATCAAAGTGACCCCACCTATGCTCAAGAAGCTCGCTCCGCCGAACCATGACCACGCCATAAAGGTTCATGTGACGCCGCTTGGAAAAGTGACTATTATGGAAAAAGATTAAGCCAAGTTATTGCCCGATAAAAACTCGGTCTAGAACGCCTGTCATGCCACTTTTGTGGCAGGCGGCTTTTCTCTCTTGAAATAGTACACAGTACTTGTTCTAATGAATAGGTGATCAAACGCACTATAGAGATAAGTCAAGATCCAGTACACCTTGCCGTTCGTGCTGAGCAGTTATTGATCCTTCGCAAATCTGATCGTGAATCCAAACGCATTCCTACACATCCGCGAAATCTTGCTGGCACGATTCCATGCGAAGACATCGGAGTTGTTCTTGTCGATCATCGTCAAACAACCTATTCCCATCACACACTGGTCAAACTTGCACAATACCAAGCAGCATTGGTGATCTGCGGGGAAGATCATCACCCCGTCGGGATGTATCTCCCATTGAGTAAGAACTCGCGCCTTCTCTCTCGGCTTGATTGCCAGCTGGCCGCCAGCAAGCCCACAAAAAAACGGCTCTGGCAACAAATCGTTGCGGCAAAGGTCAAGGCGCAAGCTAATGTGCTGACTCCGCTTCGATCCGATATCGCACAAAGAACACGATCCAAGTTGAATAACTTGTCTTGCCGAGTTCGCTCTGGTGACCCCGAGAATATTGAAGCCCAGGCAGCCGCAGCGTACTGGAAAGTACTCTTCGAAGATTGCCCGGAAATTGTGAATCCATTTCGGCGCAAGCCAAGTGACCGCTCGGCTATGCCTCCAAACAACTTCCTTGATTACGGATACTCCGCGCTGCGTGCAGCTGTCGCCCGTTCGATTGTCTGTGCTGGGCTACTGCCAGCCATTGGAATCAAGCACATCGGACGGTCTAATCCGTTCTGCCTTGCGGATGATCTCATGGAGCCACTGCGTCCACTCGTCGATCGACGAGCTCGCTGGCTCGCTTTGCGGGGCGAAACGGAGCTCGATCAATCCAACAAAGCCGAACTCCTTGGGGTGCTCGCCGAGGAAGTCATTTTTGAAGAGCAAACGGGCCCGCTGTTCGTGGTCATTACTCGGTATGTTGCTGGATTTGTGCGTGCGCTCACCGGCGAGTCCAAAGACCTGAGTTATCCACAATCAGTCGGGGAAACAGCTCCATGAGACTTAGCGGATATCGATGGATGTGGGTCATTGTCATGTTCGACCTCCCGGTCGACACCAAACTCGCCAGAAAGCAATACACTCAGTTTCGTAAAGGGCTGATTCGTGATGGATTTGCACAAATGCAGTATTCCGTGTACACTAGGAACGCCTCAAGCCGGGAAAATGCGGCAGTTCATGTCGCCCGTGTCCAAGGATTGATCCCGCCTGATGGGGAAATTCGTATACTTACAATTACCGACAAACAGATGGAGCGCATGGATGTTTTTTGGGGAAAAACGCGAAAACCACCCGAGTCGGCCCCGACTCAGCTCTCGCTTTTTTAGCAGGCAAATGCCCTATGTCTTTGCGGCGGCATGCTTTACGCTGAGGGTAGTGTAATCGATCTCAGCCCGCAAGCAACCTGCAACAATGTATACTAGGTAATGATGAGAGGTCGCAGTGTAATCGATCTCAGCCCGCAAGCAACCTGCAACATCATTGACGCAGACTATCGTGGTGAGTTGAGTGTAATCGATCTCAGCCCGCAAGCAACCTGCAACGATGTTCTCGAACGAACTGAGGCCGAGCTTGAGTGTAATCGATCTCAGCCCGCAAGCAACCTGCAACAATAAGTGGGACACACGCACACACCAGGCAAGTGTAATCGATCTCAGCCCGCAAGCAACCTGCAACGAGATTTGTCAGGACACGCCCCGACCACCTAGTGTAATCGATCTCAGCCCGCAAGCAACCTGCAACAGCGGGTTGTTTGGATTCGCCGCCGGGCCTTAGTGTAATCGATCTCAGCCCGCAAGCAACCTGCAACTAGGGGTGGTATGAGTATACTTCTCCAATCAGTGT
>WFPK01000059.1 GCA_015487555.1 Phycisphaerales bacterium
CCATTGCCCATTGCCTCCCCCAACCCATTTCCACGCGCTCGCCAAAGAGAAAAGCCCGGGCATGCGCCCGGGCTTTTCGGAAATGACTTTTTGTCGATCGTGTTACCGATCATGTCTTTCGGCCAAGTCTTTCGGCCAAGTCTTTCGATCATGTCCGCAAAGACTTATCGACGACGACGAACACAGGCCATCCCGCCAAGCCCGAGCAAGGCCAACGAACCTGGAGCTGGAACGACATAGTATGTGCCCAAAGAAACCGCGCCAGCAGCAATGTCATCGAAAGAGTCCGCTGGGAAATAGATATCCCCGCTGGTGTTTCCAGCCAGGAGATTCGCATATGAAAGCGAATCGAGGTCAAAGGTTGCCGAGCCAGTGAAGGCCAACGAGCCTGCTGTGAAGGTCACGATGCTGTCTGACGAGAAGCTCCAGATGTTGAGCCCGGTGTCAGTGCCACTGTTCGCCCGAAAGAGCGAAGGCGAGCCGTCCGAAGGATTCTCAGCATTGGTCAAGTCGCCAGAAACAAGCGACGAAGTCAGGACACCATCACCGCCAAAGAGCCCGTCGAGGTAAATGCCGGTAAAATCATCACCCGAAGCATCGACAGCCGACAGGCCGCCCGTTGCCGAGATGGTGATCTGATCGGCGACCGAAAGATCGATTTCGAGAAGCACCTCAGCCGATGCGGTCAACGCTGAAACTGCTACTGCCAAACCTGCGATTGTTGTAATCTTGTTCATTTTTTTCTCTCTTTCTCGTGGTCGAGATCTTGGTGCGCGCACATGGTATCAATCACACATCGACCCAAGTACAGCCCACACACATAACACATTATGGGCTACGCTCATATCGCCCAAAACACACACCCGACACCAGCAAAGGGGACCTGCCCATCCGCTGAATCATCCGCCGGGTTTCCCCAGCCTGCGCGTACCCGGATTCTACACAGAGTTGGTTTGATAATATACAAAAAACCTGAAAAAAAGAGGGTTTTTCACCCGGTTAGCCACCACAAACCATGATTGCCTCCCCAAAAAAACTCCATACCCAAAACCGGTGCCATGGTCAAAAATCCGAAGGATTTTCTCACCATGTCTTCAAACAACGATGATCCCAAGATCATGGCCAGAAATCTCTCCAAGATTTCAACCACCACACCATCCCCCTTCTCCCCCCATTGCCCACTCCCTATTGCCTTGCCCCTCGCATAAACTCCCCCCAATGCCCGCAGTCTCTCAAGCACGAGTCCCCTGCATCGCCCAGCTCGCTTCCGAGTTGCGTTTCGCCTCCAAACCAACCCTCCTGCGCCACCTCGATCGCCTCGATGAACTCGCTCCGCAGATCGACCCCGAAGGCATCTACCCCCAAGACTGGATCGTCTTTCGCATCACAGGCTATCGACCCGAAATCACCTCCCCCGATCTCGTCCCCGGCGAAGCACTCCGAGGCGACCTCTCAGCCATCGCCGAACACATCTCCGAACACGCCCACCTCACCCAAGCCGACATCACCGAGCCCTACGAAACCATCGACTCGCTCGCTGCTCGCTGGAGCGTCTCGCGCAAAACCATCGAACGCTACCGCCGACTCGGGCTCATCGCCCGCCGACTCGATCTCGGTTCTGGCCGCCGATCCATCATCTTCATGCAATCCGCAGTCGAATGGTTCGAGACACTCAACACCCAGCGCCTGGGCAAAGCCGCCCGTTTCGATCGCCTCTCTGATACCCAACTCGCTCGCATCGAACGCTGGGCGACCGTCTACCGCCGTCGGCTCAACGACTCCCGATCCCAAGCCGCCGCCCGCATCGCCCTGCGCACCGGACACTCCCACGAAGGCATCCGCAAAGCCCTGCTCCGCATCGACGCGACCGCTCCATCGCCAATCTTCACCGACCCGGGCCCAACGACCACCCGCGACCAACGCTTGGCCTACCGCGCTACCCTGCGAGCCATCGAGCCCGCCGCCATCGCCAGGCACCTCAACCGTTCCCCCAGTGCAACCACCCGCGCAATCAACGCCGCCCGATTTGCACTGCTCAAATCGTACAGCCTCCCCATTGCGACCGATCCCAATACGCCCGATGACCAAACAAACGCGCTCGAATCACTCCCCGCCACCACCAACCTAATCGCCCCAACCCAGACTGACCTGTGCACCCTGATCGAATCAACCCGAACCCGCCAGCCAACTGTCGTCTACGAAGAACAGATGCGCACCTGCGCCTATCACTGCCTGCTCGATCGCGCCGGTGCCAAACTCGCCCGGCTCGATCACGCCTCGCCCTTGGCACCAATCCTCGATGAAATCGAAACTGATCTGCGCTGGGCGCAGATGCTCAAAGCCCAGCTCGTCCACGCCCAGCTCTCCCTCATCGTCTCGACCATCGAGCACCAGATCCAAGGCCCGATCGACACGCTCGACCCCTCCCGCGCTGCCTTCCTCTTGCTCGGGAGCATCCGCATCACAGCCAACGCCATCGACCGGTTTGACCCTTCCCACAAAGGTCGAATCGCCGCCCCTGTTGGATTGGCTGTCACCCGCTTCGCTTCCCAGCAACCCGACATCGCTGCGCCCCAATCGGCAGGCAAAGCCACCCGCCGAATCCCGCCGGGCTATGCCATCGCCGACTGGACTGCCCAGATCACCCCCTGGCACCGCTGGCTGATGCCCGATCGCCGAATCCAACCCATCGTCAACCAACTCGATCAGCGCGATCGACTCATCCTCACACGCCGATTCGGTTTCGATAGCAGCCCCCCAATCACCCGCGCCGTCCTCGCCGAGTTGCTCGAGACCTCACCAATCCACGCTGCCCGCTTTGAACGCCAAGCGATCCGCAACGCGCTTGATGTTGTCCGGGGGATTGGGGATTAGTCTTTGGACTGGCTTTGAATGTAGTCGATGCCGTTTTCCCTGGGTTGGCCGAAGGCTTCGGGGTTGAGGTATTTGCCTTGGTTTTGAGGCTCTTTGTATTCCTCGATGGGGATTCGGTTCTGGTTGGCCCATGCGTCGTGGCGGATGCCGGTGACTTGCCAGGAGACTTTGAGCCCGGGTGTGCCGCCGGCGATGGCGAATGAGTTTGCATCTGGTGAGGATTCGATTTCGGCAGCGATGTAGACCGGTGCGTACCCGCCGATGCATGTGAGTTGGTAGCGGAAGGTTTGGTTGAGGGCGTTGAAGTAGGAGGGGAGGGTGACGATGGCTTGTCCGAACTTATCGAGGGTGATGACGCCGTCGTAGATATTTTTCATGTCGGGTGATTCGACGAAGGAGTGGGAGAGGTACATGTTTTCGGGGTCTTGTGGGTGATCGATTTTGAATGAGCCTCCGGATTTGGAGAGGGTGCCGATGACGGAGACATCGCCTTCGAATCGCCCTGCGTAGCCGCTGTCGCTGGTACCATAGATGCCCCATCCTGAACCGTTGTGTGATCCCCAGACGCCGATACCCAATGGGCCGGTGCCTTTGTTTTCGCCCCGGACTGCGGCTGAAAAACCTCCTGGGGTGTTGCTTTCGATGATTCCTTGGACGGCGAATGCGCTATTTTGTATCGAATCTGTTTTGGCGATGAGTGCGGGGAGGGCGAGGTTGTTGCTGTCGTTGACTTCGAAGTGGCCTGCGGTGGAGCTGTTGGTTGAAAGTGCTTGAAGGGCGTAGTTTGAGATGCTCGACGCATCGGAGCGGAAGTATCCACCGGTGCCGTTGAGGCTTCGTCCGAAGATTGCGTTGCCGTTTTCTGATCCGCCAAAGATGGCGGTATCTCTTGAGAGCCCCACGACCCCGGTTCCAAAGGGGGTTGCGGGTACGGCGGTGAAGTTTGGAACAAGACCAAGGACGCCTGAGGTTTTTCCATCGCCTCTGATGGCGGTGCCGGTGGTGCCCAGGTTCTGGATGTGGAAGAGTGCGTTGAAGGCGTTGAGGTCGGAGTCTGCGCCGACTGCGGTGACGGGGAGGTCGAGATCTTGGGCGAGTTGGGCGGTGCCTGCTTGGGCGGCGTAGAAGGCGCGCGGTGCGAAGGTGATTTCTTGGCGTGGGGTGAGGGTGGTGTAGGTTGGGTCGCCTGTTGGGCGGACATCGATTTGGAGGTATCGGCGGGCACCGGTCTGGAGTGCGGCGTCATCGAGGTCAAGTTCGACGGTGAAGAGCCCATCGGTGACCGAGACGGCGTTGTGGGTGTTGATCGAACCGATTTGGTTGTCGGGCGCGCCGGGGGTGAAGTCGTCCCAGAGCCGGAAGCGGAGGTCATAGAGGCCGTCGGCGGGCAAGCCGGCATTTTGGAGTGATCCTTGGTAGCTAAAGGAGTTTTGAGCGTTGGTTTGGGGTGCAAGGATGCAGGTTGCGACGACGGCTGCAGCGAGTATGGACTTGAACATTGGTTTCCCTCCCGTGTTGATGGACCTCGAGTAGAGTGTACCAGAGAGAGCGGAAGCGGATCAAGGTTTTTTTGGGGGTGTTTTGGTGGGGATTGAGAGGAAGGGGAGGTACGCAGAGGAAGAGTGGGATGGGGAGATGAAGAGGGGGAAGGGGAGACGCAGCCACCTCCCTTGGAGGCTTTGGGGAGCAGAGAAGAGGCGGTTTTTCGTTGGGTCTCGGCGTGGGCGGGGGTTATCGGCTTGTCTTTGAGGATGTCGACGAGGCGGGCGGTAGCGAGGGCTTGGGCTTGGGCGGCGATGAGATCGGTGCGGGCGATCGAGATGCGCTCGATGGCGGCGATGGCTTTGCGGTAGGTCTGGGATTCGAGCAAGTCGGCGAGCTGGAAGAGGGAAAGCTCGTGGATGTCGCACATGGTGAAAACGGAGATAGAGGGGTTGAGGAGGTCTTTGAAGAGATTGTTGGTGAGAGTAGGCGGGGAAGAGAAGACCCCCTCCGTGGGCTTCGCCGACACCTCCCCCAGGCTTCCGGCGGAAGAAGGGGATTGGATTGATTCGATTTGTTGTGTATTGATCTGCATGGGGGTATTTTCGCAGATCGGCTTGGCGGCTCAAGGGGGGAGTTTGGGAGGGCGGGGATTTTGCGC
>WFPK01000060.1 GCA_015487555.1 Phycisphaerales bacterium
CCGCCCACCCTCCCCGGTACCATACATCCCACAAGGAGTCCCCGTCTATGAAATGTGCTGCTGTTCTGCTCGCTGTTGCCCTCTCTGCTGCCAACGCATCCGATCCCCTCGCCCCACCACCCAACGGCATGACATCCGCTGCCCCCTCACGCCACATCCTCCTCGGCGGCACCATCCACCTCTCCCCAACCGAAACCTTCGACTCCGAAATCCTCTCGGCCATCTACATCGAGAATGGACGCATCACCAAAATTATCGACGCGGTACGCGCCGATCTCATCCTTGATGGCTACCAAGTCCACACCCTCGACCCCGACACCCACATCTACGCCGGCTTCATCGACCCCTACATCGAAGTCGATGCACCCATGCCTCCCGAGAACGCCATCGGCACACACTGGTCGTCCAAAGTCACCCCCCAACGCAACGCCCTCGACATCGGCTTAGGCTCAGACACTGCCAAATCCCTCCGCGAGATGGGCTTCACCGCTGCCATGATCGCCCCCGACGCCGGCATCTTCCGAGGCTGGTCCGCCATCGTCTCCACCGCAGCCGATTTCCAAGACGACTCCCTCGGCGATCCACCAACCTACCAGGCACACGCTGGGCAAATGATGGGCTTCGATCGCGGCGGGTGGGGCGACCGCGCCTACCCAACTTCGCACATGGGCGTCATCGCACTCATGCGCCAAACATTCATCGACGCCCAACACCGCGCACTGACCAACCATACCGACACCTCATGCCTCGATCAGATCAACCCAAACAACACCACCCTCTTCTACGAAACCAACCAAGAGCTCGAAGCACTCCTAGCTGACAACATCGCCAACGAGTTCAACCACAAAAACCTCGTCATCATCGACAACGGCACCGCCCACCGCCGATTGTCCGCCTTCAAAGACATGGGCCACCCCGTCATTGTCCCGCTGCGCTATCCCGAAACTCCCGATGTCTTTAGCGTCGGCGCAGCCGACTCGGTCGATCTCGCCACCCTCCAACACTACGAACGCGCCCCCGCCAACGCCCGCTGGCTCCATAACTCCGGACTCGAAGTCGCCCTGACCACCAGCAAACTCCGCGACGGCGAAGACTTCTGGACCAACCTCCACACCGCCATCGAACGCGGCCTCCCACAGTCCGATGCACTGGCCATGCTCACCACCAACCCCGCATCCATTCTCAACCTCGAAAACCAAGGCACCATCGCCGAAAACCACATCGCCAACCTCGTCATCGCCGACGGCAACCTCTTCGATCCAGAATCAGACGCCCAGATCATCAACCTCTTCATCGACGGGCGACCCCACCACATCAACAACCCAACCAACACAAGATTCGACGGCTCATGGACGATTCAACTCGTCGGCATCGACTTCCAACTCACCATGGACATCGACAACGACGCCATCACCATCTCCACCGCCGATGGCGATGAAGACAAAGCACGCAAGGTCAACATCGACCACAACCAGATCTCATTCATCACCGATGACCCCAACGCCAACCCAAACAATGCCACCACCGTCATCACCGGCACCCTCTCCCCCGACGGCCTCATCCGAGGCACCGGCATCGCCCCCAACCAACAACCCTTCCAATGGACCGCCACCAAAAACCCACCAGCCGAAGATGAAATCGCTGATGAAAGCACCGAAGAAGATTCAACCCAGCCTGACCTCCTCCCCAACCTCCCAACTTCCCCCTTGGGCCCATTCGCCTACGACCAAGCACCCAAACCAAAAACCCTCCTGCTCACCAACGCCACCATCTGGACACAAGCCGACACCGGCATCCTCAACGACGCATGGATCCTCATCAACGACGGCCAAATCTCCAAACTCGGCACCGGCCCCGCACCACGCGTCGCAGCCGATCAATACATCGACGCCAAAGGCATGCACATCACCCCCGGGCTCATCGACGCCCACTCCCACACCGGGCTCTTCCGCTTCGGCGTCAACGAATCCGGACAAGCCGTCACCGCCGAGGTCCGTATCGCCGATTCCCTCGACCCCGCACACCCCGGGTTCTACCGTGAACTCGCCGGCGGGCTGACTGCCGCCAACCTCCTCCACGGCTCAGCCAACCCCATCGGAGGCCAATCCCAAACCATCAAACTCCGATGGAACTCCCCCAAACCATCCGACATGTTCTTCGAAGGCGCCAAGCCCGGCATCAAGTTCGCGCTGGGCGAAAATGTCAAACAATCCAACTGGGGCGACCGCAACACCACCCGCTACCCACAAACAAGAATGGGCGTCGAAACCCTCATCCGCGACCGCTTCACCAAAGCACGCGAGTACATGGATGCAAAGGCTGCATTCAAGAAAAAAGACCGCGAACTGGTCATGAAAATGAAACAAGTCGTGGAGGATAGTCAAGTCAGTGAAAACCAAATCGAAGGAGAAGGCCCCAACAATGCTTTCGAGAAAATCTATAAACACAATCAACAGTTTATGATTAACCACCCCCGCGACCTCGAACTCGAAACCCTCGCCCAAATCCTCGCTGGCGAACGCCTCGTCCACGCCCACTCCTACCGCCAAGACGAAATCCTCATGCTCTGCCGAATCGCCGAGGAGTTCGATTTCAAAATCGGCACCTTCCAGCACGGCCTCGAAACCTACAAGGTCGCCGAGATCGTCAAAGAGCACGCCATCGGCGCTTCGCTCTTCTCCGACTGGTGGGCCTACAAAGTCGAAGTCACCGACGCCATCCCATTCGCAGGCCCAATCAACCACGAAGTCGGCTTGCTCACTTCCTACAACTCCGACTCCGACGATGTCGCCCGCCGAATGCATGTCGAAGCCGGCAAAGCACTCAAATACGCCAAGCTCAGCGGCATCGACATGACCGAACAAGACGCCCTCAACTTCATCACCATGAACCCCGCCATCCAGCTCGGCATCGACGACCGCGTCGGCTCACTCGAGCCCGGCAAAGACGCCGATCTCGTCGTCTGGACCGGCCATCCCCTCTCATCCCTCTCGCGCCCCGAGATGACCTTCGTCGATGGCCGACTCCTCTTCTCCCGCGAGCTCGACCAATCACTCCGCGAAAAAAACACCGCCGAGCGCCAACGCCTCATCCAAAAAATCCTCGCCAAAGGCCAACCCGATCCCAAAGAGGACAACGAAGAATCATCCACCACCGACGATCTCCACGACCACGATCACGACCCAAACCAGTTCAACAACACCGACCGCGGCAACTGCGGCTGCAACCAACGCCTCCCCGCCTACCACACCAACTACTAATCCCCTTCCCCGGTGGCCCGGCTCGCCGAGCCGGGTCTTCCCTGCACATTCATCCAAACCACAAATCGACCCACCCATGAAATACACCACCAAAATCCTCACCACCCTCGCCCTGACCACAACCTTGGCCACCGCCCAAAGCCTCACCCCCGCCGCCGAGCCTCAAGACCACCCCATCTTCCTCGTCGGCGCCACCGTCCACACCATCACAGGCCAGACCATCGAAAACGGCGTCGTCTCCTTCAACGAAGGCAAAATCGAAATCGTTGCCGACCAAGAAATCATGTCCCGCATCTTCCTCTCCCCCGACACCGAGATCATCGACCTCACCGGCAAACACCTCTACCCCGGCATGATCGATTCAATCACCACGCTCGGGCTCCAAGAAATCTCCGCCGTCCGCGCCATGAACGACTACAACGAAGTCGGCGACATGACCCCCGAGGTCCGCGCCTATGTCTCGGTCAACCCAGACTCCATCGTCATCCCCACCACCCGATCCAACGGCATCCTCACCTTCGGCGTCTTCCCAACCGGAGGCACCATCCCCGGAAGAGCCTCGATCCTCCAGCCCGACGGATGGACCAACGAAGACATGACCCTCACCCGCGACGCCGGCTTGATTATCAACTGGCCAAGAATGCGAAACACCGGTGAGAACAAGAGTAAAGCCAACGACCGCCGAGACCAAACCCTCGAAAACATCAACACCATCTTCGACAACGCCAAAGCCTACGCTGCCAAACACAACGAAACCGATCTCCAACTCGAAGCCATCACCACCGTGCTGCCGAATCATGATTCAGACAAGCCACAAAATCCAATCTTCATCAACGCCAACGACTACGACCAGATCACCGCCGCCATCAACTGGGCAACAGCACGCAATCTCAAACCCATCATCGTCGGCGGCCGCGACGCACACCTCTGCACCGACTTGCTTGTATCCACCAACACCCCCGTCATCATCGGAGGCACCTACAACTTCCCCAAACGCGCCGACGCCCCCTACGACCAACCCTACACCCTCCCCAATAAACTCGAACAAGCCGGCGTCCTCTGGTCGCTGACCATGTCAGGCCGACACGCCCACGAACGCAACCTCCCCGAAGCCGCCGCCATCGCCGTCGCCCATGGGCTCGACCACAAAGCCGCCCTGCGAGGCATCACCATCAACGCCGCAAAAATCCTGGGCCTCGAAACTCAGCTCGGCTCGATCGAACCCGGCAAATCCGCCACCCTCTTCGTCTCCGACGCCGACATCCTCAATGTGACCTCCATCGTCACCCACGCCTGGATCCAAGGCCGATCAATCGACCTGGCCAACAAACAAACCAAACTCCGCGACAAGTACCAAGAAAAATACCGCCAACTCAACCTCATCGAATCCGAAGATTGACATCTTCTCTCCTCCCTCGGGCCTCCGGGGAAGGTGGCTGCGAAGCAGACGGAGGGGGTCTTCCCCATCTTCTCCCCCTCTTCCCTCTTTCCCATTGCCTATTGCCTATTGCCTTCTCCCCTACCGCATCACATACTCATCCTGCAAAACCACCGCTTCCCCATCCGCCTTCGCTGTCCGAAACAGCACCCGCACCCGCGCCCCCACCGCTTCATTCGCCTTGACCGAATCCGCCAGCCACCCCGGCAGCCCACCAATCACAATCCGGTAAGTCCGCGTCGCCGAATCAAAGTACGACACATTGACCTCGATATCCCGCAGATCAACATCCCACCGCGTCCCACGATTCCCGACCACACTCGTCGCGCTCTGCTTGCGAAGCTGAACTTGAAGCTGCCCGACCCCCTTGACCGTATCGCCCCAGGGGTCCTTGAGCTCGACATGCAGAATCATCACCGCTTCGCCATTGCTGCCGATCTCGGTGTGCGTCAATGGATGCACCCGCATCACCACCGGCCGAAACGGCCCGGGCACCGCCAAAAGATCATCCGTCCGAACAACCTGCTCCTGAAAAATAAATCGGCTGTTGCATCCGCTCAATGCCCCAATGACACCCAGCACACACCCCAGCGCGATCAATCCAAGATGAACCTTGCCCGTTTTCACATCCACAGTGTATCCCATCTCGTTCCCGCTTGCCCGATCATGCAGGTTTCACCCCCTCCCGATTCCCAAGCCGATCAATCGCACCAACCAACCCCCGCTGCCCGGCTTCAAGCGACGCCAGCGCCTTGGTATTCTCCCGCACCACCTCGATCAGCACCCGATGCTCGTCATCTTGGCGAATCAGCTTGGTGTGCGATTCGGTAATCTGCCGCTCGCGCTCCGCCGACGCCCGCCGTTCACTGAGCCACATCCAGCACACCAACCCCGCCACCCCAAACTGCGTCAACGCGCCCACAATCTCCGCTTCCATCACTGCCCCTCCCATCAGCTTATCCAGATGACAATCGCCCAAACGAAGCAACATACCCAACACTCACCTTCCGCCCCCGGCTCGTCCCCCCGAACTCCTCAAGAGTCAAAAGCTTCATCGTCGCCCACTGATGCCCGAACTGATCCTCAAGCACCCCAGACCCAACACTCGAATCCGCCTGCGCCATCACCGCATCACGCAACGCCCAAAGCCCCGCATCATCATCCGCCACCAGCCGACCCCGCACCTCGATCCGAAGCTCAAGATCACCAAACTCCGCCGATCCCTCCACCGAAGGATCACCCGCAATCGCTGCCAACGAAATCACCCGCCGACCCTGCCGACCGATCTCAAACCGATGGGCTCCAGACCCAAACAGATCAATCCCCTTATACGAACTTCCCATCGCTGCTCCTAACTCACTGTAATCGGATCCACCGACCCATCGCTGCTCACCGCAATGAGCGTAATCACCCGCGTGCTCCCATAGTCACTGACCTTGTTGAGCACCGACTCGACCACCGCATCAGCCTTGACCTTCACACGATCCGCATCGCTGCCCGCGCTGCCCACAAACGACAACTCCTCAAGCTCGCCGGGAATCGGCCCGCCAAAGTCATCCCCATCAATCTCTTGACTCACCCGAATCACCGCCCGCTGACGCCCAACATCAACAAACACAACATGAGGCCCAAGGTCATCGAACTCATCAATCGTCTGCGAAGATAACCGATCCACGCTCACCCGCGCCACCTTCTCCCACACCACATCCCCAAACCGCACCACATCAGGCCGAAGCACAATCATCACCCGCCCCTTTCTCAACCCCGTGTCAACACAAACGCGTTCGGCCTTCTCTTGGCTTCTGCGATTCCATCACCATCCAAATCAACCATCGCCACCACCCGCTCACGCTCAGAAGCAAACCGCTCACGATACATCTGCGCCCGCTGAGCAAACTTCTCACCCGACCGACCCGGAGCACCCGCCCCCGCATAAATCAGATGCAACGCCCCGAGTGCCTCCAACCTCGCCAGCCCATCCGGGTTCGTCACCACCGACTCATCAAACCCATCCTCATCGACATCAAACCCGAGCATCGTCATCACCTGCCGATGCACCATCGCCCGCTGAGGCGAATAGTCATACACAATCGTCACCCGATTGCTCGCACTGACCCCAGGAACCGCCCCGCTCGAAACATCCCCCCGCATCAACGACACCGTCGCCTGCGTATCGCCCTCCACACTCACCACCTCGAGTACCATCCCATCAAAGATCACCACATGCCCCGCCGAAACCTGCGCATCGACAAACGATCCACTGGTAATCGTCAACGCCGTGCCCGTCAATGACCCGATCGTCGAAATCCGCCGCTGACCAATCCACGCCACATCCTTGTGAAGCCCGGGCTCAAGCACATACAAATCACGATCCTTCGCAAACATCATCGCCTCCAATCACACCAAGTTCCAAAACAAGTTCCAAAACAACCCTCAAATCAAGTTCCAAACCAATCGCCCGGGCGGGCACCCCTCCCGCCCGGGCCCATAGGCCCCAGCGCGCCCCGCGCTGAAACCCCGCAATCAAACACTGACCTTCCAGTCAGTCTCCCATCTCCTCCCCCGGGCTTCCGAAGAAGGTGTCGAACGAAGTGAGGCGGAGGGGGTCTTCACCAACGCAAATCAAACCCCAAGCCCCGTCACCAGCCCATGCGCATTCTCGTTCTTGATCTCCGCCGTATACTCACCGATCACCTGACCCGAAATCGAATCCCCCGTCGCAGCGAGCGGCTTATAATGAAAACTCCGACCCTGCATCGGCATCACCGAAATCCGTGAGCTATCGAGCAGCAACACCGCATCGCTGGGCACCCATCGGCTCATCACCACCCGGCACACACCAAAATCACTCTCGTACACACTAATCATGTCCGAGTAAGTCTGATCGTCGGGCAGATACGCACGCGATCCCGTCGCAAACCCATTGATCTTGCGCTTCTGCGCACCACCAACCACAATCGTATCGACACCACCAGAGCTCTGATCCCAGATCTGCTTGAGCGCCGCATTGAGAATCGCCTCGGTAAGCTCATCACTCCCGGCGCCATCCCCATCGGGAATCCCACCCTGCCCGGGCACAAAGAGATTCGTCTCCAACGAATGCACAATCCCATTCATCGAACGCCGAACCGTGCTCGAGCCCTGCCCATCACTCACGGGCGCAACGCCATTGATCACACAGTTCTCCAGGTCCCGAAGCAGCTCGCGCATCCGCTCTTGCTTCTGATAATCCACCTCGTCAGCAATCCCATACGCCCGAGATGCCTGAAGCGAACCCGACACATCAATCCCCGCGGTAAAAATCTGCGTGTAGTTGCTCTTACGCGAACGATTCGTAAACCGCGCATCAGGCGCATCATCACCCTCGAGCGCCGCATTGCCCAAAATCGTCAGCTCCATATTGTCCGCCAAAGTCGCTGCCACCGTTGCGCCATACCCACGCGCCGCAATAATCTGCTCAGCCCCACCAACAATCCCGAGCACCATCATCACCTCGCTGCTCTGCCCAGGACGAACCAGATCACCGATCCGAAACACACTCGAATCATCCACCGTGATCGTCGTCGCGCTCTCAGGATCAGGGCTGAACACCGTCTGATTGATCTGCCCCTTATTGGGCAAGAGCGCATCTTCGATCCACTCATGCACCGTCGACATCGCCGATCGCTTTGCATCACCGAGATGATCCAGCAAAGGCGTCTCATACGGGCTCACAATCCCGATGATATCGCTCACATCCTCAACCAACTCGGGCAGATCCGCACCCGCGCTATAACTTGCTTTCCCAGTAAATGCCATTCAAAGCCTCCTTTTTTGCTTCAACACTTCCACTTCAACACTCAACCCAAAACACACAACTCACTGCCCGCGGCGTACCCGCAAATACCGAAGCAACTCGCTCCGATCCCCGCTGCTCCGCGCATTGCTCGCCATCATCTCCAACTCATCATCCTCACCCCGCACCATCGCAGGCCCCATCGAAACCCCCTGATGCACACTCGGCTTCTTGCACGCAAACAAAAACGGCTTGCGCTCACACAACTCACGAACCGCCACCGCAACATCAGGCGAATCCATCTCCGCAATCGTCGCCTCGGTCAGCAACCTTGCTGTCTCCAGATCAATCGCCTTGGCAGCCATCAGCTCCAGATCAATCTGACCACGACGCTCCACCGCAGAAACAGACGCATTGGCCGACGCCAACTCACCTTCCAACTCCGCAACCCGCGCCTCCAGCTGCGCCACCTGCTCCTGGGCTTCCTCCGCCCTGGCCTTCCAGATCACCTCCTCGCTGATGGGCACATCGCCCCCAACCTTCCCCGCCTCACCATCGCCGCCATCCAATCCGCCGAGCCCACCTTGTCCCTGCTTCGCCATCACTTCACTCCTTATATTCAATCTGGCAGAACGGGCATCTTGCCCATTTCTTCATTTCTTCTCAAACCACAATTCACTACACAACCCCAGGATCAGCATCGCCAAACCCAAGCTCCTCAAGCACATCCTCAGCCTTCACACCAAGCTCAACCTTCGCCTTACCATCAGACACACGCGATTGCTCATCATCAACCACAGGCAACGCACCCCACACCACACGCACACCACGATCACGCACATCCGTCTTCAACACCCCCGCCGCATCCAACACATCAAGCACCATCGCGCTCACCTGCTCGATCCCGCGCCCATACCCCACACGCTTTCTCTGCGTCTTGGCAATCAAACTCATCAGCGTAATCCGCAAAGCATTCGCACTCGACAAGTTCCCAAGCTTGGCCCGCACAATCCCCCCCGCAACCGGAGGCACGCCACTAATCTTGTCCATCGCCTCACGGATCTCGCCAATATGCGACTCCTCACTCGGACTACTGGCATCACCACCAAAGCTCTCGATCGACGCATCCGGATTGTCCGTGCTCCACACCATCCCAGGCCCAACACTGCTGCCCCCAAACCCCTCGATCCCCTTGGCCAGATACATCTTGAAACTCTGCATCGTCACCCGACTCGCCCGATCGCTCAATCGAGTATTCAACTCGTCCTGCAACCCAACCAACGACTCCACCTCGCCGATCCCGCTATAAACAAACGGCTGGCTCATATTCTGCACATGAACCATCGGCACCCGCCCCGCCAACAACCGCCACACATCCCCATCAACCCGCTGCCCATCAACAAACCGCGCCCACCCCTCTTTGGTAAACACCTCCGTCACCGACTGCTTCGTCTTCTTCCCACCATGCCCAACCTTCCCCTTGCGCATCCCAAGCCCATACCGCTTGGGCTTGGCGTTCTCATTGCCATTCTTCTCATGCCCCTTCTCCCCAATCACCTCGCGCTCGACATGCACCGCAAACGATTCAACCGCGCGATAATCACTCGCCGACATCACCGCCACACCCCGCCGAGCATCAATGGGCTCGATCGAAATCCACTGCGGCGCATCAATCACCCGCGACCCCACCAGCCCCTCTTCATCGACCCGCACCAACAAATCCACATGCCCAAACACATGCCCCAGCGTTGCCATATCCTGCATCAGCGAAATCCCGCCGCTGTTTTCCCACACCGCTTCGAGCACATCCTCGATCGCCTCCCTGACCTCTTCATCCTCCGCCAAAGACTCGATCCGCACGGGCGATCCAAACATAAAGTCCACCATCGTCGCCACGCGCCACCCGATGTCATTCTCGATCACCACCTCGCGCCGCCCGCGCTCGCCCCCGAGCGCCATCCCAGCCCCCAGGCCCGACCCGCTGCCCACAATCCGCGCAGGCAACCCAATCTCCTGGGCCGAGCGATACCACCCCTGCCCATTCCCATCACCGACAAGACCTGCCTGCCGAACCAACTCAATCGGATTCCGGTAGTACGCCCACATCTTCTCATACCGAGGCAACCCCCAGCTGATATGCTCACGAATCGCAAGCTCTGTTTGTGCCCACAATGGGTCCGCGTTTCCATTCACCGATTTGAGTTGGTCCGACATCAGGTCTCTCCTCCACCACTTCCCTGCGTGCTCATGACTTTTCACACGCCTCTACCTATCCCTCCCCTGACCCACTCTGTGCGCACAAACCAAGCGACCCAAATCCAAAAAAATCACCTAACCCCAACCCCAGCCTGCACTAAAAAAAATCTCCCCAAATCTCAAACAAAAACCCGCCCCAACCAATCCGTGCGCACAAACACGCACATCCCCAAATCACCACTCAAAACCACCCGCGCATAAAAAAAGCCCGCCCAAAGCAGACCACCCTCTCTTCTCTTATTCCCCGTCTTCTCCCTCTTGCGCCTCCCCCGGGCCTCCGGGCCTCCGGGCCTCCGGGGGAGGTGTCGGCAAAGCCGACGGAGGGGGTCTTCTCTTCTC